>DASYJK010000096.1:0-15032 GCA_035996525.1 Solirubrobacterales bacterium
TGGGGTCGATCGCGACCTGGATCGTGTGAGCGCGATCGTGGGCGGAGATGCCGGTGCTGACGCCCCCGGCGGCCTCGATCGTGACCGTGAAGGCGGTCTGCAGCGGCGCCTCGTTCTTGGCCGCCATCAGTTTCAGGCCGAGCTGTTCGCAGCGCTCGGCGGTCAGCGCCAGGCAGATCAGGCCGCGCGCCTCCTTGGCCATGAAGTTGACCGCCTCCGGGGTGGCGAACTGCGCCGCCATCACCAGGTCGCCCTCGTTCTCGCGGTCTTCGCCGTCGCAGACGACGACCATGCGGCCGCGGCGGATCTCCTCGATCGCCTCCTCGATCGTCGAGAACGGGCTCTCGCCCGCCTCGGTCAGAACGCTGTCCTTGTTCTCGGTCTCCGTCATATGGCTCACGCTCGCTCCTTTCCAGCGAATGGTGCCAGCAACCGCTCCACGTACTTGGCAACGATGTCGCACTCGACGTTCAAATTGCTTCCCGGCGTCAGCTCGCCCAGGTTGGTCCGCTCCAGGGTCTCGGGGATCAGCGAGACCTCCACCCACTCCGGGCCCAGCTCGGCGACCGTGAGGCTGACCCCGCTGAGGGTGATCGAGCCCTTGTCGACGGCGTAGCGCAGGACCTCGGGCGGGAGGGCGACGCGGACGCGGCGGGCGAAACCGTCGTCCTCCACCGCGAGCACCTCGCCGACGCCGTCGACGTGGCCCTGGACGATGTGGCCGCCGAGCCGATCGGTCGCCTGCATCGCCAACTCGAGGTTGACCCGAGCGCCGGCCTCGACGCCGCCGAGGGCGGTCACGGCGAGCGTCTGGTTCATCGCCTCGGTCTCGAAGCCGGCGGAGTCCGCCGCCGTGGCGGTCAGGCAGATGCCGTTGACGGCGACCGAGTCGCCGAGGCCGATATCGCTGCCGAGGGTGGTGGCGACGCGCAAGCGAGCGCCGTCCGCGCCGGCGTCGATGGACTCGACCTTGCCTATGTCTTGGATCAGTCCGGTGAACACGTCACCACTCCTTGTATCTGGCCGTGATCAAGACATCCTCGCCGACTGGCTCGCTCGATGAGTGGAGCGCCGAGAGACGTGCGGGACCGAGCGCTCCGGCGCGCGGGTCCTGCCCCAGGGGGAGGGCGGCGACCGGGCGCTCCGGAGAGGGAGGCCTGCGGGCGAGGTTTACGTTCTCGGCCTCCCTCTCCGGATCACCCGGTCGAGGGGCCGTCCCGGCGGAACCGAGAAGCATGGGGGCGACGAAGGTGCGGGATTCGTCGAGCTGGTCGGCTGCTCGGAAGGCTGAGGCGAGGGTGCGGCCGCCCTCGAGGAAGAGGCTGGTGATGTTGCGGCGGCCTAGGTCCGTGAGGGCGGCGGTGATGCGATCGGGTGCGGTAGCGCCGGCGGCGGAGAGGATTTCGGCGCCGGCGTTCTCGAGGGCGCTGACGCGGGTGGGGTCCACGTGGGAGGCAGTGACAACCAGGACCGGAGACTGGTCGAGGGTCGCCAGGAGCTGGGAGCTGAGCGGGAGACGGGCCTGGGAGTCGAAAATGACCCGGAGCGGCTGCCGCATCATGCGCGCGGCAGTCCTTTGTGGCGCTATGCGACCCAAAGGACTGCCGCTCTCCGAATCCTCGGGCCGGGCGGTAAGGAGAGGGTCGTCGGTGAGGACGGTGCCGATGCCGGCGGCGATCGCGTCGGATTCGGCGCGCCAGCGGTGGACGAGGGCGCGACTGAGCTCGCCGGAGATCCAGGGCGAGTCACCGGGGGCGGTCGTCGTCTGGCCGTCGAGCGACATCGCCAGCTTCAGCATCACCAGCGGCAGTCCGGTCCGGGCGTGCTTGCGGAAGGGCTGGTTCAGCAGCCGCGCCGCCGCGGCCTCGGCTCCCGCCGCGAAGACGACCTCCACCCCGCCGTCGCGCAGAATCCCCGGCCCCCTGCCGGACGCCTTCTCGCTCGGATCCTCGGAGGCGATCACGACCCTGGCGATCCCAGCCTCCAGCACCGCCTCCACGCAAGGCGGCTGCCGCCCCTGGTGCGCACACGGCTCCAGCGTCACATACATCGTCGCCCCCGCCGGATCCTCTCCCCGCTCCCGGCAATCCGCCAGAGCAGCGCGCTCGGCATGCAGCCCGCCAAGCTCGGCGTGAAACCCCTCCCCGATCACGAGCCCGTCCCGGACCACGACCGCACCCACCAGCGGATTCGGGCTGACCCGCCCGCGCCCGCGCTCAGCCAACTCCAGCGCCCGCCTCAGGTGCCCTTGATCCACGCTTGTGACCTCGCTGTTCATCGCATTGACTGACGAGTCAATCAGTCTGGGATTCTACGCCCCTCGCGCGGGTGACTCCAGGGGAGAGGTCGAGAACGGACATACTTGCCCGCCCGCAGGCCTCTCCCCTGGAGGCGCCCCCGCGCCGCGAGCGCGACTACCCTGATCGACCCCTGGATATGAAGCTGATCATCCAAATCCCCTGCCTCAACGAGGAGGCAACCCTCCCGGCGACGATCGCCGACCTGCCCCGCCAGCTCGACGGCATCGACGCGATCGAGCTGCTCGTGATCGACGACGGCTCGACCGACCGCACCGTCGAGGTCGCCCGCGCCAACGACGTCGAGCACATCGTCCGCCTGACCAACAACAAGGGCCTCGCCGCCGGCTTCCAGGCCGGATTGGATGCATGCCTGAAGCTCGGTGCCGACATCGTCGTCAACACCGACGCCGACAACCAGTACCAGGGCGCCGACGTGGCGAAGCTGGTGGCGCCGATCCTCGCCGGCGAGGCCGACATGGTCGTCGGCGACCGCCAGGTCGGGCAGATCGACCACTTCTCCGGCTCGAAAAAAGGGCTGCAGCGGCTCGGCAGCTGGGTCGTGCGCCGGCTCTCGGGCACCGAGATCACCGACACCACCTCCGGCTTCCGCGCCTACAACCGCGAGGCCGCCCTGCAGCTCTCGGTCGTCGACAACTTCACCTACACCCTGGAGAGCCTGATCCAGGCCGGGAAGATGCTGGTCGCGGTCGACCAGGTCGAGATCGGGACCAACCCGCAGACCCGCGAGTCGCGGCTGTTCGACTCGACCGGCGCCTACGTGCGCCGCAACGGGCCGGCGCTGCTGCGGATCTACGCGCGCTATGAGCCCCTGCGGGCGTTCGCGACGGCCGGCGCCGTCGTCCTCGTGCTGGCGCTGGCGGCCTGGCTGCCGTTCCTGATCGATTGGATCTTCAACGGCAACAGCGACGGCCACATCCAGTCGCTGATCCTCGGGGCCGTCCTCTTCATCGCCGCCGTCCAGCTCTTCGCGCTCGGCATCATCGGCGACCTCCTGGCCGGGCAGCGGGTGATGACGCAGCGGGTCTTCGAGCGGGTGCGGCGGGTCGAGCTGGCGCTTGGGGTCGAGCCCTCGCACTACGAGCGCGGCTCCGAGCCGAAGACATGAGCGCCGCGGCGGGGGACGAGACAACGCGCAATGGCGCGGCGGCGGAGAGCGGCGCCGACTACGGCAAAACCGCCAGCTTCCTCGCGGTCGGGGTCGGCCTCACCGGGCTGATCACCTACGCCTACTTCCTGATCGCCTCGCACGTCCTCTCCAAGCCCGACTACGGGCAGATCACGGTGCTCTGGTCGGCGGTCTTCATCACGATCTCGACCCTCTATCGGCCGATCGAACAGCTGCTCTCGCGCCACATCTCCGAGCGCATGGTCAAAGGGGAACCGATCGGGCAGCCGATGCGGGTCGCCTCGACGATCCAGTTCGGCCTCTCGCTCTTCTTCGCCGTCGTCGCCCTGGCCCTGCGCGGGCCGATCCAGAACGGGCTGCTGGAGGGCAACGAAACCCTCTACTGGGTCTTCTTCTCCTCGGTCCTCTTCTACGCGGCCAGCTACTTCGCCCGCGGCTTCCTCGCCGGCCAGCAGCGCTTCGGCCTCTTCGTGGCGCTGATCCTCTCCGAATCCTGCTTCCGTACGATCTTCGCGGTGCTGGTCGCGGTCAGCATCCTCAGCGGCCAGTCGGCGGTGGCGATCGGCATCACCGCCGCCCCGGCGCTCAGCCTCCTGGTCGTCCCCTTCGCCTTTGCCCGGCGGGCAAGGCAAGAAGCACCGGGGGAGAATTCCTCATCCGTCTCCGATCGCAATCCGACTCCTTCGGAGTCGGATGAGGAATTCTCCTTTAGGGAGGGCGGGGGCTTCGCGGCGGCGGTGCTGGTGATCATGTTCAGCGAACAGGCCTTCCTCAACGCCGGGCCGCTGATCACCCGCGGCCTCCAGGGCGCCGCGGCGGCGGGCTTCATCTTCAACGTGCTGATGCTGGCGCGGGCGCCGTTGCAGCTGTTCCAGTCGATCTCGACCAGCATCCTCCCCCACCTGACCAAACTCCACGCCAGCAAGACCGAGGAGAGCCGGCGGGAATTCGGCAAAACGGTGCGGGTGGTGCTGCAGGGGATCGCCGCCTTCACCACCCTGGTCGTGGTCGTCGTCCTGATCGCCGGGCCGAAGGCGATGCAGATCGCCTTCAGCAACAAGTTCACCTACGACCGACCCGGGCTGCTGCTGGTCTCGGTCGGGATGGGGCTCTATCTCTGCTCGGTCACGGTCAACCAGGCCTGCATCGCCCAGGGCCAGGTGCGGCGGGCGGCGGTCCGCTGGATCACCTGCGCCGCCCTCTTCATCGCCTGGAACTTCGTGCCGCTGGTCAGCAACGAGTTCCGCCGGGTCGAGATCGGCTTTCTGCTCGCCGCCGGCGTCCTCTTCGCGCTCCTCTACTACGTCTACCGCCGCCCGCACGAGCGGGCCGAGGACGTGCCGCTGCCGGGCTCGGCCGAGGAGCTGGAGGCGCAG
This sequence comes from Solirubrobacterales bacterium, assembly GCA_035996525.1. Classification (GTDB taxonomy): domain Bacteria; phylum Actinomycetota; class Thermoleophilia; order Solirubrobacterales; family 70-9; genus VAYN01. The sequence goes on from DASYJK010000096.1 coordinate 4,824, forward strand.
CTGGAGATGATCGACGGGAACACTTAAAAAGCGTCTCCCTGGGAAGCGCTTTTTGACAACGAGCACCAACTGATCCCCTAGGGTCCGTCGATGGGAGAGCACGACGCCCAACTGATCCTGATCGCCGGCTCGCTGCTGGCCGCGGGCATCCTCGGTGCCCTGCTCGCCGATCGCGTCCGAGTACCGGGGCTGCTGCTGTTCCTCGGCCTCGGGATGCTGGCCGGATCCCAGGGCATCGGCGGCATCGACTTCAACAACACCGAGCTGGCCCGCACCCTGGGCACGATCGCGTTGATCCTGATCCTCTTCGAGGGTGGGTTGACCGCGGGCTGGTCGGAGATCCGGCCGGTGCTCGGTACCGCCGCCTCATTGGCAACTCTGGGCACGGCGCTGACCGCGGTGATCGCCGGGCTGGCGGCGAAGCTGATCTTCGATCTCAGTACGCTCGAAGGGATGCTGATCGGGGCGGCGATCGCCGCCACCGACTCGGCCGCGATCTTCGCAGTGCTGCGCCGTTCGACTCTGGAGAAGCGGCTGGCGCGCTCGCTCGAGGGCGAGTCGGGGATGAACGACCCGGTGGCGCTGCTGCTGGTGATTGGCTTCATCGAATGGATCCAGGATCCGGGCTTCGGGCTGGCCGACATGGCCGGGCTGCTGGCGCTGAAACTGGGGATCGGGATCGTCGTCGGGGTCGCGATCGGCAAGCTCGCGGTCGCCGCCCTCGACAAGGCGCGGCTGCCGACCGACGGGATCTACCCGGTGGCGACGATCGCGATCGCCGCCCTAGCCTACGGCCTGGCCGAGGTCGCCCACGGCTCCGGCCTGCTCGCCGTCTACCTGGCGGCGCTGGCGCTCGGCTCGGCCCGCATCCCCGCCCGGCGCACGATCGTCGCCTTCCACGAGGGGCTCGGCTGGGTCGCCCAGATCGCCCTCTTCATCCTCCTCGGCCTGCTCGTCTTCCCCAGCCGGCTCGACGACGTGGCGCTGAAGGGACTGGCGCTGTCGGCGGTGCTGATCCTCGTCGCCAGGCCGATCGCGACCTTCATCGCCACCACCTTCGCGCCGCTCAACGTGCGCGAGAAAGCGATGCTCGGCTGGGCGGGGCTGCGCGGTGCGACCCCGATCTGGCTCGCCACCTTCCCGGTCGTCGCCGGCATCGCCGGTGGCGAGCAGGAGTTCGCGATCGTCTTCTTCGTCGTCGTCACCTCGACCCTGGTCCAGGGCGCCAGCTTCGAGCCGATCGCCACCCGGCTCGGGCTGACCACCGATGAGCCGGCGCTGCCGCGGCGGCTGCTGGAGTCGGGGCGGATCCGGCGCATGGGCGGCGACGTGATCGCCTACCGGCTGCCGGAGGGCGCGGCGGCGGCCGGGCACCCGGTGCGCGACCTGGAGCTGCCGCGCGAGGCGCTGGTCAACGTGATCGTCCGCGACGGCCACGCGATCCCGCCGCGAGGCTCGACCGAGCTGGAGGAGGGCGACGAGCTCCACATCCTCGTCCGCAGCGAGCTGCGCGAGGAGGTCGAGGCGCTGACCGACCAGTGGACCAAGGGCCCGGTCGGCAAACAGCGGCCGCCGGCGCTGCCGCGGCGCGGCGCCTCGCAGGTCTTCTCGGTGCGACCGCTGCGCGCCGACGACGACCGCGAGATGAGCCAGGTCGACGGGGTGCCGGTGCTGGCGGTGATGCGCAGCCGCGGCGACGGCAGCGGCACGATGCTGGCGCTGGCCGACGGGCGCTACGCGGTGGTCGGCGAGGCCGTGGTCGCGATCGGCGGCCGCCGCGCCCTGGCCGACTGGTGCGAGCGCCGGGCCGAGCGGGCCGGGCTCGACTCGGTCGAGCGCGCCTGGTGGCAGGAGGTCACCGGCGCGCTGATCGCTCGCGGCCGCGAGATGTGAGCCAGAGGAGCTAGATCGCGCCGGCGGCGTTCGCAATCGCCGTGTAGGCCTCTGCGGGGTCGGCGGCACCGAAGACGGCAGAGCCGGCGACGAAGAGCGAGGCGCCGGCGGCGGCGACCTGGCCGGCGGTGCGGGTGTCGATGCCGCCGTCGACCTCGATCCGGGCCTCGCCGACCAGCGGGCGCAGGCGCTCGACCTTGTCCGGCGAGGCCTCGATGAAGCTCTGCCCGCCCCAGCCCGGGTTGACGGTCATGCAGAGGACGATGTCGGCGTCGCCGCGCAGCTCGGAGACGGCCTCGACCGGGGTGCCGGGGTTGAGGGCGACGCCGGCCAGGCAACCGAGCTCGCGGATCGCCTGCAGGGTGCGGTTGGCGTGCGGGGTCGCCTCCTCGTGGAAGGTGATCGAGTCGGCCCCGGCCCTGGCGAAGTCCTCGATCTGGCGCTCGGGCGAGGCGATCATCAGGTGCACGTCGACGGCGCCCCCGGCCGCGTGGACCTGGTCGGCGATGCCGCTGAGGACCAGCGGTCCGATCGTGATCGGCGGCACGAACTGGCCGTCCATGACGTCGAAGTGGACCACCCGGGCGCCGGCGTCCATCACCTCCTCGATCTGCGATCCGAGCCCGGCGAAGTCGGCCGAGAGGATCGACGGGGCGACCCGCGGCGCCCCCAGCAGCTCGCTCATCCGCTCGCTCATGGGCGTGAGCCTACTGAGGACGTGCGGACGCGCTTACGCGGCCTGGAGCATGGACGAGCCGCAGGCCTGGCACTGCATGTCCTCGGTGTGGCTCATGCGGGCGATCGTTTGGTGTTCGCCGCAGTTGGGGCACTGGGAGACCAGTTCGAAGCGGCTGAGGCAGTTGACGCAGCGCAGCCGGCCGGGCAGCTGGGTCGGGCGCAGCCAGGGCTCGCCGCAGTTCGGGCAGGGGGCGCGGCCGAGGGTGGTCCCCTTCGCCGTGCCGACGTCTCCGGAATCGCTCATCGCCTAATCATGGCGCTTCAGCCGCGCGAGGAAGAATCCGGTGGTGCGATCGCGGTCGGGGCGCAGCTGCAGGCAACGCGGCTCGACCGCGGAGGCGAGGTCGGGCGCGCGGGCGCCGAGGTCCTCCAGCTCCAGGGCCGGGACGTCGTCGGCGCCGGCCGCGGCGAGCAGCGCCGCGACCCGATCCTCGTTCTCACGGCGGGAGATCGTGCAGGTGGCGTAGACCAGGGTGCCACCGGGGCGCAGCACCTTGGCGGCGGCGAGCAGGGCGCGCCCCTGGATCTCGACCAGACGGGCGATCGACTTCGGCGATTTGCGCCAGCGCGCGTCCGGGCGCGAAGCCAGCGCCCCCAGGTCCGAGCAGGGCGCGTCGAGCAGGACGCGGTCGAAGTCGGCGGGCAGCTCCAGCTTGGTCGCGTCGGTCTCGAACACGGTGACGCTGCGCAGGCCCAGGCGCCGCGCCTGCGCCGCCACTTCCTCGGCCCGGGCCGGGTCGAGCTCGACCGAGATCACCTCGCCGCGGCCGCCGAGTCGGCCCGCGATCTGGCCGGTCTTGATCCCGGGACCGGCGCAGAGGTCGAGCAGGTGCTCCCCCTCCTGGGGGTCGAGCGCCTCGACCACGGCGGCGGAGCCACGGCTCTGCGGGGTGAGATCGCCGGCCTCGATCATGGCCGGGACCGCATCCCCGGTCCGGCCTTCTATGACGATCATCTCCGGAGCCGCCAGCGGCCAGTCGGCTGTAGGGGCATACGCATTGACCCCTGCCTCGTCCAATTTCCTCAGCAAGCCTTCGCGATCAAGGTCCATTGGAGCGCCTCGCTCGCAAGCATCCATATCCGACTCTTTGCGCAGCGAGCGAGGCGCGACTCTCATTCCCACCTCGGCGGGACGATTGCAGGCAGCCAGCAGCGAGCGAGCCGACTCCGCCCCCAGCTCCTCCCACCACATCCGCGCCAGCCAGAGCGGCGCCGAGTGGGCGACCGCGGCCGCCTCCGGAGTCGAGTCGTCCTCCAGCAGCGTCGCGGTCAGCTCGGCACGCTCGCGGGCGGCGCGCCGCAGCACCGCGTTGACGAGGCCGGAGGCGTGCGCCGCCCCCGCTCCCTTGACCAGCTCCACCGCCTGGTCGACGGCGGCGTGGTCGGGGGTGCCGTCGGCGAAGAGGAGCTCGTAGAGGCCGAGGCGCAGGGCGGCCAGGACCGGCGGGTCGAGCAGGCGGGTCGAGCGACCGGCCAGCCTTTCGGTCGCCGCGTCGGTGGTGCCGCGGCGCTGGACGGCGCCGTAGGCGAGGCGCTGGGCCTGGGCGCGCTCGCGGCCGTCGAGGCCGAGGCGCTCTGCCCCGGCGCGGAAGGCGCGCTCGGTAAAGGCGTCGCGCTCGAAGGTCTCCCGGATCGTCGCGAAGGCGAGCGAACGGGCGGGCGCGATCACGGTAGCTTCGGCAGCGAATGGCCGCGCAGGTAGGCGTCGACCGGCATCGGCTTGCCGCCGGGCGGCTGCACGACCTCCAGCCGCAACGCCCCGCGGCAGCAGCCGACCAGCAGCGCGCCCCACTCCGACTGCACGGCGCCGCTCTTGAGGCTGACGTCGACCGCGCGGGCGCGGCGGACGCCGAGGCGCTCGCCATCGGCGGTCTCGAGGTAGGCGCCGATGTGCGGCGTCAGGGCGCGGACCTTGGCAGCCAGCTCGGTGGCGGGGCGGGCGGGGTCGAGCCGACGCTCGGCCGCCTCGATCTTCTCCGCGTAGGTCACGGCCGCCTCGTCCTGCTCGGTGAACTCGAGCTTGCCCTCGGCCTCGAGGTTGAGGGCGCCGACCAACAGCTCGCCGCCGATCCCGGCCAGGGTCGAGGAGAGCGCCTCGAAGTCGGTGTCGGCGCCGATCGGGACCTCGGAGCTGAGCGCGACCGGGCCAGCGTCGAGCTCGGCGACCAGCTTCATCACGCAGACGCCGGTGCGGCGGTCGCCGGCCATGATCGCCCGCTCGATCGGCGCCGCCCCGCGCCAGCGCGGCAGCAGTGACGGGTGCACGTTCAGGGTCAGGTGCTCGGAGAGCAGCGGCTCGCGGATCAGCTGGCCGAAGGCGCAGACGATCACGGCGCGGGGCCTGGCGGCGGCGATTCGCTGCCGCGCTGCCTCGTCATTGACGTTCTCGGCCTGCAGCAGCTCGATCCCCAGCTCCCTGGCGGCCTCGGCGGTCGGCGGCGGCGTCAGCTTGCGGCCGCGCCCCTGCGGGCGGGCGGGCGGGGTGACGACCAGTGCCGGGCGGTGCTGTTCGGAGGACGCGAGTCGCCGCAGGACAGTGGCGGCGAAGTCGGAGGTCCCTAGGTAGACCGTGCTCACGCGTCGGTGCGCGGCTCGCGCAGCTCGTCGCCGTCGCCGTCTTCGTGCTCGGGCGGCGGGTTGTAGCTGCCGCCTTCGCGCAGCGCCCGCAGGGCGCCCTTGCGCTGATCGCGGCTGGTGCGGTCGAGGATCAGGACCCCGTCGAGGTGGTCGATCTCGTGCTGGAGCACCCGCGCCTCCAACCCCGAGGCCTCGATCACGATCGGCTCACCCTCGACGTCGCGGCCGCTGACCCGGGCGTGCAGGGGACGCTCGACGTCCATCGTCACCCGCGGCAGGCTGAGGCAGCCCTCCTCGGCCAGCGAGCCCTCCTCGGAGAGCCACTCGATCACCGGGTTGATCAGCGCCGTCGGCTCGCCGTCCATCCCGGCCTGGAAGACCATCAGGCGGCGCAGCACGCCGAGCTGGGTGGCGGCGAGGCCGACCCCCATGCCGTCGCGCATGATCGCGATCATGCGCTCGACCTCGGCCCGCAGCTCGGGGCCGAAGCTGTCGACCGGCGAGGCGACGCTCTTCAGCACCGGATCGCCGAACTTGACGACGTTGGCGAGCGCCGCTTCGCGGCGCTCCAGCAGCTCGGCCTCGAGCGCCCGCTCGTCCTCGTCGGCGTCTATCGCCCGTTCGTCGCTCACGCTTCGATTGTATGGGCCTACTGCGGGTCCACGTCCACTCCGAGCGCGACGCCCTTGAGCGCACGCTCGGAGGCGAGCCGCTCGACGACCTCGCGGACCGCGACGACGGTTGCGGCGCGGTCGGCGGCCTTGAGCAGGATGCGGCGGCGATGGCGGTTGCGGACGCGGAACATCGGCGCCGGGCCGAGCAGGTCGGTGCCGCGCGGGAGCTTCTGGCGCAGCTCGGCGGCGATCGCCGTGGCAGCGGTTTCCAAGCGCGCCTCGTCTTCGCCGGCGAGGCCGATCCGGACCAGGTGCGAGTACGGCGGGTAGTTGAGCAGGCGCCGGCGCTCGAGCTCGCCGGCGAGGAAGCCGGTCGAGTCGTGGCGGGAGGCGTGCTCGATGCTGGCCGCGCCCGGGGCCAGGGTCTGGACGATCACCTTGCCGCCGGCCTCGCCGCGGCCGCTGCGGCCGGCCAGCTGGGCGACCATCGCGAAGGTCCGCTCCTCGGCCCGGAAGTCGGGGAAGCGCAGGGTCGCGTCGGCGTCGAGGATCGTCGCCAGCGTCACCTCCGGGAAGTCGTGGCCCTTGGCGACCATCTGGGTGCCGACGAGGACGGCGCTGGGCGCCTCGCCGAAGCGGGCGAGGATGCGGGCGTGGGCGCCGCGCTCCGACGCGGTGTCGGAGTCGAGGCGGAAGACCGGCATCGGCGCCAGCCGCTCGCGCAGCAGCGACTCGATCAGCTCGGTGCCGGCGCCGGCCCGCGAGAGCGTGGTCGAGGCGCACTTGGGACAGGCGCGCGGCTGCGCTTCGACGTGGGCGCAGTGGTGGCAGACGAGGCGGCCGCTGTGGCGGTGGACGATCAGCGAGACGTCGCAGTTGGGGCAGTTCCAGTGATGCCCGCAGGAGCGGCAGGTCAGCCAGGGGGCGAAGCCGCGGCGGTTGATCATCACGATCGCCTTGGCGCCGGCGGCGCGGACGCCCTCCAGGGCGTCCCAGGTGTCCGGGTGCACCGGGCCCGAGCGCGGGTCCGCCTCGCGCATGTCGACCAGCTCGACCGGCGGCATCCGCAGCCCGTCGACCCGGCGCGGCAGCCCCAGGCGCGGCAGCTCCAGCCAGGTCTCCGGGCGCGGCGTCGCGGTGCCAGCGACGAGCACGGCGCCGCAGTCCTCGGCGCGGCGCCTGGCAACGGTGCGGGCGTCGTAACAGGGGTCGCCCTCCTGCTTGTAAGAGGGGTCGTGCTCCTCGTCGATGACGATCAGGCCGAGGTCGCGAACGGGCGCGAAGATGGCGGAGCGGGGACCGACGCAGACGGTCGCCTCGCCGCTGCGCAGGCGCCGCCACTCGTCATAGCGCTCGCCGGCCGAGAGGGCCGAGTGGAGGACCGCGAAGCGGTCTCCGAGCCGAGCGCGGAAGCGGGCGACGGCCTGCGGGGCGAGGCCGATCTCGGGGACGAGGACGATCGCGCCCTGGCCACGCTCCAGCGCCGCCTCGACCGCCGCCAGGTAGACCTCGGTCTTGCCCGAGCCGGTGACGCCGTGCAGCAGCAGCTTGGGCGCTCCTTCCCTGCTCGCCGGCGGCGACCGGTCGACCCACTGGTCCGCGATCGGCTCGCCGTCCAGAGCGGCGACGATCGCGTCGACTGCCGCCCGCTGCTCGGGGAGCAGGTCGGGGCGCTCGGCGGGGGCGGCGAGCGTCGAGCCTTCGGGTGCGCGGCGCAGGCGCGAGCTGCGGGTCACGATCAGGCCGCGCTGCTCCAACCGTTTCAGGGTCTGCCGGTCGGAGCCGACCGCGGTCGCCAGCTCGCCGCTCGACATCTCCCCCGCCCGCAGCGCCTCCAGCACCGCCCGCTGCTTGACGCCAAGGCGGCCACCGCCGCTCAGCGCCTCCTCCCCGGCGGGCTGGATCTCCGCCCTCAGCTCGAGCTTGGAGCGAACCGTGCGGCCGCCGGTCCCGGTCCCCGGCGGCAGGACGAGTTGCAGGCCGCGCGAGGGCGTCGAGCAGTACTCGCGGGCGACCCAGAGCCCGAGCCGGACCAGCTCCGCCGGGGCGCCGGCCTCGAGCGCCTCGATCGGCTCCGCCAGCCGCTCCGGCGCCAGCTCCGAGGTCTCGGCCAGCTCGACGACGACGCCAAGCAGCTTGCGCGGCCCGAACGGCACACGGACGACGCTGCCGACCTCGAGATCCTCCATCGCCTCGGGCCGGCGGTAGTCGAACGGACCCCGCAGGGAGCGGGCGGTGGTCAGCGGCTCGACCCTGAGGACGGTCACCGGTCGAGGTTACGGCTGCCGGGGGACGGCCCGTACCCAGCCCGGACAGGAGGTCATCGCCAACGCGGGCGGGCGTCGCGGCGAAGCCGTATGCTGCCCGCCGTGAGCCTCAATCTCAGCTCCGGAGAGACGGTCATCTTCGAGGGCCACCCCTCCTGGCGCGCGATCCTCGGCTTCTACCTGAAAGGGATCGTGGTCGCCGCCATCCTCGGCGTCATCGCGAAGCTGCTCAGCGGCAACGGAACCGCCTTCCTGGTCGTCCTCGTGGTGGTCGCGCTGACTGTGGTGATCGGCTTCGTCAAGCGGGTGGCGACGACCTACACGATCACCAACCGCCGCCTCAACATCAAGCGCGGAATCATCTCGCGCGAGATCCAGGAGACCCGCCTGGAGCGCGTCCAGAACGTCAACTACCGCCAGTCCGTCTACCAGCGCCTGATGCAGATCGGCGACGTCGACTTCGACACCGCGGCCACCGACGACTACAACTTCGTCTTCGTCGGCGTGGCGAACCCGGCCGAGGTGGTGCACCGCGTCGACCAGGCCACCGGCACGCACGCCGCCGGGACGCATGGGCTCGGTGAGGCGCAGCCGCCCAGCACCGAAGAACCGCCGCGCAGCTGAATTCCACCCCCAGCAGGTGTGGGTGGCAATCATCAGCGCTGGAGGTTGGCGGCGGTCTTGGTGAGGATTCGGAGGACGTGCTCGGGTTCGTAGGCGACTTGGTAGTGGGAGAAACGCAGGGTGGTGAGGCCTGAGGCCGTATGGGTCTGGTCGCGGAGGGCGTCGCGGGTCTGGGCGGACGCGGTGCGGTGGTAGCGCCAGCCGTCGGTCTCGACGACGAGGCCGAGGTCGGGCCAGTAGAAGTCGACCTCGTAGTTGTTGACGATCTCTTTGGTGAGTGGCGTAGGGAGCCCGGCCTTGCCGGCGATCGGCCGGAACAGGACTTCGAGCTCGGTGTCGGAGAGACGGAAGGTGAGGCGATCGAGGAGGGCACGAAGCGGCTTCACGCCCCGCTCCCAGGCGTAGTCGTCGAGCGTGTTGTGCAGCGCTTCGGGATCGATCAGGTCGTGCTTGTCCGCCTCGTTCACCATCCGCTCGAGTCGGTTCGGAGTCAGTTCCGTCGCACGGTCAATCATGGTCCGGATCGGCGTCGTAACCGGGATTCCATAGCGCTCGGTGATGTCACGGTCTGACAGATGCGGCCGCTCTCTCGCGCTTATCCCCTGCCGCGAAAGACCGCAGCGCCGTCGGATACTGACGTCGACTGGCCCCTTGCCCTCGGGCCCGATCCCCCACAACGCGGCGGCGCTTCCGTGGCTGAGCACCGCGCCCTCGCCACAGACGTGAACCGCCGCCATCCAACCTTGCTTGCGGTCCGTCAACGGCCATCCCACGGTGTAGACGCCACGAGCCACCGAGCGGAGGCGGCCCGTAGCGAGGCGGTGCCGAATTGCCTTCGGGCTAAAACCAAGCTCGAGGAGATCGTGTCGGGTGATCACCCCGTGCTGTCGACGTGCCAGCGCCCAGGCATCCCGGTTCCGCGTGACCAGCTTTGAGGCCCCCATAGGGGCTCAAAGTCTGGATACGCGTGAAGTTCTCCCCTGGCCGAGAGGATTTCCCCCCAAGGGGAGGTGGCGCTCGGAGCGCTAAGCGGCGGAGGCGGTGAGACCGGCGGCGTCGCGGAGGGCGTCGGCGCGGTCGGTGCGCTCCCAGGTGAAGTCAGCGTCCTCGCGGCCGAAGTGGCCGTAGGCCGCGGTCTTCTGGAAGATCGGGCGGTGCAGGTCGAGGTAACGGCGGAAGGCGCCGGGGCGCATGTCGAACTCGGCCTCGACCAGGCGGGAGATCTTCGAGTCCGGAAGCTTGCCGGTGCCAAACGTCTCGACCATCAGCGAGACCGGGTGGGCGACGCCGATCGCGTAGGCGACCTGGACCTCGCAGCGCTCGGCAAGGCCGGCGGCGACGACGTTCTTGGCCACGTAGCGGGCGGCGTAGGCGGCGGAGCGGTCGACCTTGGACGGGTCCTTGCCGGAGAAGGCGCCGCCGCCGTGGCGGGCCATGCCGCCGTAGGTGTCGACGATGATCTTGCGGCCGGTGAGGCCGGCGTCGCCGACCGGGCC
>DASYJK010000097.1:0-20177 GCA_035996525.1 Solirubrobacterales bacterium
AGGCGGCAAGCAGGGTCTGCTGCGAAACGCGGCCAACCTCTGTGCCGCCGCGCCGCGGGCGCTGGCCTTGCTCGATGCCCAGAGCGGGCAGAGCGTCGAAGGGCGCCCGACGCTGGCCACCGGCTGCAAGGCAAAGAAGCAAGGCAAGGCCACCAAGGTCAAGAGGCGATCCGAGCGCGGGGGGGACCGATGAGGCGCACCCTCCTTATCGCGGCCGTCCTGAGCGCCTTCGCCTTCGGCGCCCCCGCGGCACAGGCGGTGGCGAAACCCATCATCAAAGGCACCTGGCCGGCTGCGGTTGGGGCCAACACCGCCACCCTGCGGGCCGAAATCGACCCCAACGGCCTGGCCACGACCTACCTGTTCGAATACACGACCGAAGCCGAATTCCGCGTCAAAGGCTTCATCGGCGCCACCAAGATCCCCCAGACCCAGGTCGCGATCGGCACCGGCTCGGTGCAGCAGCGCCTCGGCGGACTGGAAGCCGACACCGCCTACCGCTTCCGCACCGTCGCCACCAACAGCAACGACACCACCACCGGCGCGGTGCGCTCGCTGCGAACCGACGAACCCTCGCCGCTGTTCGCCCTGCCCGACGACCGCGGCTGGGAGATGGTCTCCCCGGTCGACAAGAACGGAGGCGAGATCCAGAGCTTCGGCGGCAACCGCGACGGCGGCGTGATCCAGGCCGCCGCCCAGGGCAGCGCCATCACCTACACCTCCGCCTCCTCCTTCGCCAACGCCCAAGGCTCGCCGGGGCCCAACCAGTACGTCTCCACCCGCGGCGAATCCGCCTGGGCGACCGACAACGTCACCCTGCCGATGCTCTCGGGCACCTACTCCGAGGACCCCGACAGCGGCGTCCCCTACCAGCTCTTCTCCGAAGACCTCGGCGGCGCCCTGGTCTCAAACGGCCGCCGCTGCCGCACCTCGGCGCTCACCCAGTGCCCGGTCGAAAACCCGCCTCTGCCGGGGTCGGGCGCCCCCGCCGGCTATCGCAACTACTACCTGCGCAGCGGCTCGGGCGCCTTCAAGGCGCTGCTCTCGAGCGCCGACGTCGCCGGCCTCGCGCTCGACTCCTCCTACTTCGAACTGGCCTTCGCCGGCGCCACCCCCGACCTCGCCCACGTGATCCTCTCGACCTGCGCCGCGCTCACCGCGAACGCGACCGAAGTCGCCGGCAGCGGCGGTGAATGCGACCCGGCCGCGCCCAACCTCTATGAGTGGAGCGGGGGAGGGCTGAGCCTGATCAACGTCCTGCCCGCCCAGAGCATCGGCACCCCCGGCGCCATCCTCGCTGCCCAGAGCCACGCGATCTCCGCCAACGGCTCTCGCGTCTACTTCACCACCGTCGAAGACGGGCCTATCTACCTGCGCGAAGCCGGCGTCCCGACCAAGCTGATCGCGGCGACGGTGGGTGGGGGGGCCAGCTTCCAGACCGCCTCGACCGACGGCTCGCTCGCCTTCTTCACCAAAGCGGGCCACCTCTACCGCTACACCGCCGCCAGCGGCACGGTCACCGACCTCACCCCGGGCGGCGAAGTCCTCGGCGTCCTCGGCGCCTCCGAAGACGGCACCTACCTCTACTACCGCACCCCCGCCGGTCTCTTCCTCAACCGCAACGGCTCGACCACGCTCGTCGCCGCCCAGGTAGACCCAGAGAGCACGCCGCCGACCACCGGCAACGCCCGCCTCTCAGCCGACGGCCATCACCTGCTCTTCCTCTCCACGGCCGAACTGAGCGCCTATGACAACCGCAACGTCCACACCGGGGTCCCCGAGCCCGAGGCCTACCTCTTCGCCGCCCCCGGCACCGCCGGCGCCGGCACGGTCTGCGTCTCCTGCAACCCCTCCGGCGAACGTCCGATCGGCCCGGCCAGCCTGCCCGGCGCCAGCCCCAACGGCGCCGGCGAGAACGCCCCCTTCGCCTACAAGCCCCGAGTCCTCTCGGCCGACTCCAAGCACGTCTTCTTCGACAGCTTCGACGCCCTCGCCGTGCAGGACACCAACGGCGACCGCGACGTCTACCAGTGGGAGGCCCAGGGTGCCGGCAGCTGCGCCAGGCCGGGCGGCTGCGTCAACCTGATCTCCAGCGGCCGCGCCGAAGGCGGCGCCGGCTTCCTCGACGCCAGCGCTGACGGCTCCGACGCCTTCTTCCTCACCGACGGCCCGCTGGTCCCCTCCGACACCGGTGCCGTCGACGTCTACGACGCCCGCTCGGGAGGCGGCTACCCGGTCTCCACCTCGGTCATCCCCTGCGTCGGCGACGCCTGCCAGGCGCTGCCGCCCAGCCCCGAAGCCCCGCCGCCCGGCAGCCTGCGCTCCAAAGCCTCGGGCAACCTGCCGCCGGCCAGGTTCAAACCGCTGCACTGCAAGAAAAACCAGATCAAGAAGCTCGGCCGCTGCGTGAAGAAAGAACGCCACCACAAGAAGCAGGGAGGACAGCGATGAAGTCTCGTCAAGCCTCGGCGAGCAGCCTCTCGCACCAGGCCACTGCGCTGCTGGCCAGCTCTATCGCGGCATTGCGGTCCAGCGTGTGCAACGGTTCGTCGTCGTATCGGAAGTCGGTTCCCCATGGCGTCAGCCATCCGGCGGCGGCGACCTCCTCGGGCACGTCGATCGACTGCCGGCTCGCGAGTCCCACCAAGAACTCCAGGTCGTGCGTCTTGGGGAAGTCGGTGCCCTGCAAGGTGAGCGCGACCTTCAGTGCCTTCTCGATGGCCTGCTGGGCGTGGAATCCGACTGCGCTCTCGTCGATCTCCGGATCGGGGGAGAGCTTTTGTACGACCTTCAGGTCGCCGCCGGCACGCCGCGCCAACAGCGTGGCGACCTCGAGCGACTCAGGACTGGGCGATGACCCGGCCATCCCGCAATGCGTGGTAGACCATCGTTCCCGGCACCTTCGCCCGACGCGCCGCCAGCGCCTCGTCGAGCACGATGATGTCGACCGGAACCTCAATGTCGCCAAGTGCGCGACGCAGTCGACTCCACTCACCGTGGCGATCCTCGACCTCCGGCTCGATCACGAGGAAGTCGATGTCGCTGTTCGGGTGGGCCTCGCCGCGTGCGTGGGAGCCGAACAGGATCACTCTTGCGGAGCTTCCCGCCGCGCTCGCCAATGCCTCACCTGCTCTTTGGATCGTCTCCGATGAAGCCATTGATCACAAGCTACCCCCTCACTCGACTCGCCGTCGCCCTTGCGACGGCCGCCACGGCACTCTTGCTCGCCGTCCCCGCCGCCCAAGCCGACTTCGGCTTCCTTCCCGGCGAAGCCGGTTTCAAGGTCACCGCCACCGCTGACGCGGGCGGCGAACCGGCGACGCTGGCCGGCTCCCATCCCTACTCGCTCGTCACCGAAATCAACCTCAACAAAGCCGGCGCTTTCTCCGACGGCGACCTCAAGGACCTGAGCTACGACCTGCCGCCGGGGCTGATCGAAAACGCGACCTCGGTGCCCCGCTGCGGCGCGGCCCAGTTCGCGACCCCGCGCAGCTCGCCGGGAAGCCTCTCAGGGGAGAGCTGCCCGGCGCTCAGCCAGATCGGCATCGTCACCCTGCAGAGCTCCCACGCCGGTGGGGAAACGAGGACCTTCGGCGTCTTCAACCTGGCGCCGCCGCCGGGCTCGCCCTCGCGCTTCGGCTTCGCCCCCTACGGCGAGCCGATCACGATCGCCCCGCACGTGCGCGAAGCCGGGCGCGAATACGGGCTCACGCTCGAACTCGAAAACTTCTCCCAGGCCCTCGACGTCAGCGGCCTGCGGCTGCAGATCTGGGGCACGCCCTGGGCGAGCGCCCACGACGAACAGCGCGGCGAATGCCTGAACGAGACCGACCCGACCACCGGCAACGGCAGCTGCCCGGTGGCCGCGCTCAACCCGCCGCACCCCGCCCAGGCCTACTTAACCCTGCCCAGCACCTGCGAAGTGCCGCTCAGCTTCCACATTCGTGCGAGCTCCTGGCAAGAGCCGACGCCGGTGGAACGGTCGTGGACCAGCGGTGCGGCCCTGACCGACTGCGACACGCTGCCCTTCAACCCGATCCCGACCGGGCGCCTCTCGACCGGCCGCACCAGCTCGCCGAGTGGCTACGAATTCACCCTCGACGGCACCAGCGCGCCGCTCCTGAATCCTGCTTCCCGCGCTTCCTCGCAGGCCAAGAAGGCGGTGGTGACGCTGCCCGAGGGGATGACCGTCAACCCCTCCGTCGCCTCGGGCCTCGGCACCTGCTCGGAGGCCCAGTTCGGCGCCGAGACGATCGACTCCGCTCCCGGCGCCGGCTGCCCCAACGACTCCAAGATCGGCGAACTGACGATCGAAAGCCCGCTGATCGAAGGCCAAATCGAAGGCTCGCTGTTCTTCGCGACGCCGCGGGCGAACCGCTTCGGCACCCTGATCGCCCTCTACATGGTCGCCAAGGAGCCCGACCGCGGCATCCTCGTCAAGGTCGCCGGCCGGGTCGACTCCGACCCCGCTACCGGCCAGCTCGTCACCACCTTCGACGACCTGCCGCAGCTGCCTTACTCCCACTTCAACGTCCACTTCCGCGAAGGCCAGCGCAGCCCCCTGGCCACCCCGGCGGTCTGCGGCGCCTACGCCACCGAGGTCGACACCAGCCCTTGGCTCGATCCGAGCCTCGTCCTGCACCAGTCCTCGCCCTTCGCCCTCACCAGCGGGGTCGGCGGCGGCCCCTGCCCGGCCGCGCTCGCCCCCTTCGCCCCCAAGGCCACCGGCGGCACCGCCAACGCCAACGCCTCCTCCTACAGCCCCTTCTCCCTGCACCTCACGCGGGCCGACGGCGAACAGGAGATCACCTCCTACTCGGCGACCCTGCCCCCGGGCCTGCTCGGCAAGATCGCCGGCGTCCCCTTCTGCTCGGAGGCCGCGATCGCGGCAGCGAAGCGCCAGTCCGGCGCCGAGTCGGCGGTGGCCCCCGCCTGTCCAGTGGCCAGCTTGATCGGCCACACCGAAACCGGCTACGGGGTCGGGCAGACCCTCGCCTATGCGCCCGGCACCCTCTACTTGGCGGGTCCTTACCACGGCTCACCGCTCTCGGTGGTGGCGATCGACTCGGCCAAGGTCGGCCCCTTCGACCTCGGCACGGTGGTGATCCGCTCGGCGATCAGGGTTGACCGGCAGACCGCGCGGGTGGCGATCGACTCTGCCGGCTCGGACCCGATCCCACACATCCTCGAAGGCTTCCCGCTGCGCCTGCGCGACATCTCGATCGCCATCGACCGCCCCCACTTCATGGTCAACCCGACCAACTGCGACCCCTTCGCTCTGACCTCGACCCTGACCGGCTCCGGTGTTCGTTTCGGCGACCCCGCCGATGACTCCAGCGCCAGCTCGAGCACGCCCTTCCAGGTCTCCAACTGCTCGGCGCTCGACTTCGCGCCCCGCTTCTCCCTGGCGCTGAAGGGCTCCCCCCGCCGCGGTCAGTTCCCGGCGCTGCAGGCGACCCTGACTCCGCGCGAAGGCGATGCCAACATCGGCGCGGCCACGGTCACCCTGCCGCCGAAGCTCTTCCTCGCCCAGGAACACCTCGAATCCGTCTGCACGCCGCGCCAGTTCGATGCCCACAGCTGCCCGAAGGAGTCCCTCTACGGTCACGCCACCGCGATCACGCCGCTGCTGGACGAGCCGCTCAGCGGCCCGGTCTACCTGCGCACCAACAACGGTGAACGCTCCCTGCCCGACCTGGTCGCGGCGATCGCCGGGCGTGGCATCGAAATCGACGTGCTCGGCAAGATCGACTCCTACAAGGGCGGCCTGCGCGCCCGCTTCGACAACCTCCCCGACGCGCCGCTGACCAAGTTCACGATGTCACTGCGCGGTGGCGACCACAGCCTCATCGTCAACGCCACCAACCTCTGCGACAACCCCCAGGTCGCGACCGCCAAGTTCGCCGGCCAGGACAACGCCAACAAGAAATTGCGGGTGCCGCTGCAGGTCAAGTGCGCGAAGAAAAAGCGCGGCGCCAAGGGCCCGAAAGCGAAGAAGGGGAAGAGGTAGATGAGCAAGCGTTCAGTCAGAGGACCGATCACCATGCTGTTTGCTCTGCTGGCGCTGCTTTGTATTGGTGCGCTGGCCCAGGCCGAGACGGCGCGCAAGGGCGACCTCCAGGTCCGCTTCGAAGGCAAGCTGGCACCGCAAACCCTGCCGCGCTCGGGCCAGGCCCCGGTCTCGGTCTCGGTCTCGGCCAAGGTCAGCTCGACCGGCGCCGAGGCGCCACCGCCGATGCGCCAGATCTCGATCGCGATCAACAAGGACGGGCACCTCGATCCGACCGGACTGCCGGTCTGCCAGCTCGAACAGATCCAGCCGGCGACGACCGACGACGCGCTCGGCGCCTGCCGGGGCTCGCTGGTCGGCGAAGGCCGCTTCCTCGCCAACGTCTCCGGCCACGCTCCGTTTCCCGCCGACGGCAAGATCTACGCCTTCAACGGTGAGCTCGAAGGCCGACCGGCGATCTTGGCCCACGTCTACGGGACCAAGCCCGCGCCCGCCTCCTACACCCTGGCCTTCGTCGTCTCCAAGTCCAAGGGCACCTTCGGCACGACCCTGAAAGCCACGCTGCCGCCGGTGCCCCCGGGCTCGGGCTATATCACCGCGATCTACCTGACCCTGGGCAAAAGCTTCTCGGTGGGAGGGAAGAAGCACTCCTACTTCAGCGCCTCCTGTCCCGCTCCCAAGGGCTTCCCTGGAGCCAGCTTCCCCTTCGCCAAAGCTTCGGTCGGTTTCCAGGATGGGCCCACCATCAGCTCGACCCTCAACCGCACCTGTAAGGCCAAAGGCTGAGGGTGGGGCGGGCCCGGCGGGGTCTCCTCGGCGTCCTCCTGGTCGCGGCCCTGCTGCTGTTCACCATCGCCTCGACGGTCCGGGCCGAGCTGACCGCCGGCGGCGATCTCTTCGTCAAGTTCAGCGGCGGCATCAGCCCGAACGCGTTGCCGCGTGAGACCCGGGCGCCGATCGCGGTCAAGGTCGCCGGCACCGTCAGCACCCTCTCGGGCGAACGGCCGCCGGCGCTGCGGCGGATCGCGATCGCGATCAACCGGGGCGGCCGCCTCGATGCCCATGGCCTGCCGGTCTGCCGGCGCGCCCAGATCCAGCCTTCCTCGACCGCCGAAGCCCGCCGGCGCTGCGGCTCGGCCCTGGTCGGCGAAGGCAGCTTCGACGCCAATGTCGCCTTCCCGGAACAGTCCGCCTTCCCCTCGCACGGCCATGTCCTCGCTTTCAACGCGATTGTCGGCGGGCGGACGGCGATCCTGGCCCACGTCTATGGGCGCCAGCCGGCGCCGATCACCCGCATCATCGTCTTCCGCATCCGCGAAAGCGCCGGCACCTACGGCACTGTCCTCACCGCTTCCGTGCCGGAAGCGGTGAACCAGTGGGGCTACCTGACCCATTTCAGCCTCGACCTGCACCGCAGCTTCACCTACCGCGGCCGGCGCCGCAGCTACCTCAGCGCCGCCTGCGATGCACCGGTGGGCTTCCCCGGCGCGACTTTTCCCTTCGCCCACGCCGCGATGAGCTTCGCCGACGGCCGCACTCTCGCCTCGACCTTGACCCGCAGCTGCCGCGTCCGTCGCTGACGCCTTGACAGGTCGTGTACCAGCCCTTACATTAAGTACCGCCGTTTACAAAACGGCGGGAGAACATGTCATGGCACGGGAATCCCATCACCTGGCTGTCGCCTCTCCCTGGGGCGGCGTCATGAGCAATAGGCAGCTCCAGGGCGTCGGGAGAGTCCCAATCCCGGCGCCCGGCTCGCCTACCGCGCTCTGCCCCGCGAGTGCCGGGGCATGAGCTCCGACTCGCCCCCGGCCGGCGACGCCGCCGCCGACGGCTCCTGGCAGCTGCCCCGAGGCCCGCACAAGCTGCCGCGCGAGGTCGTCACCGACCATCAACGCCAGCGCCTGCTGATGGGCGCGGCCCGGGCCCTGGCCGCGCATGGCTACGCCGAGATGAGTGTCGAGCACATCCTTGGGCAGGCGGGCGTTTCCCGCACCACCTTCTACGAGCACTTCGACAACAAGCGCGAATGCGTGCTGGTCGCCCACGAGCAGGCCTTCGACCGCCTCACCGGCGAACTGGTCCGCGCCTGCGCCGGGCAGGCCGAGTGGTCGGCGAAGGTGGCCGCCGCTGTCGGCGTCGCGATCGGCTTCGCCGTGGATAGGCCGGCGGAAGCTCAGCTGCTGATCATCGAAGCGGTTGCGGCGGATCCAACCCTGGCCGAGCGCGTGCTCGCATCCAACGATTTCCTGGTTGGCCTGCTGCGCAACGGTCGTGAACAGTGCCCGCTGGCCAGCTCGCTGCCGGAGCTGACCGAGCGGGCGCTGATCGGCGCCGCCAGCTCGGTGATCGGCAATCGTCTCCTCTCTGGTCAGGCCGACCGACTCCCCGCGCTGGAGCCGCAACTGGTCCAGCTGATGTTGATGCCCTATCTCGGCGTCAAAGAGGCGCGGCTGGCTGCCGACGCCGCGGCTTGACTGTCAGCGGACGCCCTCCGCTAGCCTCAGCCTGGGATGAGGGAACGGGTGAAGACGATCGGTGTGCTGGCCACGATCGCGGCGATCCTCGCCCTGACCGCCTCCCTCGCCCAGGCCGAGCTGATCGCGCACGGCGATCTCTTCGTCAAGTTCAGCGGCGGCATCGCCCCCGACGCGCTGCCGCGGCACGCGCGGGCGCCGATCTCCGTCAGCGTCACGGGAACGGTGCGGACGCTCTCGGGAGAACGGCCGCCCGCCCTGCGCAAGATCGCGATTTCACTCAACCGCGGCGGGCGCCTCGACGCCCGCGGCCTGCCGCTCTGCCGTCGCCAGGACATCGAACCCTCCTCGACCAGGGAGGCGATGCGGATCTGCGGGCCGGCCCTGGTGGGCAGGGGCAGCTACGACGCTGATGTCGCCTTCCCGGAACAGTCCGCCTTCCCCTCGCACGGCCAGATCGTCGCCTTCAACGCCGTGGTCGACGGCGAACGGGCGATCCTGGCCCACGTCTACGCCCCCGACCCGATTCCGATCACCCGCATCGTCGTCTTTCACATCCACGAAAGCGCCGGCACCTACGGCACGATTCTCAAGGCCGCCCTGCCGCCGTCGCTGAACCGCTACGGGTACCTGCGGCAGATCAGCCTCAGCCTGCATCGCAACTTCACCTACCGTGGCCGCCCGCGCAGCTACCTCAGCGCCGCCTGCGACGCTCCCGCCGGCTTCCCCGGCGCGTCCTTCCCCTTCGCCCAGGCGTCGATGGCCTTCGCCGACGGCCGCACCCTCTCCTCGACCCTGACCCGCAGCTGCAAGGTTCGCGGTAAGTAGAAGCGGCGCCGGCATGATTCTCGCGATCGACCAGGGGACCACCGGTACGACCTGCCTCGTCTTCGACGGCGAGGCGCGGATCTCCGGCCGGGCCTACTCGGAGTTCGAGCAGCACTTCCCGCGGCCGGGCTGGGTCGAGCATGACGCCGCCGAAATCTGGGAGGTGACGCGGCGGGTCGCCGCCGAAGCGATCGCCGACGCCGGGATCTCCGGCGCGGAGCTCGACGCCATCGGGATCACCAACCAGCGCGAGACCGTGGTCGCCTGGGACCCGGCGACGGGCGAGCCGATCCACCGCGCCCTGGTCTGGCAGGACCGCCGCACCGCCGAGCGCTGCGAGGAGCTGCGCGCGACCGGGCAGGAGGCGCTGGTGCGCGAGCGGACCGGGCTGACGATCGACCCCTACTTCTCCGCGACCAAGATCGAGTGGCTGCTGCGCAACGTCGAGGGTGCCGAGCGGGCGGCCTTCGGCACGATCGACTCCTGGCTGCTGTTCAAGCTGACCGGCCGCCACGTCACCGACTACTCCAACGCCTCGCGGACGATGCTGTTCGACATCCGCCGGTTGCGCTGGGACGACGAGCTCTGTGAGCTGCTGGGCGTCGACCCGGCGCGGTTGCCGGAGCCACTGCCCTCGGCCCACGTCTACGGGGCCACGAGTGAGTTCGGGGGAGAGGTGCCGGTGGCGGGGATCGCCGGCGACCAGCAGGCGGCCCTCTTCGGCCAGGCCTGTCACCGCCCCGGGATGGCGAAGAACACCTACGGGACCGGCAGCTTCGTCCTCCTCAACACCGGGCCCGAGCCGCCGCGGCCGCCGGACGGCCTGATCGGCACCGTCGCCTGGGGTCTCGGCGACGAGGTGACCTACGCGCTGGAGGCCTCGATCTTCGTCACCGGCGCCGCCGTGCAGTGGCTGCGCGACGGGCTCGGGCTGGTCGAGGAGGCGGGGGAGACGGAGGCGCTGGCGGCATCGCTGGACTCCAACGACGGCGTCTACTTCGTCCCCGCTCTGACCGGGCTCGGCTCGCCGCACTGGGATCCCTACGCGCGCGGCACGATCGTCGGCCTCACCCGCGGCAGCGGCCGCGCCCACCTGGCGCGGGCGGCGCTGGAGGCGATCGCCTACCAGACGGTCGACGCGGTGCGTGCTCAGGAGGCGGCGGCGGGAGAGGCCCTGGAGGTGCTGAAGGCCGACGGCGGCGCCGTCGGCAACCGTTGGCTGATGCAGTTCCAGGCCGACGTGCTCGGGGCGCCGGTGGTGGTGCCGGAGATCGCCGAGACGACCGCGCTCGGGGCCGCCTACCTGGCCGGGATCGCGACCGGGCGCTGGACCCGCGAGCAGGTGGGGGAGATGTGGCGCGAGGCGCGTCGCTACGAGCCGCGGATGGGCACCGACGAGCGCGAGTCGCTGCTGGCCGAGTGGCGGCGAGCTCTGGAGCGCTCGCGTAACTGGGCGCGGCCGCCGGCGTAGCGTCTCCTGCATGGCTGAGATGAGGCCACAGACCTACAAGGACCCGCGCCCGGCGGAGTACTTCACCGAGTTCCACGAGGCGGCCCGCAGGGGCGTCGGCTGGACCTACACCTTCGCCCGCATCGTTCTCACCCTGCCGACGCTGCTGATCTACCGGGTGCGGGCGATCGGGGTCGAGAACGTGCCGCGCGAGGGAGCCCTGGTCCTCGCCCCCAACCACTTCAGCCAGATGGATCACTTCTTCACCGGCGTCTACCTGCGGCGGAAGATCCGCTTCATGGCCAAATCGCAGATGTTCGGCCCGCCCGTCCTCACCTACGTCTACAAGCACGGCGGGGTTTTCCCGGTGCGCCGCGGCGACCACGACGAGGAGGCCTTCAGGACCGCCTACGAGCTGATCGACCAGGGGGAAATGCTGCTGGTCTACGCCGAGGGCGGGCGCTCGCGATCGCGGGAGCTGGGCGAGCCGAAACCGGGCATCGGCCGGATCGCGCTGGAGTCCGGGGCGCCGATCGTGCCGGTCGCGATCCACGGCTCGGCCCGGGTGCGCGGCTGGAAGCGGCTGCAGTTCCCCAAGGTCACGGTCGAGTTCGGCAGGCCGCTGACCTTCGCAGTCGAGCCGGCACCCGATCGCGAGCGCCAGCTCGAGGTCGCGACCGAGGTCTTCGACGAGGTGCGGGAGATGTACGAGGGGATCGCTACTCGTAGCGAGCGGCGAGCTGGGCGTAGAAGTCCGGATCGTGCCCCGGCGTAATCACGGCGCCGGGGTACTGGGACTGGAAGAGCCGCAGCTCCTGCAGTGAGCGGCGGAAGTTGTGGGCGTCGAAGGGCCGTGGCGGCATCGCCGCCTCGCCGTCGAGCTGGGCCGCCATATACATCGCGTCGCCGCCGATCACGAAATCGTCCTGCTTGAGCCGGCAGACCACTGACATGTGGCCGGCGCTGTGTCCGGGGGTGAAGGCGAGGTGGACGGAGCCGTCGGCGAAGAGGTCGAAGGTGCGGCCGAAGCTGGCGTAGGAGTCGATCTCGGCGCGATTGAAGTCGACGGTCCGGTAGTCGAAGGCGTAGTCGAAGTGCTGACGCCGGTAGCCGTTGAGGGTCGGTTGCGAGCCGGTCGCCGCCGCCTCCCACTCGCTGGCGCTGACAATGAAGGCGGACTTCGAGAACTCGGAGATCGCCGAGCTGTGGTCGGTGTGGAGGTGGGTCATGACGACGACCGGGATCTCACCGGCGTCGAGGCCGCGCTTGCGCAGCTGGGCGGGGACGTCTTCGCCGGCTTTCAGCGTCGGCCTGCCGATGCGGTTGCCGAGGCCGCCGAAGTTCTCCTTGCCGTCGGTGGCGACGGAGGGGTGGAGGCCGGTGTCGACGAGGATCGCGCCGGCGCTGGGGTGGCGGACGAGGAAGGCCGGGACCGGGATCACGTTGGGCTCGCGCGGGCCGAACAGCGCCCACATCAGCTTCAGGGTGAG
Organism: Solirubrobacterales bacterium; assembly: GCA_035996525.1. Taxonomy (GTDB): domain Bacteria; phylum Actinomycetota; class Thermoleophilia; order Solirubrobacterales; family 70-9; genus VAYN01. The sequence goes on from DASYJK010000097.1 coordinate 12,256, forward strand.
GAAGTGCCCGCCCGGGCTGACCATCATCGCCTGCGGGAAGTCGACGTGGCCGGCGATCAGCGGTTCGACGACGACGGTCGCTCCCGGGGTCCCACCGGCGAGCGGCTCGTGCAGGGGCTTTGCCTCCACCTGAACCTTCATCGCGGCTGACATTACGCGGAACCGCTCGCCTATAGGCTGCGCGCCGATGGCTGAAAGCTCGCATTCGCAGGTATTTCGGGACGGGCTGCTCGACGGCCAGGTCTGCGTGGTGTCCGGCGCCGGCAGCGGCCTCGGGCGCGAGACGGCGCTGGAGCTGGCGCGCCTGGGGGCGACGGTCGTCGCCTGCGGCCGGCGCGAGGAGCCGCTGGCGGAGACGGCCGAGCTGGCCGCCGGCCTGGCCGGGAGCTTCGAGCACGAGATCCTCGACATCCGCGAGGAGGAGCCGGTCGGCCGCTTCTTCGACGGGCTGCTGGAGCGCCACGGACGGCTCGACGTGCTCGTCAACAACGCCGGCGGCCAGTTCCTCAGCCCGGCCGAGGCGATCACGCCGAAAGGCTTCCGCACGGTCATGGATCTCAACGTGCAGGGCACCTGGCTGATGACCCACGCGGCCGCGACCAAGGCCTTCATCCCGCGGGGCGGCGGCAAGGTGCTGAGCGTCACCCTCTCTCCCCACAACGGGATGCCGGGGATGGTCCACTCCGGCGCCGCCCGGGCCGCGGTCGAGAACATGATGCGGACGCTGGCGATCGAGTGGGCCCGCTTCGGGATCAAGACCGTCGCCCTCGCCGCCGGCCAGTTCGCGACCGAGACGCTGCTGACCAAGTACCCGCGGGTCGTCGTCGACAACCTCGAGCGCTCGATCCCGATCGGCCGCGCCGGCCGGCCGGAGGAGATGGCCTGGCTGGTCGCCTACCTGGCCTCGCCCGCCGGCGACTTCTACTCCGGCACGACGATCACGATCGACGGCGCCCGCGACAACTGGGCCGGCCCCTGGCCACCGGACGCGATCGCCAACGACGAGGGCACCCCGGTCGCCGAGGAGCGCCGCCCGAAGAGCTAGCGGGGCTCGGATCCGCGGATCTCGGGCGTTAGGCGATCAGCAATGCAAATGCCTGTCGAGAACGCGCGAGTGTGTCGGCGGTAAAGAGGTTGGCAAGGCCTCGGTCAGAGAAGTCGAGTGGCTTCTCGATCTTTTTCAGCCACCTCCTCTCACTCTTCAGAAGGTCCTCTCGCTCGGCCAACGCTCGCGGGTCTTCGACAAAACTCAAAAGACGGATCAGATCCTCACGGTCGGACTCGAATTTCTCGCGTTCCTTCGCCATAACGCGTGCCTTGATCAGAATCGCTCCCAACAAGTTAGGTTGGCGCAACTCCCTCGCAGGCTGGCCATCGAGTGAAACAGGGACCGTCTCCGTCCGCTTCAGTGCCTGGGTTCCACCCGGCACCTGGAAAGTCGTGAGCTTCCCAAGCGTGTTGGGATCCTCCCTCAAGCCCTCGGGACCGAGGATCTCAACGATCTCGCCATCTATTTCGAACCGGTAGCCGAGATCCTTGTTGGACCGTGGGGGCATGGCGATCTCTCCCCCGCGCTCAAGGAGAATCTCGGCAATTCGTTTAGTCATCGCGGGACGTTGGCGTGAGTCCCCCAGAACGTCTATGTCGATAGTTGGCCGTGAATCCTCATGGTGCTCGAAACCATGGAGCTGAACCATTAGGCCACCGACGAGAGTCCACTTAGCTCCCACCCCGAATGCCTCCGCCAGGTCAAGAGCCATAGCCCAAAGCCGCTTCGCCTCCTCCGTCGAGGGGTTGATGGCAATGGGAGGTCTGTCGGTGGCGGACACGAGTCCTAAGGCTTGCGACCGTTACGGCGCGCACGATGACGACGATCGATTTCGCGGAGCGCCTTGAGACCAGCTTTGGCCGATCGAGAATCGGGTTCCTCCGCCAAATCAAGCGCGACTGCGGCAGCGGGCGCCATCGACCGCTTATCTAGGAGTCCCCAGGCCTGATCAGGCACAAGGCGTAGATGGACATTTCCCTCGAGCCCAGCCGCCATGAGAGCGTGCCTCTCGGCAAACTTTTTCAACCCGTCCTCTTGCAGATAGCCGTCGACCTCGCGCCCGGAAACGAGACCAATGCCCTGCGAAGCGGCGGCACTGATACTGGATTTCATCAGCGCCGGTTCATCGATCAGATAGGGGATCTCGCCGGGGTGCGCGCTGAACGACAGAACCTTGGCTCGAAGTCCAAGGCGAGGGGCGAGCCTCTCAAGCCCCTCAAGCTCCAAGGCGCGTCTCAATCGGGAGCGAACGCTGGGGTCAATTCCTTCGAACTCCTCCCCAGACGCAAGCAACAGCAGCGCCCAAGCATTGTGCGAAGCAAAAGGCCTTCCGCCATGCGCTCCTAGGCTTCGTCGTTGTTCAACCGCTGCTCGCTCAACTAACCAGCGAGCGCCAATTTTGGTAGCCGAAAGCTGGCCGTGAGAAGCCATGGCTCTTACTCTCGCTGAACTGAGACCAAGAGCTTGTGCTGCTTCAGGTATCGAGACAGGATCTATCATTTGACACAACTATAGCGGATACACAATAAATACGTCAACTACTACGATGGCGCCATAGATGCACTAACTATTGCTAAAACGCAATAGTTCCGACAATTTGAGGCGGAGGTGCGTTGCTGCCGTAGCGAACTGGGACTCGCGGCCGCCGATTAGCTGCGGGGCTCGAGGACGACGAGCGGGATCTCGCGGCCTTTGCTGCGGACCGCGTAGTTCTCGTAGCCCGGGTAGGCCTTGACCGCCATCTCCCAGAGGCGCTGGCGCTCTTCCGGTGTGGCGACCCGGGCGCGCACCGGCAACAGGTGCGATCCGACCTGGACGGTCGTCTCCGGGTTGGCCTTGAGGTTGTGGAACCAGGCCGGGTGCTTGGGGAAGCCGCCTTTGGAGGCGACGACGACGATGTCCTCGCCGTCCCTGACGTAGAGCAGCGGCGAGGTGCGCCTGGTCCCGCTCTTGGCGCCGACGTGATCGAGCAGCAGCATCTTGCCGCTGACGCCGGGGATCGTGTGGCCGATGCGCCCACCCGTTCTCCGGTAGAGGAACGTGTGGGCGCCCATGAAGCGGCGCGTGGCAGGCCAGACCCTGTCGCCGATATCGAGATACCGGGGGGTCGGCCTGCTCTGCGCCGGGTTGCTCATCTCAGGTGTACATCCCGCCGAACATGCCGCCGGTGACGTTGAGCACCTGGCCTTGCACGTAGTTGGCGAGAGGGGAGGCGAGGAAGAGGACCGGGCCGGAGGCCTCCTCGGGGGTGGCGGGGCGGCCGATCGGGATGATCGCCGAGGCCATCGCCCGCATCTGCTCGGGGATGCCGAGCTCGATCTTCTCGCCACCGGGGGCGGTCATCTCGCCGCCCTCCTCTTTGGCGGCGGTGAGGCGGGTGTCGACGAAGCCGAAGGCGACCGCGTTGACATTGATCTTGAACTGGCCCCACTCCTTGGCGAGCGTTTTCGTCAGTCCGACGACGCCCATCTTCGCGGCCGAGTAGTTGACCTGGCCGGCGTTGCCCATCGTCCCCGAGGTCGAGGAGATGTTGATCAGCTTGCGGAAGACCTCCTTGTCTTCGCCGCGCTCGGCCTTGGCGGCCTCGCGCCAGTGCGGGGCGAGCGCGCGGGCGACCCGGAAGGGGACGACCGTGTGGATGTCCAGCATCGCCTGGAACTGCTCGTCGCTCATCTTGTGGGCGACGCCGTCCCAGGTGTAGCCGGCGTTGTTGACGCAGATGTCGACCGCGCCGAAGGCGTCGACGGCGGCGGCGACGAGCTTGTCGGCGGCGCCGGTCTCGGTCAGGTCGCCGGCGAAGACGGCGGTCTCGCCGTTGATTTCACCCGAAGTCTGCTCGGCGACGTCGGCATCGAGGTCGTTGATCAGAACCTTCGCGCCCTCGGCCGCGAAGAGCTCGGCGGTCGCCCGTCCGATGCCCCGCGCGGAGCCGGTGACGATCGCCGCTTTGCCATCGAGAAGTCCCATCAGTCTGCGTCTCCTTTAGTTCGTGAAGTCGGCGCCGGAGGCTACAGGGATCGGGGTAATCCTGGTCAGCCGGCCAGTTCTGCTCGAGGGGGAGAAACTTGCCCTGGCCAGGGCTTGAGGGCGAATGGAGGCGACGTCTCTCGTATATGGCACGATGTATGGCGTGAAACGAACGACCATCTACCTCACTGACGCGCAGAAGGAGGAACTCGAGATGCTCTCTGACCGCACGACCCGGACTGAGTCGGATCTGATTCGAGAGGGCGTCGATCAGGTGCTCGACACCCATCGGGTGCGGCGCGCCAAGCCCGGCGCCCTCTTCGCTCTCTCCGATCCCGTGCTCGACGATCCCGAGCGGGTTGAGCAGGCCCTCGAAGGGTTCGGCGAAGATTGATCCTGGTCGATACCAGCGCCGCCTTGCAGCTGGCCAGCTCCACCGGCAGTCGACATCAGGACGTACTGCGTGTGGTCGAGCGCCTGGACGGTCCCTTTCTGCTCTCGCCTTTCGTCCTTGCTGAGCTCGACTACATGCTGATCGAGCGCCATGGGCAGGAGAAGCAGCTGGCGTTGCTTTCGCAGGTCATCGACGGGGCCTACGAGCTCGCCGAGTTCGGCCGCGCCGATGTCGAGGCCGCCCGCGCGGTGATGGGGAGGTATGAGGATCTGCGGATCGGCCTGGCGGACGCGTCGATCGTGGTTCTGGCCGAGAAGCACATGACGACCGACGTCCTCAGCTTCGATCGTCGCCACTTCCGGGCCATGCTCGGCCCCGGCGGGCGACCTTTTCGTCTTCTGCCCGATGACTTGCCCGCGTAGGACCAGCCTCAGTTGAGGCGGACACGACCGTCCTCGGCGATCCGCCAGTGCGGATTGTGGGCGACCTCCCAGGGGTGGCCGTCGGGATCGACGAAGACGCCGCTGTAGCCGGGCTCGGCGCCGGTGGTCCAGTCCAGCGCTTCATAGAAGGAGCGAGCCCGCTCCAGGTCGGCGACGCGGAGGGTGATCAGGCTGACCCGCTGCTTCATAGGCCGATTCTTCCAGTAAGAATGGCGGCGTGAGCGATCTCGCCAGCATTTTCTTTCTCTCCCTGCTGGCGATGTTCACGCCGACGCTGCTGGCGGCGGTGACGATCATGATGCTGTTGCCGAACCCGAAGCGGCTGATGCTCGGGTATCTGCTCGGCGCCTACACGACGAGCATCACCGCCGGCCTGCTGATCGTCTTCTCCCTGCACGGGTCGGGGAGCGAGAGCACCGCTCACACGATGGGGCCGATCGAGGACATCGTCGTCGGCCTGCTGGCGTTGCTGGTCGCCTACGTGCTCAGAAGCGATCGTGACGCGCGGCTGCGGGAGCGACGCCGGCGTCGCAAGGAAGCGAAGCAGGGCGAGGGGGAGAAGAAGGAGTCCTTCCCCGAACGGATGCTGGGGCGGGGGTCGGCCCGGATCACCTTCGTGGTCGGCGTTCTCCTCACCTTTCCCGGCGTCTCCTACCTGACCGCGCTCGACCGCATGGCCAAGCTCGACGCGACCTCAGCGGAGCTGGTCCTTTTGGTCGTCGTCTTCTGCGTGATCCAGCAGCTGCTGCTCGAGGTGCCGTTGCTGGGCTATGCCTTCGCCCCGGACTGGACCAAGGACGCGGTGGCCCGCTTCCGCGCCTGGCTCGGTCGCAACGGACGCCGGGCCGGGGTCTGGGTGGCGGCGGTGATCGGCGTGCTGCTCGTCCTGCGCGGCGTGATCGCGCTGGTGGCCTAAGTCAGGTCTCCCGGCTCGAGCAGCGCCACCAGGGTCGAGCCGTCGACGATCGCGACGCCGCCCTTGCGCATCTTCACCCTGGCGCCGGTGAGGCGGGCTACCTCGCCGGAGAAGTCGGGCTCGTGGCCGACGAGGAGCACGTCGCCGCGGCCGGCTGCCAGGGCGAGCGCGTCAAAGCTGCCGCCGCGCAGCTCGGGCGCGGTCTCCGGCTCGATCCCCAGCGCCTCGCAGGCGAGCCGCGCCGTCGCCGCGGCCCGCACTCGGGGGCTGGTGAGGCAGGCGTCGATGGGGGTGCCGCGAGCGGCCAGGGCGCGCCCCGCGGCCCGCGCCTGCTCTTCGCCCTTGGGGGTCAGCCGGCGCCCCGCGTCGTCGCCGTTGCCGTCCTCGGCGTCTCCGTGCCGGAGCAGGTAGATCATCGCCCGATCCTACGCCCGCAATTTCCGACTTTTTAGATGGGAATTTTTTTTGAATCGAGCCCGCTAAGGCGCCGCGGTCTCTACCATCCGCCGCTGGTGTTTTCCCACACTCACAAAACTCACAGATTGCTCATCATCTGTCTGAGCGTGGTCGCGCTCCTGTCGCTTCCCGCAATCGCCTCGCCGGCGGGCCGGATCGTCATTGAAGGCTCGGCCATCGGTTCCCACCTGCGTCTGAGCACCGACGGCTCGAACGTCCTCGTCGATGGTGCGATGGCGGAAACGCCACCGCACGGCTGCGTCTTTACCCATAACCACGACGCCGCCGCTTGTCCGCTCGAAGGGGTGGAGGCGATTGAACTGAACATGGGCGACGGGAACGATTTCGTCGAAGTGCTCGACCGCCTGCCGTTTCCCCTGACGACCCACCTCGGCTCTGGCCAGGACAAGTTCGTTGGCAACGGCGAGCGCGACCTCTGCTTCCCGGAAGGATCGCGGCGCAACCGCTGTATCGGCGAAGGCGGCAACGACATCTGCATCACCGGTTCCGAGAACAGCGACTGCGTCGGCGGCGCCGGCAACGACTACTGCCGCACCAGCTCCGGCAGCGACGGTTGCTGGGGAGGCCCTGGCGACGACGTCTGTTACATGGGCCCCGGCGAGGACGGCTGCCACGGCGAAGCCGGCAACGACCGCCTCTACGGCGAACTCGACCCCGACCAGCTCTACGGCGGCGAAGGCTTCGATTACTGCGACGGCGGCGAGGGCAAGGGTCAGTCACGCGCCTGCGAGGCCGGCCCCGGCCGCTGACACTGGAGGAGTTCTACAGCCCCATCGTCTTCCCGAGGATCTCCTTCATCACCTCGTCGGTGCCGCCGCCGATCGGGCCGAGGCGGGCGTCGCGGACGGCGCGCTCGATGCCGTACTCGCGCATGTAGCCGTAGCCGCCGTGGATCTGCAGGGCCTGGTCGGCGACCTCGAGCAGGGAGCGCTGGGTGACCAGCTTGGCCATGCTGACGTCGCGGATGCAGTCCTGGCCCGTGTGGAAGAGGCGCAGGGCGTTGTAGGTGAGGGCGCGGGAGGTCTCGGCCTTGACGGCCATCTCCGCGACGTGGTGGCGGATCGCCTGGAACTTGCCGATCGGGCGGCCGAAGGCTTCGCGCTCCTTGGCGTAGGCGACGGTGGTCTCGATCAGGCGTTGCATGCCGCCGACGGCGCCGATCGCCATCAGCAGCCGCTCCCAGGCGAAGTTGGCCATGATCAGCTTGAAGCCGCCGTTCTCCTCGCCGAGCAGGTTCTCCGTCGGCACCTCGACGTCGGTGAAAGCGAGCTCGCCGGTGTCGGAGGAGTGCCAGCCCATCTTCTCCAGCTTCGCCGCCACCTCGTAGCCGGGCATCTCGCGCTCGAGCACGAGAAAGGAGATGCCGCCGTGGCCGCCTTCCTCGCTCGTCTTGCAGGCGCAGACGAGAAAGTCGGCGCGGACGCCGTTGGTGATGAAGGTCTTGGCGCCGTTGACGATGTAGGTGTCGCCGACCCGCTTCGCGGTGGTGGTGATGCCGGCGACGTCGGAGCCGGCGCCCGGCTCGGTGATGCCGAGGGCGCCGATCTTCTCGCCGGCGATCCCCGGCACCAGCCAGCGCTGCTTCTGCTCCTCGGTGCCGAAGTTGAAGATCGGCGGCATCGCGATCGAGGCGTGGGCGTTGAGCCCGGCGGCGACGCCGCCGGAGCCGCCGGAGCG
>DASYJK010000098.1:0-2787 GCA_035996525.1 Solirubrobacterales bacterium
CTCGCCGGGCTGGCCGAGGTTGACGGTGAGGCAGACGACCTCGGCCTCGTAGGAGTCCTGGATCCACTTCAGCATCACGCTGGTGTCGAGGCCGCCCGAGTAGAGCAGGAGGACGCGATCGACCTGGGACGGATCCGCCTCGTAGCTGGCGGTCGGGCTCGACTGTGGCGGCAGGGGGCTCACGCGAGGCGCAAGTCTCGCAGGATGAGACTCAGGGCGCCGGGATGCCGCCGCTGCCGTTTTCTTCTTCCGCAGGCGGCGTCGTTTCGGTCGTCGTGGTGGTCGGTTCCGTGGTCGTCGTCGGTTCCGTCGTTTCGGTCGTCGTCGACCCGGTCGTGGTCGGTGCCGTGGTCGTCGTGGTCGTCGAGCCGGAGCTTTCCGTGCTCGGCAGCGTGGTGACGGATTCGGAGCTGGAGGCGGTCGAGCTGCCGCTGTCGTCGTTGCCGGCGATCACGACCACCGCGATCGCCAGGCCGACGATGATCGCGACGAGGCAGGCGACGACGAGGCGCATGTTGCCGCGCGGCTTGTGGCCGTTCGGGTCCCGGTCTTCGGGCTGGCCCATCAGGCGGGTCGGGTCCTCGTGCATTAGATCTCTAGCCCTCCGGTCCGAGTATCGCGTCGACGATCGCGGCGGTGTCCTCGATCTCGAAGCCGTTTCGCAGCCTGGCCTCGATCTCCTCCCGGCTGCTGCCCGAGACCGCCATCTGCGTGGCCAGCAGGCGCGCCCCGGCCGCTGTCGACTCGCCCCTGACGGGTCGCAGCTCTGTCGGGGCGGGCGCGGCGGGCTCCGCGACCGGGTCAACCGCGGTCAGGTGCGAGGGACGTGCGGCCTCTTGCCCGCGGCGGTCGTCCTGCCCAAGCTCGCCGTCGGGACCGGGCTTCCGCCCGGGGTCGAGCCGGCGACGGGCCTCCTCCAGGGAGGCGATCAGTCGCTCGGACTGAGCCCGAACCGCCTCGGCCTGGGAGATCAGCGAGTCGGTCAGCTCCTCGAGCTCGGCAAGGCGACCGGCAACGAGCTGCTCCGCCTCTGCCTCGGCCTGCTCGAGGCGGTCACGGGCCTCCTCTTCGGCGTCGTCGATGACCTTCACGGCGGCGCGCTCGGCCGCCTCGACGATCGCGGCAAGCCGCTCCGCCGTGCTCGTGGCCAGCGGCTTTGGTGGCTCTGGTCGGTCCTTGCCTCTCACGTCGCGCAAGCCTAGATGGTCGATCCGCGACGAGTCTGCATTTACCCGTCCTATGCGCGGGTCATTGCAGACGCGCGCTCGCGAGCGCCTCGCCGATCACGCCGACGGCGCGCTCGACGTGCGACGACTCGATCACCAGCGGCGGCAGCAGGCGCAGGGTCGAGGGCGCGGGGACGTTGACGACGAGGCCGCGCCGGAGCAGGTCGGCGCCGACGGCCGCGGCGTCGAGCCCCGGCGCCAGGCCGACGCCGATCATCAGGCCGCGGCCGCGCACCTCGGCGACGCCGTCGAGCGCGGCGAGGCCATCGCGCAGCTCGCCTCCCAACTCGCGCACCCGCCGCAGCAGCTCCGGGTCGTCGACGATCTCCAGCACCGCCAGCGCCGCCGAGGTGGCGACCGGGCCGGCGGCGAAGGTGGAGCCGTGGTCGCCGGGCTCGAGCACGTCGGCCGCCGCGGGCCCGGTGATGCAGGCGCCGATCGGGAAGCCGCCGCCGAGCGCCTTGGCACTGGTGATCACGTCCGGCCGCACCGGCGTCTGCTCGTAGGCCCAGAGCGAGCCGGTGCGCCCGACCCCGGTCTGGATCTCGTCGAAGATCAGCAGCGCCCCGGCCTCGTCGCAGGCCTGACGGGCGGCGAGCAGGGCCTCGTCGGAGATCGGCTGGATCCCGGCCTCACCCTGGATCGGCTCGATCAGGACCGCGGCGGTGTTGGCGCCGACCGCCGCGCGCAGGGCCGCGGCGTCGTTGCGCGGCACCGAGCGGAACCCCGGCAGCATCGGCCCCAGCGCCTCGTTGCGGGCCAGCGCCGGCGTCGCCGAGAGGGCGCCGTAGCTGCGGCCGTGGAAGTCGCTCTCGAAGCTGACGATCTCCGGCGCCGCGATGCCGCGGCCGTGGGCGTGCTTGCGGGCGACCTTGATCGCGCACTCGTTGGCCTCGGTGCCGGAATTGGCGAAGAAGACGCGGCCGCCGAGGCTCGACTCCGAGAGCCGCTGGGCCAGGCGCGCCATCGGCTCGGTGTAGAAGAGGTTGGAGACGTGCATCAGGCGCGCCGACTGCTCGGTCACCGCGGCGACCACGGCCGGGTGGCAGTGGCCGAGCGAGCAGACCGAGATCCCGCTGAGGAAGTCGAGGTACTCCTTGCCGTTCGCGTCCCAGAGCAGCGGGCCCTCGCCGCGGACGAAGTCGACGGCGCCGCGTTTGTAGGTCCGCATCAGGTAGCGCTCCTCCAGGGTGCGCACCTCGTCCAGCCCGATCTCGGCCGGAGCGCTCACGGGGTGACCATGGTGCCGATGCCGGCGTCGGTGAAGAGCTCGACCAGCAGGCTGTGCGGTTTGCGGCCGTCGATGATGTGGGCGGACTGGGCGCCACCGCGGATCGCGTCGACGCAGGCCTGCAGCTTCGGCCGCATCCCCCCCGCCACCCCGTCCAGCATCGCTTCGACCTCGCCGACGGCGGCGCGCGAGATCAGCGAGGACTCGTCGCCGGCGTCGGCCAGCCAGCCCTCGACGTCGGTGAGGAAGATCGCCTTGTGGGCGCCGAGCGCGGCGGCGACCTTGCCGGCCGCCTCGTCGGCGTTGACGTTGTAGGACTGGCCGTCGCGG
>DASYJK010000099.1:0-10099 GCA_035996525.1 Solirubrobacterales bacterium
CCGCTACCTGCAGGTCTCGACCGACGAGGTCTACGGCTCGATCGAGTCCGGCTCCTTCACCGAGACCTCGCCGCTGGATCCCTCCTCGCCCTACTCGGCGACGAAGGCGGCCGGCGACCTCCTCGTCACCGCCCACGTCCACACCTACGGGATCGAGGCCTCGATCGTGCGCGGCTCCAACAACTACGGCCCGCGCCAGTACCCGGAGAAGCTGATCCCGCTGATCACGCTGAACGCCCTGCACGGCGACTCGCTGCCGGTCTACGGCGACGGCAAGCAGGTCCGCAACTGGCTCTACGTCGAGGACTTCTGCCGCGGCATCCACACGGTGCTGATCAAGGGCAAGGCCGGCGAGGCCTACAACGTCGGCGGCCCCGACGAGTGCGAGAACATCGAGGTGATCAAGCGGGTGATCGAGCTGACCGGCAAGGACGAGTCGCTGATCGAGTACGTCCAGGACCGCCCCGGCCACGACCGTCGCTACTCACTCTCCTCCGCGAAGCTGAAGGAGGAGCTGGGCTGGGAGGCCCAGGTCCACTTCGCCGAGGGGCTGGAGAAAACCGTCGCCTGGTATCGCGACAACGAGGAGTGGTGGGGCCCGATCCGCTCCGGCGAGTACCGCGAGTACTACGAAAAGCAGTACGGAAAGAGCCTCGGCTGATGGCGCAGGCACTGCCGACCAAGCTCGACGGCGTCGTCCTCGTCGAGCCCCAGGTCCACGGCGACAGCCGCGGCTTCATGCTCGAGTCCTTCAGCCGCGCCGCCTGGGCCGAGCTCGGCGTCGGCGTCGAGTTCGTCCAGCACAACCACTCGCGCTCCTCGAAGGGGACGCTGCGCGGGATCCACTTCCAGACCGAGCCGGGCCAGGCGAAGCTGGTCCGCTGCCCCCGCGGGGCGATCCTCGACGTCGCCGTCGACCTGCGCCGCGACTCCGCTACCTACGGCCAGTGGGAGGCGCACGTGCTCGACGACGAGCGCCACCACCAGCTCTTCGTCCCGGTCGGTTTCGGCCACGGCTTCGCCGTGCTCAGCGACATCGCCGACGTCACCTACCTCGTCTCCAGCCTCTACGACCCGCTGACCGAGGCAGGCATCGCCTGGGACGACCCCGACGTCGCCGTCGACTGGCAGGTCGAGGACCCGCTGCTGAGCGAGCGCGACAAGAGCGCCCCCAAGCTCAGCGAAGTCGCCGAGACGCTGCCTTTCTGACGGTCCCGCCCGAACTGCATCATTTTCTCAATCTTCAGGATTACGAACGTGATGCAGTTCGCAGCGGGCCGGTCTTGCTGGCGCTGATCGCCAGGGCGACGGCGAGTTTGGCGGCGACACCCGCGTAGACCACCGCGTTCAGCAGTGGGTTGTGCTCGGGGGCGTCGAAACGGCGGTAGAAGCGGGCCATGCCGCGGTGGAAGGCGATCTCCTGTTTGGGGCGGCGGCGGGTGCCGCTGGAGGCGCCCTTGACGTGGAGGGCAACCCCCGCGGGCTCGTAGAAGACCTTCCAGCCGGCGTCCCAGAAGCGGTGGCACCAGTCGAGGTCCTCCATGTAGAGCCAGTAGCCCTCGTCGAGCAGGCCGACCTCGGCGACGGCCTCGCGGCGGCAGAGCATGAAGGCGCCGTTGACGGCGTCGACCTCGCCCGGCTCATCGTCTCCCAGCGCGGTCGCCCGGTATTGGCTGAGCGCGCCGGAAGCCCCCTCGGCGCGGCCGACCCCGGTGAAGTGCGCGAGCGCGCTCAGCGGCGTCGGGAAGGAGCGCTTGCAGGCGTGGTCGAGCTCGCCCGACTCCAGCACCAGCTTGACCCCGACCATGCCGATCCGCGGCTGCGAGCGCAGCCGCGCCAGCGCCGCGTCAAGGGTCCCCGCATAGACCTCGGTGTCGGGATTGAGCAGCAGCACCGCCGCCGCCTCGCTCTCGCGCAGGACGAGGTTGTTAGCGGCCGAGAAGCCGATGTTCGCCTCGCGCAGCAGCCGCACCCCGGGGAACTCCCGCGCGACCATGTCCGGGGTGTCGTCAGGGCTGCCGCTGTCGACGACGGTCACACGCGTCTCGGCGCCCGCCGCCGGGTGCGCGCGCAGCGAGGCGAGGCAGCGCCGCAGCAGCGCTTCGGCACCGTGGCTGACGATCACGACCTCGAGGTCGACCGTTGCGCGGTTCGATTCCCCCGGTATCGGTGGGTTTGGAACCGCGCAACTCATCGGTGGGCGCTCAGACGCCCTCGCCGCGAACGACGGCGCCGGGAGTGCGCAGGAGGATCGCCAGGTCGCCGGTGATCGAGAGGTTGTCCAGGTAGTCGCGCTCCATCGCCAGCCGCTCCTCGAAGGTGAGGTCGCTGCGGCCGTAGACCTGCATCGGCCCCGTCATCCCTGGCTTCACCGCCAGCCGCTGGCGCTGGCGCTCGTCGTAGAGGGCGACGACCGCCTCCTCCTCGGGCCGCGGCCCGACCAGCGACATCTCGCCCTTGAGGACGTTGACGAACTGGGGGATCTCGTCGAGGCTGAAGCGGCGCAGCGTCCGCCCGACCCTGGTCACCCGCGGGTCGTCAGCGATCTTGAAGGCGGGCTCGGCGAGGCTGTGCAGGTCGACCAGGTCGCTCAGTCGTTCCTCGGCATCGGGGACCATGGTGCGGAACTTCAGCACCGTGAACGGCTCGCCTTCGATGCCGGCGCGGCGCTGGCGGAAGAGGACCGGGCGGCCGGAGTCGAGCAGGATCGCGATCGCGATCAACAGCATCAGCGGCGAGAGCAGCGCCAGCGCCAGCGCCGAGACGACGATGTCAACACCGCGCTTCATCGCCAGGGTCGAGCGCGGTGGGTCGGAGAAGCGGAAGTCGAGCACCGGCAGCTCGGCGAGGCGGTTGAGCTCGATGCCGGGCCCCAGCAGGCCGAAGTGCTGGGGCAGGAAGGTCAGTCCCAGCCCGACCTCCTTGCACTCCTCGATCAGCCGCTCGGCGGCCGGCTCGCTCATCTCCTGCTCGGTCACGATCACCCGCTCGACGTCGTGCTCGTCGGCGATCCGCGAGATCGCCGCGACCGGGCCGAGCCAGGGCAGGCCGTCCGGAGTCGGGCCCCGCTCGTCCTCGTCCAGGGAGACGTAGCCGACCAGGCGCAGGCGGGCCTCGGGGTGGGTGGAGACGCGGCGGGCGACGACGCCGATCGCCTCGACCGGGCCCAGCACGACGCCGGCGGCGAAGCCGGTCAGCCAGTGCCAGAGGAAGCGCAGGGCGCCGCGGGCGACGAAGCTGCCGAGGAAGGCGACGATCCCGACCAGGATCGCGCTGCGCGGCGAGAGTGGGCCGGTCGGGCTGAGGGCCAGCAGGCCGTCGAGGGCGAGGGTGCCGAGGGCGCTGGCCGAGACCAGGCTGGAGAGCTCGTCCAGGGTGCTGTGGCGGATCCGCCGGTGGTCGTTGTCGTAGAGGCCGTGGAGCTTGAGCACGAGGATCCAGACGGGGCTGAACATCACCGCCCAGAAGAGCACCGCGACGTCGGTGGTCGAGGTCGTCGCGGTGGCGATGCAGAGCGCCCCGACCAGGGCCAGCCAGTCGCCCGCCGCCAGCAGCCGCCGCAGCAACGCCCCGCGTCGGCGCGACCCCTCCGGGCCGACCAGCCCCAGCCGCGCCGCGACGTCGGTCCGTGGTGGCTGCGGCAGGTTTGCCGGGGGGCGGGGTGCGGCCCGCGGCGCGGGCGCTTTCTGTGCCTGCCGGGTCATCCTCCGCCTATCCACAGTTCCAGCCGGCCTGGAAGCAGGTCTCGAGCGGGTTCAGCTCGTGCGCCTTGGCCAGGTCGGCCCGCGCCCGCGTCGCTTCTCCGGCTTCGTGCTCGACCTTGGAGCGCAGGTAGTAGAGCTGCCAGTTGCGGTCTTCGCGTTCGATCGCCTGCGACAGCCGTTCGCTCGCCACCGGGAATTCGCCCTGCAGCTGGGCGAGCAGGCCGAGCTGCACGTAGGGGGAGGCCGCCCAGGGCTCGATCGAGCGGGCGGTGCTGGCATGGCTGACGGCGCTCGCCAGGTCGCCGTCCGCGGCGGCGTGCTGGCTCGACTTCAGTTCGTGCTGGACCAGCAGCGGCCCGACCAGCCCGATCGCCGCGATCCAGGCGAGGATCAGCCCGCTGACCGCCAGGCCGTAGCGGCGCTCGTCCCCTTTCCTCCGCGCTTTCGCGCCGGCCGAGAGCTGCGCGCATCTGACCGCGACGAGGGCGCCGGCGGCGAGGAAGAAGACCGCGCCCAGGGCGGCGATTTCCCAGAACCAGTCGAAGGCGGCGCCGACCGCGAAGGCGGCCATCGCGGCGAGCAGGGCGGCGCAGAGCTCGCGCTGGGAGCCGGTCGCCGCCCGCCAGGCGCCGAAGCCGGTCCAGAGCAAGGCCCCGAACAGGCCGAGCACGACCAGGCCACCGACCAGGCCGAGCTCGCTGAACGCTTCCAGGTAGAGCGAGTGGGCGTTGTGAACCGGGATGTCGATCGAGCGCAGCCGCTCCCAGGAGAACTCGTAGGTGCCGGCGCCGTGCCCGAGCAGCGGCTTTTCCCCGAAGGAGTCGACGGCGACGCGATAGAAGTCGTGACGTCCGGCGCCGGAGAGCTGGCCGAAGTGTTTCTCGGGCTGGTTGGGGAACTGGAGGTCGGAGCTGGAGAACTGGTTCCAGGCGCGGCCGCCGACGGCGATCACGACCCCGATCGCGATCAGCGCCGCCGCGATCGCCAGCCGTTTCAGCAGTGCCGGGCTTTGCGAGAGCCGCACCGCGTGCCCGGTCAGCCTGCCCTCGCGCCGCTCCAACGCCCGCAGGCCGGCGAACAGCGCCAGCGTCAGCGCGGTCCCGGCCAGCAGGATCAGCAGCACCGTCAGGCCCTGGTCGACGGCGGCCTGCTTGGCGATGCTGTCGGCGAGGCTGCGGCGCGCCTGCACCGCCAGCACCGCCGGCAGCGCCCCGATCGCCCCGATCGCCAGCGTCGCCAGCATCCAGAGTCGGTCCCGCGAGAGGGCCAGGAGGCACCCGGCCGCGATCAGCAGCGAGAGCAGGCCGCCGCGCGAGTAGGTGAAGTAGAGGGCGAGCAGGACCGCCGGCATCGCCGCGACCGCGGCCCAGCGCAGCGCCGCAAAGCTCGAACGGCGGCTGCTCCAGAGCAGCAGCGCGACCGCGATCCCGAACATCGCCCCGTTCGCGTTCCAGTATCCGAGCGGGTAACGCAATCTCGCGCCCGCCCCAAGAGAATTTCCGACACTCAATATTTCAGGCAGGAGACGGCTTGCCAGACCCAGAAAAGCCACCAAAGTGACGGCAATCGCGATGCCTTCAGCGAAACGTTGGCGCCTTTCGTCGGTTTGGGCGATGAGGAAGGCGGCAAGAAAGAACCCCAGGTAGACCAGCACCCGGTCCGCCTCGACCACGCTCAGCTCCATCGAACCCGACCAGAGGGATGAAAGTGCAGACAAAAGCGCCAGTCCGCAAAGCAGTCCACTCGCCCAGTAGAACGGCCGGGCAAACGCCGCGCGCGTCGCGGTTCCCAGCGCCAGCAGGCCGACCACCAGCAGCCAGACGCCGAGCCCGGCGATGTGCCGAGCCGAGACTCCGTAGCCGCCGCCGGCAAGGGCCAGGCCGACGATCAGGACGCTCGGAGCGATCAACGCCGCCGTTTGGTCTAACCTTCCGCGCCATGCATGGGATGCGCCACCACCCGATGACGCGCTCGGGCCACTCATTTCTCGGGCTTTTGTCAGTGCTTGCTTTGCTGGCATTGGCTTGTTTTGTACCGATGGCTCAGGCCGAAGACTCGAGCGGAATCGAATATCGCGACGCTCCCCCGAGCGCTACCGGCACGATTCCGACCAAGGAAGCGCCGGCGACCACGTCCAAGAACAAGGACGGAGCTCAGAACCCGGGTAACTCGGATAACACGGGTGAATCGGGAAAGGACTCATCGGAAGAAGAAGCCAGTTCGGGCGGTGTCACGGGCACTAACGGCGGTGGCACGAGCCAGGGCAACCCCGGCACGCAGCAGGGTAACCCAGGCAAGGGATCCCAAGCCGCGAAGCTCGCGGTTGCACGCTCGCTCGGCAAGGCACACGCCGGCGAATCCAGCGACAGCGGCTCTTCCCCTGTGGTGCCGATCCTTATCGCGATCGCCGCTGTTATGGCCATTGCGATCGCCGTGGTCGTGATTCGCCAGCGGCGCCAGCGTGGCGGCCCAGATGGGCATGTCTCGCCTGAGGCCAGCTAGTCGATGCCGATAGAGAGGAAGTCGAGGATGTGGAAGCTGCGTGCCTGGATTGCCGCCCTGGCGGTCTCGCTGACGGCAATCGGCGCCTTTGCCGCCTCGGCTGAGGCGGTTCCGGCCAAGTTCTGGGGCGTCGTCCCCCAGGCGCCGCCGACGGCTGAACAGTTCCAGCGGCTCCATCGCGGCGGCGTCGACAGCGTCCGCATCCCGATCGGCTGGAGCTCCGTGCAGCCGGTCCAGGGCGGCCCGATCGAATGGGGCGGGATCGACAACCTCGTCAGGGGCGCCACCTCCGCGGGCCTCGAGGTGCTCCCCTTCCTCAGCGGCGCCCCGAGCTGGGCCGTCGCCGTCGACCATCGCTTCGGCAGCCCGATGACGCTGCCGGTCAAGACCGGCGCCCAGCGCAGCGGCTGGACCAACTTCGTCACCCAGGCCGTCCTGCGCTACGGGCCCAACGGCAGTTTCTGGGCCGAAAACCCGGGCGTGCCGAAGCGGCCGATCCGCACCTGGCAGATCTGGAACGAGGAGAACTTCAAGTACTTCGTCGCCCGGCCCAACCCAGCCGACTACGGCAAACTCGTCAACCTCTCCTACGGGGCGATCAAAGGCGTCGACCCGGGCGCGCAGCTGATCCTCGGCGGGATGTTCGCAACGCCGATCGAGGCGACCTTCAAGAAGAGTCCGCCGCAGGCCTACTTCGCCGCCGACTTCCTCGACCAGATGTACCACTCGACCCCCGGGATCAAGGCCAAGTTCACCGGCATCGCCCTGCATCCCTACACCGGCAGCTACAAGAACCTGACCGAAAAGATCGAAGACGTCCGCGCGGTCCTGAAGAAAAACGGCGATGCCGCCAAGAAGCTCTGGATCACCGAGCTCGGCTGGAGCTCCGGCCCGCCCGCCTCCGATGGCAGCAACTCCTTCGCCCAGGGCCCGGCCGGCCAGGTGAAGCAGCTCAAGGGCGCCTTCGGCCTGCTCGAGCGCAACCAGGTGAAATGGAAGCTGCAGCGGGTCTACTGGTTCTCGGTCGACGACGACCCGGGCGCCTGCAACTTCTGCGACGGCTCCGGCCTCTTCGCCAAGGGCTTCATCCCGAAGAAGTCCTGGTTCGCCTACGTGAAGTTCGCCGGCGGCACCCCTTAACAGCCGGCCGACGGGCCGATTTCCCACGTCATAGGTTGGGTTTTCGGCCCGTCGACGGGGTGTCTCGGGCCGCCGAGCGCGGCTGCGTAAGATCACTGGGTTGGCCGCGAAGTCGAAACAGAGCACGAAATCTGATCCGCTGGCGCCGTTCAGCGCGCCGGTGCGGAAGTGGTTCGAGGCCTCGTTCGAGGGGCCGACGCCGGCGCAGGCGGGGGGCTGGGAGGCGATCTCCGGCGGCGCCAACGCGCTGATCTGCGCCCCGACCGGCTCTGGGAAGACCCTGGCCAGCTTCCTCTGGGGGATCGACAAGCTGGCCCGTGCGCCCCAGCTGGGAACGGGCGTCCGCCTCGTCTACGTCTCACCGCTGAAGGCGCTCTCCTACGACATCGAGCGCAACCTGCGGGCCCCGCTGCGCGGGATCGGGGCGGAGATCTCGGTCGGGCTGCGGACCGGCGACACGCCCCAGTCCGAGCGCCGGGCGATGGCGAAAGCGCCGCCGGACATCCTCATCACCACGCCCGAGTCGCTCTACCTGATGCTGTCTTCGAACGTGCGCGGGATCCTGGCGACGACCGAAGCGGTGATCATCGACGAGATCCATGCGGTCGCCCAAACCAAGCGGGGGGCGCACCTGGCATTGACCCTGGAGCGGTTGGACGCTCTGGTTCAGGGGGCGGTGGGGGAGGGACCAGGGGAGGCCTCGCCGTCACGAACAGCGGGAGGTTCCGTCGAGGCCTCCCCTGATCCCTCGTCACCGGTCGATGACCCCGAACAGCCAAAGGGTTCGGGCGGCAAAGCCGGGTCCGGGATTCAGCGGATTGGGCTCTCGGCTACTCAGAGGCCATTGGAGCGGATCGCGAAATTTCTCGTCGGGCCGAAGCGGGAGTGCAAGATCGTCGATGCGGGGCGGGTGAAGAAGCTCGACCTCGAGATCGTGGTGCCGGTCGAGGACATGTCCGACCCCGGCGCCCCCGCCTATCCCTCGGAGAATGGCGTTCCGCCGTCGGAAATCGAGCCGAGCGCCCACGTCCGCTCGATCTGGCCCGCGATCTATCCCAAGCTTCTGGAGCTGGTCCAAGACCACACCTCCACGATCATCTTCGTCAACAACCGCCGCGCCTCCGAGCGCCTGGCCAAGCGCCTCAACGAGCTGGCTAATGGTGAAGGCGAGCAGGAGCTTCCCGCTACGGAGCACGCGGGACACACCGCCCCAGCCGCGGTCGACGAGAACGATTCGCGCTCGGAAGAGCCGGGAGGGGGTCCGAGAACGGAGGCGAAGCCCCCGCCCGCAGGATCCCCTCCCGGCTCTTCACAGCACGCCTACGTAGAGATCGCGCGCGCTCATCACGGATCGCTTTCTCATGAGGAGCGAACTCTCGTGGAGGAGATGCTCAAGTCCGGTGAGCTCCCCTGCCTGGTCGCGACCAGTTCTCTCGAGCTCGGCATCGACATGGGCGCCGTCGATCTAGTGATCCAGGTCGAGTCGCCGAAGTCGGTGACCCGCGGCCTGCAGCGGATCGGCCGCGCCGGCCACGGCCTGGGGGAGGTCTCCAAAGGCCGGATCTTCCCCAAATACCGCGGCGACCTGCTCGAGTGCGCGGTCGTCGCCCGGCGCATGCGCGAAGGTGAGATCGAGGAGACGGTGATCCCGCAGAACCCGCTCGACGTGCTCGCCCAGCACCTGGTCTCGATGGCGGCGCTGGACGAGTGGGAGGTCGACGCGGTCGAGGCCTTGGTCACCGCCACCGAGTCCTTCCACGACCTCTCGCGCGAGCAGCTGGAGAACGTGCTCGACATGCTCGACGGCCGCTACCCCTCGGACCGCTTCGCCGACCTGCGGCCGCGGATCGTCTGGGATCGCACCGGCGGCACCATCCACGGCCGCAAAGGGTCGCGCTCGCTGGTCGTCACCAACGCCGGCACGATCCCCGACCGCGGCCTCTACAGCGTCAACCTGCCCGACGGCCGCCGGGTCGGCGAGCTCGACGAGGAGATGGTCTACGAGGCCCGTCCCGGCCAGACCTTCCTGCTCGGCGCCACCACCTGGCGGATCGAGGAAATCACCCGCGACCGGGTGATCGTCACCCCGGCCCCCGGCGCCCCCGGCGCCGTCCCCTTCTGGAAGGGCGACGGGATCGGCCGCCCGGCCGAGCTGGGGCGGGCGATCGGCGCCTTCTCCCGCGAGGCGGTCTCGCGCGAGCCGGCCGAGCTCGCCGCCGAGTACGACCTCGACCCGCGCGCCGCCAACAACCTCGTCACCTACCTGCGCGAGCAGCAGCAGGCGACCCGCGTCGTCCCCTCCGACGAGACGATCGTGGTCGAGCGCTTCCGCGACGAGATCGGCGACTGGCGGCTCTGCATCCTCTCGCCCTACGGCGGCCGCGTCCACTCCGCCTGGGGTCTCGCCCTGGCCGCGAAGATCCGCGACGAGCGCGGGCTCGAGGCCGACGCGATCTGGTCCGACGACGGCATCGTCATCCACCTCCCCGACGCCGATGAGCCGCCGCCCGCCGACCTCGTCCTGATCGACCCGGAAGAGATCGAGGATCTGATCGTCGCCGAGCTCTCCGGCTCGGCCCTGTTCGGCGCCCGCTTCCGCGAGAACGCCGCCCGCTCGCTGCTGATCCCGCGCGCCTACCCGGGCAAGCGCACGCCGCTCTGGCAGCAGCGGCTGAAGTCGCAGAGCCTGCTCGAGGTGGCGCGGGACTTCCCCCGCTTCCCGGTCATCCTCGAGACCTACCGCGAGTGCCTGC
>DASYJK010000100.1:0-61591 GCA_035996525.1 Solirubrobacterales bacterium
GGCTGCGGCGCCTCCAACGCGACGTCGGACTCGTCCAAGCCTGCTCCTTTCTCGAAGGTTGCCCAGGTCCCGTCGGCTTCGCACACCGTGCTGATCGTGCTCGAGAACCATGAGCTAAACGAAGTGATCGGGGCCTCCGACGCTCCCTACCTCAACCAGTTGGCCTCACGGGGTGCGCTGGCCGTCAACTACCACGCGATCACCCATCCGTCGCTCCCCAACTACCTTGCCCTCGCAGGCGGCTCCACGTTTGGCATCAACGAAGACTGCACCGACTGCCTCGCCTCGGGCCCGAACCTGGCCACGCAGCTCTCGGCCGCAGGCAAGACCTGGCGCGCCTACATGGGCGCGATGCCCAGTCCTTGTTTTGCCGGTGCCGAAGTCGGCAACTACGCCAAAAAGCACAACCCGTTCATGTACTTCCCGTCGGTTACTTCAAGTCCCTCGCTCTGCGCGCGGGACGTTCCCGAAGCTCAGCTTCAGGCCGACCTCGCGCATCACCGCCTGCCGGCGTTTGCCTGGATCAGCCCCGATCTCTGCGATGACGCTCATAGCTGCGGGTTCGGCTCGGCAGATCGATACCTCCGCGGGATCGTCCCGCAACTGCTTGGCACGCTAGGACCGGATGGCCTGCTCGCGATCACCTTCGACGAGGGAACGACGAATGCAAGCTGCTGTGACGGTGCGGCGGGCGGTCGCATCGCGACGATCCTGCTCGGCCCGCGGATCCGAAGCGGGGCTCGCCTTCACGCCGCCTACTCGGAGTATTCGCTTCTCGCCACGATCGAGGACCGCTTTGGCCTGGCGCGCCTGCGCAACGCCCGCACCGCACCTGCGCTCGGCCCGGCTTTCACCACCGGCTGAGATCTCATTTGCGCTTTATCCAGCTTGCGTAGCTTGCCGCCCCATCCACGGAACCTGGTCTAAACGCACCCGTCCCCGGCACTCGAAGGTGCCCGAGGTGACCGCCTTCTTCTGGATCGTCAAGGCGCTGACGACCGGGATGGGCGAGTCGACCTCGGACTTCCTCGTCCACAAGCTCGTTCCCGAGATCGCCGTCGTCCTCGGCGGCATCGCTCTCGTGGTGGCGCTGTATCTGCAGTTCTCGACCGATCGCTACGTCCCCTGGCGCTACTGGCTCGCGGTGGCGATGGTCGGCGTCTTCGGCACGATGGCCGCCGACGTGCTGCACGTCGGCCTCGGCGTCCCCTACATCGCCTCGACGATCTTCTACGCGGTCGTCCTCGCCGTCGTTTTCCGCACCTGGTACGTGAGCGAGGGAACGCTCTCGATTCACAGCATCACCACGGAGCGCCGTGAGATCTTCTACTGGGCCGCTGTCCTGGCAACCTTCGCCCTCGGCACCGCGGCCGGGGACCTGACCGCCGTCACCTTCGGGCTCGGCTACTTCGCCTCGGGGCTGATGTTCGCCGCGATCATCGCCGTGCCGGCGATCGGCTACTGGCGCTTCGGCATGAACTCGATCCTGGCCTTCTGGTTTGCCTACGTGGTCACCCGCCCGCTCGGCGCGTCCTTTGCCGATTGGCTTTCGGTCTCATCCGCCCGCGGCGGTCTCGCGCTCGGCACCGGGCCGGTCAGCTTCGTGCTGGCGGCGACGATCGCGGGATTCGTCGCCTACCTGACCGTGTCGGGCAAGGACACGCCGGCCCGCGAGGACGGCCTCGACCTGACCGCGCCGGAGGCATCGGGCTCGACCGCCTAGCTAGCCGCATTCGCCAGCTCGCCCGAAAGCCGCGCGATCATCGCGTCGAGCTCGGGCGCCTCGGATTCCCAGTCGGCGACGAGGCTGGTGAGGCTGCGCTGGCGAGCGGCGAGCAGCCGCTCGCGGACGGTCAGGCCGGCCTCGGTGAGCCGCGCCGGCGGGTCCAGCGAGGGCTCGGCCATGCCGCGTCCGCGCAGGCGTTCGACCGCCTCCGCCAGAAGCGCTTGGTCGTTCGCATCGCCGGCTTCGAGCGCCTCGCCGGGGATCGCGCCGTCAACCGCCCGGCCGAGCAGCCAGACCTCGGCCGGGGTCAGCTCGACCTCGGCTATCTCGATCACGCCTTCGATGAAGCGGCGAGTGCGCTCGCGGCCGACGAGCCGGCTCAGCTCGCGGGTGATCTCGCGCAGCGAGTCGGTGTCCTGGGGCGGGGCGAAGGCGTCGCCGACGCCGCTGTCCTCGATCGTCTTGCGCAGCGGTCGCTCCTCCAGGATCCAGGCGAGCAGGAAGGCGACGGTGACGACCGCGGCAGCGATCAGGAAGACGGTCGAGATCGAATCGGTAAACGAGTGCACGTAGCTGTCGTGCAGCGCCGCCGGCAGTGCCTTCAGCTGGGCCGGGTCGATCTGGCCGGAGGCGAGCCCGGCGGCGGCCGGCGAGCCCGACGGCAGGCTGCCGGCCAGCTCGTCGGCGAGGCGATTGGCGAAGATCGCGCCGAGGATCGCGGTGCCGAGCGAGCCGCCGATCGAGCGGAACAGGGTCGCCGACGAGGTGGCGACGCCGAGCTGTGAGTAGGGCACCGCGTTCTGCACAGCCAGGACCAGCACCTGCATCGTGAAGCCGAGGCCGACGCCGAGCACGAGCATGTAGAAGGCGGCCTCGAAGGAGCCAGTGCCGGGCTCGAGGCGGGAAAGCAGCAGCAGGCCGATGGCGGCGATCGCGGTGCCGGCGATCGGGAAGCGCTTGTAGCGACCGTTGCGCGAGATCAGCTGGCCGGAGCCGATCGAGGCGGCCAGCAGGCCGATCATCAGCGGCACCAGCTGCAATCCCGAGGCGGTCGGGCTGAGCCCGCGCACTACCTGCTGGAAGAGCGGCAGGTAGGTCAGCGCGCCGAAGAGCGCGAAGCCGACGACGAAGCCGATCGCGCTGGTGACGCGGAAGACCGGGTTGCGGAACAGCTCCGGCGGCAGGATCGGCTCCGGCGCGGTGTGCTCGACCCGGACAAAGGCGGCCAGCGCCAGCGCCGACAGCGCCGCGAGCCCAACGATCGTGGCCGAGTCCCAGGCGTAGGTGGTGCCGCCGAGCGTGGTCAGCAGCACCAGCGAGGCCAGCGCCGTGCCGAGCAGCGCCGTGCCGAGGTAATCGACCCGGTGCTGCTTGCGCTCGCTGACGCCCGGCAGGGCGATCGCCAGCACGACCAGCGCCAGCGCTCCCAGCGGCAGGTTGATGTAGAAGATCCAGCGCCAGCTGGCGTGGCTGGTGAAGAAGCCGCCGATCAGCGGTCCGGCGACGCTGGCGACGCCGAAGACGGCGCCGAAGAGGCCCATGTAGCGGCCGCGCTCGCGCGGCGAGACAACGTCGCCGACGGCAGCCTGGGCGCTCACCATCAGGCCGCCGCCGCCGAGTCCCTGGATCGCGCGGAAGCCGATCAGCTCGGTCATCCCCTGCGCCTGGCCGCAGAGCGCGGAGCCGATCAGGAAGAGGATCAGCGCCCCCTGGAGGACGATCTTGCGGCCGTAGAGATCGCCCAGCTTGCCGTAGAGGGGCGTGACGATCGTGATCGCCAGCAGGTAGGAGGTGACGACCCAGGAGAGGTGATTGAGCCCGCCGAGTTCCCCGACGATCGTCGGCAGCGCGGTCGAGACGATCGTCTGGTCCAGCGCCGCCAGCAGCATCGTCAGCATCAGCGCGCCGATCACGATCAGCACGCGCCGTTTCGGCGTCGCCTCCGCGGCCTCCGCGATGTCGGGTGCGGTCGCCTCCGCCATGCCGGTCAGGGTAACCGCCGCCTGCCGCCGGCTCGCGGTCCAGGAGCTAGCGGCTGTGCAGCAGGCGCCCGACGGCGCCCATCATCTCCTCGGTCAGCTCCTCGCGGTCGGCGGGGTCGGCGGCGCCGATCACGCAGTGGCGCGCGTGCTCACCGAGCAGGGCCAGGGCGACCTTGTCGAGCGCCGCTTGCGCGGCCGAGATCTGGGTGAGGATGTCGATGCAGTAGCGCTCCTCCTCGACCATCCGCTCGAGGCCGCCGACCTGGCCCGAGATCCGCCGCAGGCGGTTCTTGATCTTGTCCTTGTCCTCGATGTAGCCGGGGTGCTCCGGGCGCTTGGCCATCTCGCTCCTTTTCGGGGTCGTCTTAGCGGAGTGTATCCGATACCCCCCTAGGGTATGATGGTGAGGATATGAGTCAGACCACTGAGCAAGAACGGGTCAGCCTGCCGATCGAGGGCATGACCTGCTCGTCCTGCGCCGGGCGGGTCGAGAAACGCCTGAACGCGATCGACGGGGTCGAGGCGAGCGTCAACTTCGCCACCGAGCGCGCCGCGGTCAGCTTCGATCCGGCCCGGGTCGGGGCGCGCGACCTGGTCGAGGCGGTGGGGGAGACCGGGTACACGGCGGCGCTGCCGGCGGCGGGAGCGGTGGAGCCCGACGAGGGGGAGGGCGACTACAGCGCCGACCTGCGCCGGCGGCTGATCTTCGCCGCCGCGCTCTCGCTGCCGGTCTTCCTGCTGGCGATGATCGAGCCGCTGCAGTTCGAGTACTGGCAGTGGCTCTCGCTGGGGCTGGCGACGCCGGTCGTGCTCTGGGCCGGCCAGCCCTTCCACCAGGCGGCCTGGCTGAACCTGCGCCACGGCGCCGTGACCATGGACACGCTGATCTCACTCGGCACCCTGGCGGCCTGGGGCTGGTCGGTAGTCGCCCTGCTCTTCCTCGGCGCCGGCGAGCCGGGGATGACGATGCCGTTCGAGCTCGTCACCCCGCGTGACGCCGCCTCCGACCAGATCTACTTCGAGGTGGCCGCGGTCGTCACCACCTTCATCCTCGCCGGGCGCTACTTCGAGGCCCGCGCCAAGCGCCGTGCCGGGGCGGCGCTGGAGGCCCTGCTCGGGCTCGGGGCCAAAGACGTCGCCGTGCTCGACGCGGCCGGGGAGGAGCGCCGGGTGGCGATCGCGGAGCTTGCCACCGGCGACCGCTTCCTCGTCCGCCCCGGCGAGAAGGTCGCCACCGACGGCGTCGTCGAGCGCGGCACCTCGGCGCTCGACCAGTCGCTGCTGACCGGCGAGTCGCTGCCGGTCGAGGTGGGACCGGGAGACGAGGTGGTCGGTGCCACCGTCAACCTCGGCGGCAGGCTCGTCGTCCGCGCCACCCGGGTCGGCGCCGACACCGCCCTGGCCCAGATCGCCCGCCTGGTCAGCGAGGCCCAGACCGGCAAGGCCCCGGTCCAGCGCCTGGCCGACCGCATCAGCGCCGTCTTCGTGCCGGCGGTGATCCTCGCCGCCCTGGGCACGCTCGCCTACTGGCTCGCCGCCGGCGTCGGCGCGACCTTCGCCTTCACCGCCGCGGTCGCGGTGCTGATCATCGCCTGCCCCTGCGCGCTCGGGCTGGCGACGCCGACGGCGCTGCTGGTCGGGACCGGCCGCGGAGCCCAGCTCGGCCTGCTGATCAAGGGCCCGGAAGTGCTGGAGTCGACGCGGCGGGTCGACACCGTCGTGCTCGACAAGACCGGCACCGTGACGACGGGGGAGATGGCTGTGGCCGCGGTTCACCTGGCCCCGGGAGTCGACGAGGCCGAGGCGCTGCGCTTGGCCGGCGCCGTCGAGGACGCCTCCGAGCACCCGATCGCGCGGGCGGTCGCCGCTCGCGCCCGGGCGGGCGGGTCGGCGCTCCCGGCGGTCGAGGAGTTCGCCAGCAGCTCCGGCCTGGGAGTGCAGGGGATCGTCGACGGGCACGCGGTCGTCGTCGGCCGCGTCGCCTTCCTCGCCGACTGGGCGATGCACCTGACCCCGGAGCTGGAGGCGGCGCGGAGCGAGGCCGAAGGCCTGGGCCAGACCGTGGTCGCCGCTGGCTGGGATGGCGCGGCGCGGGCGCTGTTCGCCGTCGCCGACACGGTCAAGCCGGACAGCGCCGAGGCGATCCGCCAGTTGCGGGGACTCGGCCTGCGGCCGCTGTTGTTGACGGGAGACAACGAGGCGACCGCCGCCGCGGTGGCCGCCGCGGTCGGGATCGACGAGGTCATCGCCGAGGTGCTGCCGGCGGAGAAGGGCGCGGTGGTTGAGCGCCTTCAGTCCGAGGGCCGGGTCGTGGCGATGGTCGGCGACGGCGTCAACGACGCCCCGGCGCTCGCCCAGGCCGACCTCGGCCTGGCGATCGGCACCGGCACCGACGTCGCGATCGAGGCCTCGGACATCACCCTCGTCTCCGGCGACCCGCGCGCCGTCGGCGACGCGATCCGCCTCTCCCGCCGCACCCTGGCGACGATCAAGGGCAACCTCTTCTGGGCCTTCGCCTACAACGTCGCGGCGCTGCCGCTGGCGGCGGCGGGCCTGCTCAACCCGATCATCGCCGGCGCGGCGATGGCCCTCTCCAGCGTCTTCGTCGTCACCAACTCACTGCGCCTGCGCGGGTTCACGCCGCGCCGGAGCGAGCGCTGAAGAGGACCGTCAGAAGGGCGCATCGGGCGGGTCGGCGGGCTCACTTGCCCCTTCGATCGTCTGCCATTCATCTTCCCGTTCGAATCGTTCCCTGAGCGGGAGCGTCGGGTCGGGGCGGCGGACGACCAGGTCGAATAGCTCGCGCAGGTCCTCCTCGTGGACCTGCCGGTACAGGTCGTCACCGCGGTATTCGAAGGCGTTTGCCTCGTCGTCGAGATGGATGTATCGGCGGGTCCAGTAGTGCTTGTACGCCTGCAGGCGCTTCCCGCCCTTAAGCTCGATCTCGACCGTCCACATGAATTCATCGACGTAGATGCGAGCCAGATAGAGGATCGGCTCCCAGTTGGGCTCCGACCAGTTGATGCATTGCCGCGCTTTGACCTTGGTTGCTTCCTCTTCGGTTCCATCGGCCGATCCTGGCTGGCCAAACTTGACCGAACAAGACGTGTGCGTGCCGATTACGTGCCGGGACCGAGGCGGCTTCGGATCGGCGTTTCTCACCGCTGCGGCAGCGTGAACACCGGCAGCGGCTTGTCGATCGGCTCGCACAGCGCCGCCGGCATTTCCTCGCGCACGAGGGTGCGGCGCAGCTGGAAGAAGGCGACGGCGCCGAGGATCGCCGGGATTCCGAGCTGGACGACCCGGTAGGCGAGCACGGCCGCCGTCGCCTGTGAGAGCGGGCTGCCGTAGAGGGTGAGGGCGCCGATCAGGCCGCCGTCGATTCCCCCGATCCCGCCCGGCAGCGGAATCAGCCCGCCGAGCTGGCCGATCACGTAGGCGAAGACGAAGGCGGCGAAGGGCGGGGTGCTGCCGAAGGCGGCAAAGGCGGCGGCGAGGGCGACGACGTCGAGCGCCATGTAGCCGATCGAGCCGAGCAGGGCGTAGGGCTGTCCCGACCGCAGCAGGACGGCCGCGTCGTGAACGCCGTCGGCGATGGAGACGGCGGCGCGGCCGACGAAGTGGACGGCGCGGGCGCGCCTGCCCTCGGGCGCCACGGCTCCGCTCCGCTCCGGCCCGACCTGGCGCAGGATCCGCGGCAGCACCGCGACCAGGACGATCGCCGCCACCGCCAGGCCGCCCAGCGCCCAGGTGAGGATCAGCGGTCCGCCGCCCGGCAGAGCCCCGGTCGCCAGCGCCAGCCCGAAGAAGGCGGCGCAGAGAAAGTTCGGGGCACTGGTGAGGACGAAGAAGGCGACGCTGCGCCGCGCGATCCGGTCGGCGTTCATCCCGCCCTGCCGCAGTGCCCAGGCTCCCAGCGCCAGCCCGCCGACCCCGCCCGCCGGCACCAGCACGTTCGTCCCCTGCTCGGCCATCCCGATCTCGTAGCTGAACCGCCACCCCAGCCGTGTGCAGAAGACCCCCCGGAACGCCACCACATAGGAGAGGCAGGAAGCGACCTCGAGGAAGAACAGCGCCACCAGCCACCCCGCCTGCGCGTGCGCAAACCGCTGCCGCACCTCGTCCAGTCCAGGCAAGGTGCTTATAAGGAGCGCAACGATCACCCCGACGAGCACCAGCCCACCGGCACGGCGAGCGAACCCGCCGACGCTCAGTTCGCGCGGAAGCGGTTCCGGGACTGGAAGAGACATCTCGGCGATCTTCGCAGCCGCCGGTGCCGGGCTCGGGAGGGCGCGGTCTCAGGCGGAGGGAAAGTGCCGGGCCAGCGCCGCGGCGATCTCCTGGATCTGCTCTGGGCCCAGATCGCCCGGTTGGTTTAGATACTTGGCGAGCTTGCGTGGGGAGAAGAGCGAGTGCCCGCGGATGCTGAGCGTGCGCAGCAGTGGGATACCCCTTCCGCTCGATCGCCCGGCCGGGGTGAGGAAGCAGAGGCAGGCCGCGACGGGAACCCCCGGCGCGATCCCGCCGACCGCCGACTCGACCGCTTGGGCCTGTCGCTCCAGACCATCGACGAGCTTGGTCTTATCGCGGCCGCGAATGACCAGCTTCGCGTCGCCGAAGAACGGCTTGAGGACCTCGATCTTCCCCTTGTAGCGCTTCGCGTCGATGACGTAGACGCCCGAAGGGGCAATCGCGAGATGGTCGATGTTCGCGCGACTGCGGGGCATCCGCCGGTCGTGGAGGACGATCACGCCAGGGCAGCGACGCAATAAGGAGGCCGCGAGCTCCTCCTCGCCGGCCGCTCCCGTCGCCCAGGCCTTCTCATGCTCGGGCGCGTCTTGCAGCTTCAGGAGCAGATTGCCGATCCGGGGGTGACGCTCCCGCACCGCGTCCTCCCGCTTCGCCCGCCGCCGCTCGTACTCACGTCGCCCACTGGCTCCGGCGATCCCGCGATTGATATCTGTTTGATCAGCCATCCCCGACCTTATCGGTGAGTTGCCGGGCCACTTGAGGGTCGCTGGTTCGTCGCGAGGCGGCTTCGCAGCGCTCAAAGGAGGTCATCCGCTTTAGGGTTCTATCCATGCCGCCGAAGTGGGAACTGAAACCTGGCGCCAGGATCGAGCGCGTCGCGATGCAGAAAGAGCTCGGTGGTAGTCGCCAAGGAGGGATCGCCCCCTCACGACAGAGCCCGAACGTCTTTGTCTTCTCTGACCCGGTCGCGGGGGAGCAGCACGGGTACTACGACGGTTGGCTTGGAGATGGATGCTTCCATTACACCGGCGAG
The DNA here is from genome assembly GCA_035996525.1 of Solirubrobacterales bacterium. Classification (GTDB taxonomy): domain Bacteria; phylum Actinomycetota; class Thermoleophilia; order Solirubrobacterales; family 70-9; genus VAYN01. Next base: position 8,993 of record DASYJK010000100.1, read on the forward strand.
GGTCAGCGCGGTGATCAGGTGATGAAGGCGGGCAATGCGGCGATCCTCAACCACCACGCTGAGGAACGCGCTCTCCGGGTTTTCATGGGCGCTCGCCAAACCATTACTTATCTCGATGAGTTCGAAGTGGACGACGCGGAACCGTTCTACCGAACCGACGCGCACGAGACCAAGAACGGGCCACTTAGAGAGGTCATCGTCTTTCGGTTGCGTCCCAGGAACATCGAACCGACGGAGCCAACCTCGAAACTTGCCGACGTTCTTACCGGTCCAACGAGGAAAGATGTACCGATTGAGCAGCAGCACACCGAGAAGGCGTATGTGTCTCCTGCCAGTGAGCCGTACGAGTCTGATCGACGCGAGCAGCGCTTGGTCCTTGCTCTCGAACTTCATCTCCGCCACCTCGGACACGAGGTTGTCCGGCAGCAGCTTCTTCCCCCGGGTGAGGCGCGTCCGCTCCTAACGGACCTCTTTGACGCAACCACCAACACCTTGGTTGAGGCAAAGGGGACCGTTGAGCGAAACGCGATTCGCATGGCGATTGGCCAACTCGCCGACTACAAGCGTTTCTACGGAGAGGGCCAACCCAATCACTTAGCGGTTTTGGTGCCCTCAGAGCCCCGGAAAGATCTGTGCGAGCTCTTGTTCAGCCAGGGAATCGATCTGATTTACCAGACCCCGTCGGGCTTCGAAGATTCCACTGGAGGCGCCTTGGTCACCGGCAGCTGATGTGGATCCAGCGGACGATCCGGTTGCGGGCCCGCCCCCGCGGCTTCCACCTCGTCACCGCGGAGGTGCTCGACGCGCTGCCGGAGCTGAGCGATCTCTCGGTCGGGATCCTGCACCTGCTGATCCAGCACACCTCGGCCTCGCTGGGGCTGAGTGAGAACGCCTCGCCGGAAGTGCGCCATGACTTCGAGGCCTGGTTCGACCGTGCCGTGCCCGAAGGCGCCCCGTACTGGACCCACACCCTGGAGGGCGACGACGACATGCCCGCCCACGTCAAGGCGGCTCTGCTCGGGCCGTCCCTGACCCTGCCGCTGAGCGACGGACGCCCGGCGCTGGGCACCTGGCAGGGCATCTACCTCTGCGAGCACCGTGACCACGGCGGCTCCCGCTCGCTGGTCGCGACCGCCTCGGGCGAAGCTCGGTGACGTTCCGCCGGCCCGCTGTCCTTTTCGGCCGATCCCGTTCGTCTTTGAATTAGCTCCGCGCTCAGCACGGGCGTGCGACCATCCCAGATCAAGGAGGCCTCAATGCAATACATGCTGCTGATCTACTCGGGCGACTCGATGGAGGAGTTCGACCGGCTCTCGGAGTCGGAGCAGAAAGCGATTCTCGGCGAGTACTACGCGATCTCCGAGCTCCCCGCCGTCATTGGCGGCGACCAGCTGCAGCCGTCCCAGACGGCGACCACGATCCGGGTCGAGGACGGCCGCACCCTGACCACCGACGGTCCCTTCGCGACGACGAAGGAGGTGCTCGGCGGCTACTACCTGCTCGAGGCCGACGACATCGACGCGGCGCTGGAGATCGCCGCCCGCATCCCGGCCGCCCGGCTCGGCGGCGCGATCGAGGTGCGGCCGGTGGTGGAGCGCTGATCGAGGGCGTCTTCCGCCGCGAGTGGGGGCGGGTCCTCGCCACCCTGATCGGCTTCCTCGGCGATTTCGACCTCGCCGAGGAAGTCACTCAGTCCGCATTTGCGACCGCCGCGGAGCGTTGGCCGCGAACCGGCGAGCCCGAGAACCCCCGCGCCTGGCTGATCGCGACCGCCCGCAACCTGGCGATCGATCGAATCCGCCGCGAGCGCACCCTCGCCGCCAAGACCCGCCTGCTGGAGGTGCCGGAACAGATGGACGCAGAGCCCGTGGACATCGCCTTCCCCGACGAGCGGCTCGAGCTGATCTTCACCTGCTGCCACCCGGCGCTCGGGACCGAGGCGCAGGTGGCGCTGGCGCTGCGCACGCTCGGCGGGCTGAGCACGGCCGAGATCGCCCGCGCCTTCCTGGTCTCTGAGCCGACGATGTCGAAGCGGCTGATCCGCGCCAAAGCGAAGATCCGCGATGCCGGGATCCCCTTCCGGGTGCCGCCCGCCCATCTCCTGCCCGACCGGCTGGCGATGGTGCTCGGGGTCGTCTACCTGATCTTCAACGAGGGCTACGGCGGGCGCAACGAGCTCGCGGCCGAGGCGATCTGGCTCGGCGGGGCGCTGGTCGAACTGATGCCCGACGAGCCCGAAGCCCAGGCTCTGCTGGCCCTGATGACCTTGCACGACGCCCGCCGCGATGCCCGCTTCGCCGACGGCTCCCTGGTCTTGCTGGGGGACCAAGACCGGTCGCTGTGGGACCGCGGGCAGATCGAGCGCGGACGCGCCTCCCTCGACCGGGCGATCGCACTCGGCGGCAGGGGCCAGTACTCGCTCGAGGCCGCGATCGCCTCCCTCCACCTCGGGGATCCACCCGACTGGCCGCAGATCGCCGCCCTCTACGGCCAGCTGTACTCGCTGACCGGCTCGGCGGTGGTCGAGCTGAACCGGGCGGTGGCGATCGCGGAGGCCGGAGACGCCGCGGCCGGGCTCGCCGCGCTGGAGCCGCTCGAGCTGGAGCGCTACCACCACTTCCACGCGGCCCGGGCGGAGCTCCTGCGCCGGCTCGGCCGCGAGCAGGAGTCCCGTGCCGCCTACGACCTTGCCTTACGGCTGGTCCACTCCGACCCCGAGCGGACCTTTCTGGAGCGCCGCCGCGGTGAACTCGGCCCCTGAGTCGGCGCGCGCCGAAGCAATGGCGCCGGGAGCAGCTCCGCTAAACCGCGGCCGGGTCCTGCTTGGGCAGCTGCGCGACCGCGCGCTCGACGGAGCTGACGTCGCGGACGGCGCCGGTGTCGGCGGAGGTCGCCATCGCCGCGTAGGCGCGCAGGGCGGGGGAGACGGCGCGCTCGCGCGCCACCGGGGCGTAGCCGCCGGCCTCCTCCAGCTGCCCGCGGCGCTCGGCCAGCTCCTCGTGGTGCAGCTCGAGGTTGATCTCCCGGGCCGGGATGTCGATCGAGATCGTGTCTCCGTTCTGGACCAACGCGATCGCGCCGCCCGCTGCCGCCTCGGGGGAGACGTGCCCGATCGAGAGGCCGGAGGTGCCGCCGGAGAAGCGGCCGTCGGTGATCAGCGCGCACTCCTTGCCGAGCCCGAGGCCCTTGATGTAGGAGGTCGGGTAGAGCATCTCCTGCATGCCGGGGCCGCCGCGCGGGCCCTCATAGCGGATCACCATCACGTCGCCGGGCTTGACGCCGCCGCTGAGGATCAGGTCGACCGCCTGGTCCTGGGACTCGACCACGACGGCGGGCCCGCTGAAGGTCAGCAGCGACTCGTCGACGCCCGCGGTCTTGACCACGCAGCCGCGCTCGGCGAGGTTGCCATAGAGGACCGCGAGGCCGCCTTCGGCGCTGTAGGCATGCTCGACGTCGTGGACGCAGCCCTCGGCGCGGTCGAGGTCGAGCGAGTCCCAGCGCTCGGACTGCGAGAACGCGGTCGCCGAACGCACGCAGCCGGGCGCCGCGTGGAACAGCTCGACCGCCACCTCGGACGGTTTCGGCCCGCCGACGTCCCAGGTCTCGAGCCACTCGTCCATCGTCTTCGCGTGGACGGTGCCGACGTCTTCGTTGAGCAGGCCGCCGCGGCGCAGCTCGCCGAGGATCGCCGGGATCCCGCCCGCCCGGTGCACGTCCTCCATCAGGTAGTCGCCGTTCGGCGCCACCTTGCAGATGCAGGGGACGCGGCGCGAGAGCTCGTCGATGTCGCGCATCGTGAAGTCGACCTCGCCCTCGTGGGCGGCGCTGAGCAGGTGGAGGATGGTGTTGGTCGAGCCGCCCATCGCGATGTCCATCGTCATCGCGTTCTCGAAGGCGTCGCGGGTCGCGATCGCGCGCGGCAGCACGCTCTCGTCGTCCTCGTCGTAGTAGCGCCCGGCGATCTCCACCACCACGCGCCCGGCGTCCTCGTAGAGCTGCCGGCGGGCCGTGTGCGTGGCCAGGGTCGAGCCGTTCCCCGGCAGCGCCAGGCCCAGCGCCTCGGTCAGGCAGTTCATCGAGTTGGCGGTGAACATCCCCGAGCAGGAGCCGCAGGTCGGGCAGGCAGCCTCCTCGATCCGGTCCATGTCCTCGTCGCTGACGTCGGTGGCGACGGCGTCGGCGATCGCCGTGATCAGGTTCAGCCGTTTGCGCACCGTGCCGTCGACCAGCTCGGTGGTCCCGCCCTCCATCGGGCCGCCGGAGACGAACACGGTCGGGATGTTCAGCCGCAGGGCGGCGTTGAGCATGCCCGGGGTGATCTTGTCGCAGTTGGAGATGCAGATCAGGGCGTCGGCGCAGTGGGCGTTGACCATGTACTCGACGCTGTCGCTGATCAGATCGCGCGAGGGCAGCGAGTAGAGCATGCCGCCATGGCCCATCGCGATCCCGTCGTCGACGGCGATCGTGTTGAACTCGCGGGCGATGCCGCCGGCCGCCTGGACCGCGTCACAGACGACCTGGCCGACGGGCGCCAGGTGGGTGTGGCCGGGGACGAACTGGGTGTAGGAGTTGGCGACCGCGACGATCGGCTTCTTGCCGATGTCCTCGCGCGCGACCCCGGCCGCCCGCAGCAGCGAGCGGGCGCCGGCCATGTTGCGGCCATGGGTGACGGTGCGTGACCTCAGGTCTGGCATCTGAAGCCAAGGATAGCCACCCGAAGCGCCCCGCTCGAGCTACCGGCCGGTTACTGGCCGATCGGCGTACAGGGCAGATCGTGGGTTATCTGCAGGGTCGGGCCACCGGTGAATTGGACTTTGCCTTCGGTGTAGTAGTGGCCGGTCGGGCAGCTGGCGGTCAGGTAGCTCTGCTTCTTGCCCTTGTAGGTGAAGGAGCGTTTGATCGTCAGCTGGAATTTGGTCACCGAGCCGGCCCCGCCGGCGATCCTCGGGATCGTCGAGACCGAGTGCAGACCGAAGTGGCCGCGGTGGATGTGGGTGATCTTGACCGTGGCGACGACTGCAGTCGGCGCCGGGACGTTGACGTAGGTGTGGATGTAGAGGATCGTGGTGCCACCATGAACGCCGCCGTTGAAGAGGAGGATCGGGCCGGTGGCGCCGAACGGCGCCTGTTCGGGGAAGGCGACTTCGACTTCGGCCGTGCCGGTGCCGACGATCGCGTCGGGGCAGGCCTTTTCCGCGTCCTTGGAGGAGCGCGCCACGAGCTGGCCTTCGCTGCAGACCGGGAGGCCTTTAGCGTTGACCTGGATGTTCTGGTCGAAGTCGGCGATGACGCTGCTGATCGCGGGCGGATGGCTGCCGTCGGTGGTCTTGATCAGGCCGTTGATGTTCGCCCCGATCGGCGCCTGTTCGTGCCTGGGCAGCTTGGTCGGGAAGATCCCGCCGTTGTCCCTGAGCATCAGGTTGCCGACCCGGACCACCTCCGGCTTGGCGAGAGCGCTCGACGCGATCGCGGCTGCGATCGCGGTCCCGATGACCGCGGCGCGAATCAGGTGCTTGCTCATTCCCTGCCCCCCACGAGCTCGTCTAGCTGACTGCTAGAATCTAAGGCAACTGTATGACAACGCTAACACAGTCGAACCCGTTCGCGCTACCCCCCGAGAGCGACGTTCCGCTGGGCGTGCAGCTCGCCTGGCGCCTGCGGGCGCTGATCGTCACCGGCCGGCTGGCGGCGGGCGAGTCGCTGCCGAGCCTGCGCCGGATCGCCGACTGGGCCGGCGTCACCGTCAACACGGTGCGGGCGGCCTACGAGTCCTTGGAGGCGGACGGGTTGATCGTCAGCCAGCAGGGCCGGGGGACTTTCGTCGCCGAGGACGTCGTCTCCGAGCCGGACCTGGAGACGATCGCGCTCGAGGCCCTGCAGCGGGGACAGCGGTCCGGCCAGGACCCGAAGGACGTGGCGCTCGTGGTGATGGCCTGCGCCAACATGCTCGGCCCGGAGGAACAGCTCGCGGCGCCCGCGGCGGAGGCGGATATCGACGGCGCCGAGGACAGCGAAACGATCGAGGTGCGGCAGGAGCTGCGCCGCCAGATTGCCCGGCTGGAGGCCGAGCTCACCGCCTATGTCAGGGATCTGCCGGAGCTGTACACCGCCACCCCGCGCGCGAAAGCGCGGATCACCGGCGTTGACGAGCTCGAGCGCACGCGCGACACCCTGATCGCGAAACTCTCGGAGGCCCAGAAGGCGGCCGAGCAGCGGGCGAGGCGGGAAGGCGAGGCGAGGCTGGAGCAGCGGGGCGCGCCCAACCAGGGACCGCTGGCGAGCGCGAAGAGCTGGTGGAGCGACTCCGCCGAGCCTCCTACGCGCAAGCGCTCGGGCTGACGAACCGCGGGGTCTAACTCGCGGCGCGTCGGCCGCCACTTTGACCGGCGGCTGTCACCGGTTTCGAATTAAGTCGATAATCTTGATAGACTTAGACAGGAATGGAGAAAGTAGACGTCCATCAGCACCTTCTCTCCGAGTCGCTGATCGCCGAGCTGGCGCGGCGCCGCCGGCCGCCGGCGCTCGTTCGCCGGCGCGAGGGGTGGACGTTTCGCGTCAGCGGGGAGCCCGACAGCATCCTCTCCTTCGATGCGACGAACGTCGCCCTGCGGAGTGTGGAGCTGCGTCGCGGAAACTTCGACCGGGCGCTGGTCGCGCTCTCGACCGCGCTTGGGATCGAGACGCTTCCGGGCGAGGAGGCCGTGCCGCTGCTGGAGGCCCACCACCTCGGCATCGAGACCCTGCCAGCCGACTTCGACGGCTGGGGTGCCGTGCAGCTGGAGGCGCCCGACCCGGCCGAGGTCGACACGGTGATCGCCCGCGGCTGCGTGGGCATCTCGCTGCCGGCGGGCGCCCTCGCCACCCCCGACGCGCTGCGGCGGATCGCGCCGCTGCTCGCCCGGCTCGAGGCGCATGATGCCCCCCTGTTCGTCCACCCTGGCCCGGTCGCCCACCCCGACCGGGGTGGGCCCGGCGCCTCGCTGCCGCCCTGGTGGCCCGCCCTGACCGACTACGTCGCCCAGATGCAGGCTGCCTGGTTCGCCTTCCTGCACGCCGGGCGCCGCGCCCATCCGCGCCTGAGGGTGCTGTTCGCGATGTTGGCCGGCGGCGCGCCCCTGCAGCTCGAGCGGTTCGCGGCCCGCGGCGGGGTGCCGCCGGCCGCACCTGACCCGCTGGTCTTCTACGACACCTCCTCTTACGGGCCGCGGATGCTCGAGGCGATGATCGGCGCGGTCGGGGTGGAGCAGCTCGTCTACGGCTCCGACCGGCCCGTCGTCGACGCCGAGGCGTCACAGCTGGACGCCACGCTCAGGCAAGCGTTGCTGAGCACGAACCCCCATCGCCTGTTGACTCCCGCAGGGGAAGGAGACTTCGCGTGATCGAGCCGATCGAGCCGATCGTCCGACCGCACGGACGCGACCTCACCGACGCGGAGCTGCTCGCCGTCGCGACCCAGGTCGCGACGCGACCGGCACTCTGGCTGGCGTATGTCCAGCACGATCCGGAGCAGCGGACCTACGAGCAGCTGCTTCGAGATGACCACCTCGACGTCTGGCTGCTCTGCTGGTCGCACGACCAGGACACCGGCTTTCACGACCACGACCTCTCGGCCGGCGCGGTCGCCGTCGTCGCCGGTGGCGTGCGGGAGGAGCGACTCGTCCTCGGCAGGCCGGTGGACGCGCCGATCGGCCGCGTCGCCAAGGCCGGCTCGTCGTTCACCTTCGGAGCGAGCGACATCCACCGGGTGCTGCACGCGGGCACCGAGCCCGCCGTGACCATTCACGCTTACTCGCCGCCGCTGACCCGGATGGGCAGCTACACGATCGAGTCGAGCGGGCAGCTTCGCCGCCAGGCCGTCTCCCACGAGCAGGAGCTGCGCCAGCTCGACGTCGCCTCGAGCTGACTACGCGGGCCGGTAGGCGGCGACGATCACGCCGGTGGGGGTGGCGGTGGCGCTGAGCAGCCGCAGCTCGGCGAAGGGGTCGCCGCGGTCGAAGAGCCGCTGCCCGGAGCCGAGCAGAAGCGGGTGGATCATCAGCAGGTATTCGTCGATCAGCCCGCGGGGAAGCAGCGAGCGGATCAGCCGGCCGCTGCCCATGATCGCCAGGTTGCCGCCCTCCCTCTCCTTCAGCTCGGCGACGCGGGCGGGAACGTCGCCGTGGAGGAGGGTCGAGTTCGGCCACTCGAGCTGTGTGGTCGGGCTGCTCGAGACGACGTACTTGGGAGTCGCGTTGAGTCCCTCCTTGAAGGGGCCACCTTTCTCGTTCCAGGTGGCCAGCATGTCCTCGTAGCTGCGATGTCCCAGCAGCAGGCCGCCGTCCGGCTGGCCCATCCGCTCGCCAGTCGCCTCGACCAGCATCGGGTCGCTTCTTCGCGCCGCCCAGCCGCCGTGCACGAAGCCGCCGCGGGTGTCCTCGTCGGGCCGGCCGGGGCCCTGCATGACCCCGTCGAGGGTGATGTGGTTGATGACGACGATGCGCACGGGCCTCCAGTTACCCGGCCATGGCGGATTCAGGCACGGGGGTTCGCTATGGCGCGGCGGGCGGCCCGAACCAGGTGGTCAGCGCCTCGGTAAGGCCGGCGTCGATGCCTTCTCCGACCCAGGCGACGTAGCCGTCGGGGCGGATCAGGACGGCGGTAGGGGCGGCGACCGCGCCGAGCACCGGCAGCTCCCACTCCCCCTCATAGCTCGCGTCGATCAGCTGGATCCGGTCGGCCCAGGGCGCGATCTCGAGGCCGCCGGGCTCGCCGAGGTTGAGCAGCACCGGCCGGGCGCCGTGCAGCAGCTCGTAGACCCGCGGCGGGCCGCCGGCGCTGACGAGGTCGAGATCGGGCATCCGGCGCCCGAGCAGCGGGTGCCCCTCGCCGAGGTCGTAGTGGATGTCCAGTCCGGAGATCAGCCCGGCGATCCGCTTGCGCGGCTCATCCATGGTCGCCAGCTCGGTGACCACGTCGACCAGGGCCCGCATGCGCTCGTCCCGGCGCTGCAGCGCGGCCTGAGCCATCGTGTGCTGGATCGCGCGGGCGGCGACCGGGTGGCGCTCCTCCTGGTAGGTGTCCAGCAGCCGCTCCGGGGAGGTCCCGTCGACCACCTGGGCCAGCTTCCAGCCCAGGTTGACCGCGTCCCCGACGCCGAGGCTGAGGCCCTGCCCACCCGCCGGGTAGTGCACGTGCGCCGAGTCGCCGGCCAGCAGCACCCGTCCCACCCGGTAGGACGCGGCCTGCCGGGTCATGTCGGTGAACCGGGAGATCCAGGTGGGGTTGTGGACCCCGAAGTCGGTTCCGTAGACCGTGATCAGCGCCTCGCTGAGATCGCCCAGGGTAGGCTCGCTGCCGGGCCCGAGCTGGCGCTCGGTGACGATCACCCGCACCGTCTTGCCGTCCTCCATCAGGTTGAGGGCGTGGATGCCGGTGGCGTCGTGCTTGATGCCCGGCGGCGGCTCCTCGGTCGTTTCTACCTCGGCGATCAGGTTGCTCCGGGTCGGGTCCCAGCCGGGGAACTCGATGCCGGCGGCCTTGCGGATGAGGCTGCGCCCGCCGTCGCAGCCAACGAGATACCGCGCTCGCAGCGACCGGTCGCCGGAGAGCTCGATGTCGACGCCGCTGCCGTCCTGCGCGAAGCCCGTCACCTCACATCCGTAATAGATCCGCACCGGCAGCTCGGCGATCCAGGCGGCCATGATCCGCTCGATCTGGTTCTGCCAGATCCCGAGCGAGTACGGATGCCGCGTCGGAAAATCGCCCATGTCCAGCACGGTCGCCGCCAGCATCGCGGCCTGAGCCGTCTTGCCCTCGGCGAGAAAGCGGTCAACGACCCCCCGCTGATCGAGGATCTCGATCGTGCGCGAGTGAAACCCGCCCGCCCGTGAGCCGGCGAGGACATGGTCCGGCCGTTTCTCGACGACCGCGACGTCGACCGCCGCCAGCGCCAGCTCGGCCGCCAGCATCATTCCCGCCGGGCCTCCGCCAGCGATCACCACCGCATGCTCGCTGATACCCATCCAATCCCTCCCAACTCCGTGGCTTCCGGCCTCCGGCCGGGCATTGTGAGGGGTGCCCAGGGCTTGAAACAAGCCCCCCTGTCGGCTATAAATTGGGTATGGAAAGGGCGCTTGGCGCTCTTTTTTTTCGCTCCTCTACGGCAGGTAGATGCCCGAGTCCCTGGCCAGGGTCAGCGACGAGCCGCCACGTGGACGAGCTGATCGGGATCGCGCGTCAATGCTTGTGGTGGCGGTGGCCTTTCTTTCTCACGCACTTGCCGTGCTTGAGCTTCTTGCCTTTCTTACATTTCTTGTGCTTGGGCTTCGGCTTCGGTTGGGGAGGGGGGCCGGCCGCCACGGCCGGAGTCGTAAAGCCGATGTCGGTACCGAAAGCATTGAGTCCGACCGCGTCTAGGGCAACGATCCGGTAGTGATACGTCGTGGCGGGCGACAAGCCCGGAATCGTCTGCGAGACGACGTGGTCTGAACCATCCGCGCCTACAGCCGCCGATGCGACGGGGATCTTGGACCCGTAGGAGCCGGTCGGTCCGTATTCGAAGTAGTAGCTCGTTGCGTTCGAGTTCGGATTGACCGTGCCGTTGAGCGTCGCGCTCGTGGCCGATACCGCCGTGGCTGGACCGGTAGTCGCGTTCGGTGCGATCACTTTCGTCACGACGCCCGGGAAGCCGGCGGCGTCAGGACTGGAGCCTTCGCCGTGGGGGCAGCAGCTGCTGGTGGTCCTCACTCCTGACGCTCCCCCGCCAGTGTTGGCGGTTCCGCTCGCCATCAGGGTCTTGAACTGGTAGGCGATCCGGCCTCCACTGCCGCCCCCGCCATCGCCACAGCACCCACCCAATCCGCCGGCGCCGCCTGAGGCATCAAGGGTCCCGGTCACCTCGACGAGGTCTCCATGGATGAGAATCGCTCCACCCGAGCCTCCACCCGATGCGCCCCCGGCCCCGGTGGCGCCCCCACCACCGCGCGCGACCACCGTGCCGCTGATCGTGACCGAGGAGCCGAACAGTGCCACGGCGCCGCCGCCTCCGCCACCACCGGTAGTGGCGCCCCCCCCACCGCCGCTGCCGCCCTGCAGGGATGCGTTGAGATCCCCATATGAGCCGCCTCCGGTGCCAACCGGGCTGCTGTTGGCGGGAACGCGGCCGCCTCTGGCCCCGGCTCCCCCGAATCCACCGCCACCGCCACCGTTATTGATGTCGGCAGTGCCGCCTCCGCCTCCGGGACCGAGGCCCGGAACGTTGGTAGTGGAACCGCCGGCTCCGCCACCCGGGCCACCGGGATTCGCGGCGGCGGTGAAGTCAGTGGCACTGACGCCGTCGGCATTGATGATGCCGGCCATGGCGAGACTGCCGGTGGCCAGGAGCTTGAACGGACGGGCGCCTTGTACGTTGAGCGTCGCTCCAGCGGGAATGCTCACGTTGTCGAAGCTGAACACCGCAACGCCCCCTTGATCGGTGCCCATCGTGTTCGTCGCCGGTCCGCTGAACGTCAGCGCGGTCGTGTCGACCGTGTAGGTGCCGGCGCCGAGATTCAGGTCGGCCGCGCTCGCGCTCGCTCCTCCGGCCAGGGCAAACAGCATGCCGAGGACGGCGACTAGGCAAATTCCTGCTCTCTTTGGCAACGGGGCTCCCCTGTTCAGCGACGGTTGAGGTGTCGTACGTCGCTTTGCAGCGTACCCGCGGAAGCCTTACTTGACCAGGGGCCGCTCGCGGTGCTTGCAGCCCGGCCAGCAACAAGGTCGGCGCTGGCCTTCTTCCAGCTCCTCCCGGGTCCGGCGAATGCGCCGTTCGCGAGTCTTCGCCTGCTTGGCGTCCTCGACCCAGCAGATGAACTCGTTGCGGGCCAGGGGCGTGATGTCCTCCCAGGCGTCGAGGACCGTGGCGTCGGCGATCAGCGCCTCCCGCAGGTCCGCGGGCAGCTCGTGCACGACGCCACCGGGGACTTGCTGAGTGCCCATCGAGCGATCGTACCCTCGGTCGAGCGGGCGCAGTACCGTCAGCCCGATGCGGATCGCCACCTGGAACGTGAACTCGGTGAAGCAGCGGCTGCCACGATTGCTCCCGTGGCTGGACGAACGCGCTCCGGACGTGGTCTGCCTGCAGGAGACGAAGCTCGCCGACGGGGCTCTGCTCGACCTGCTCGCCGACGAGCTGACGGACCGCGGCTACGAGGTTGCCGTCCACGGTGAGGCGAGCTGGAACGGCGTCGCGATCTTCTCGCGCGTCGGGTTGGAGGACGTGGTGCCGGGCCTTGTGGGCGCGCCCGGCTTCCCGCACCCCGAGGCGCGGGCGCTGGCGGCTACCTGCGGCGGGATCCGGGTCTACTCGGTCTACGTGCCGAACGGGCGTGAGCCGGGCTCCGAGCACTACGAGTACAAGCTCGCCTGGCTGGCCGCGCTGCGCGACGCGGTGGAGGCGGAGCCCGAGGCGACGGTCGTCTGCGGCGACGTCAACATCGCCCCGACCGACGAGGACGTGTTCGACCCGGCTGCCTACGCGGGGGAGACGCACGTGACGGCGCCCGAGCGGGCCGCGCTGGCGGAGCTGCGGGCGCTGGGACTGCGCGACATCGTCCGCGACCGCTGGCCGGACGAGCGAATCTTCAGCTACTGGGACTACCGGGCCGGGATGTTCCACCGCGACCTGGGGATGCGGATCGACCTGATCCTCGCTGCCGCACCCGTCGCCGCACGGGTCCGCGCCGCCTGGGTCGACCGGCAGGCGCGCAAAGGCAAAGGCCCGAGCGACCACGCACCGGTGATCGTCGATCTCGACGAGGCTCCCGACGGCGACATCGGCCCCGTCGTGCCGCCGCCGTCGGCGCCGGTCACGGAGCGGGGAGCGGCCAGGCTGCCGCAGTCGCGGCCCGGGGATGGCTCGTAACCGGACGGGCAATCACCGGTGTAGGCGTACGCGGTTTGGCGTAGATGGGGGAGCCGATTGGGAAAGACATCCAACTACGATCCCCGGTCCGACCGAGGATCACCCAGCGACCGCAAGGAGTTACCTGGATGAAAGCCCGCATCGTTGCCGTCCTGTTCGCCACCGTGGCGCTTGCCCTTCCGGCAGCCGCCCAGGCGACGTTGCCGAAGACGACCAACACCCTGATCGTGCCGGGGAAGTCGATCGGCGGGGTCGCTCTCGGTGGGTCGGTCGCGTCGGTGACGAAAGCCTGGGGCCCGAACAAAACCTGCGAATACCAGTGCCTGTAAGAAGGCAAAGCGGGCCCGACCGAATCGGCCGCCCTGGGAAGTGCTCTGCTGGAGACCGGCGCCAAAGGCGGTGCGTCCAAGGTCTGGGAGGTCTTCATCGATGTCGGCCAGAACGACACCGGGACGAATCCGACCCCGAACTTCAACACCCCGCTGACCCGGTTCAAGACGGCCAAGGGGATCGGCCTCGGCTCGAAGGTGAGCGAACTCAAGCAGGCCTACCACGCGGCTAAAAAGCAGGCCGTCGGTGCCGGCCTGACCCTCTACACGATCAAGGGCCCGAAGGAAATCGCGACGATCTTCACCGTCGGCGCTACCGGCCAGGTCACCGGGATCAACGTCGAGTCCCATCCAGGCGGCTGAGCCGACCGCACCCCAGGGCCCAGGGCTTCTAGCGGCGGGCTTGCTTGCCTTGATCGTCGCCGGCAGCGTCCCGGTCACCGAGCGCTGGCCCTCGGTGACCTCGAGCTTCGGTCCAGTTGCGATCAGCGCCAAGTGCTTTTTCGCCGCGAAGAGCGCGGGGCGCCGGCGGCTTTGATCTGTTTGCCGGTCAAGAGGTTGTAGAAGAAGGCGCGGCCCTCGCAGCTTTCTTCTTCAGGACCGACCGGCGGGCAGTGCAGGTGGTGGGCAGCGCCCGGTTCTCTCGGCCCTCCAGCACCGTGGGCCGGGACTGGAAGGCCCTTGTGACAGCGGCAAGATGACCTTCTCCGCCACGCACGAATAGCTCCTGCCGACGATGACCCCTATTCCGGTACCTCGACGACCATGGGCCAGAGCTTCGAAACGAAGGGCGGGGTGTACGTCCGCAAAGGAAACGTCAGCCTCAACGTCTCGGTCCGCGCGCTGATGAGCTGCGCCGATGGCAGCACGGAAACCCTCGATCAGGGATTCGTCGCCAGGCCAAGGCAAAACCTTCGAAGTCAAAGCGAGCGGCGCCAGCGGATCCACCGGCTATTACCACTACGAACTGAGCGGCAAGTTCACCAGCAGGACCTCGTTCAGCGGCACCTTCAACGTCAAAGGCACCTCGAACGCGGCGGGCAGCTGCTCGGGCACGAGCCAGTTTTCGCTCAAGAAGGGATAGGAAGCTTAATGACTCGAATATGGGTCAATAAATAGGTTAATAACTCATATATGAGTTTTATATGCTAGGTTATTGAGCATGGCAGAGGACTCTCCCAACGAGGCAGGAATTGAAAGGGAGAGGCGGTTACGGCGCACTCCTCCCGCAATTAGACGAGCCACGCGTGGTTTGGCCAAAGACATCGCTGCCTGGCGCAAGCTGCGTGGGCTTACCCAGGCGCAGTTGGCGGATCGTGCCGGCATTGGGCGGGCAACGCTTGCTCGCTTCGAGCAGGGCGACGGCGGAATCAGCCTGGAGAGTCTCCTGCGAGTACTCCGTGCCCTGGGCATCTTGGAGAATTTGATCAGGGCGCTGGATCCCCATGAATCGGACATCGGGCGGTTGCGCTCCGATGAAGAGCTGCCGCGGCGTGTTCGACCGTTGAGCTTGACCGGGGAGGAAGATGCCTGACCGGGCGGTTGAAGTCTTCGTACAGCTTGCCGGGAAGGACGTGCGCGCCGGCCGGCTCTGGTCCCATCGGCGCCAAAACGTCGAGTCGGCCACCTTTGTCTATGCCGCCGAATATCTTGCGAGAAGAGACAGCTATTCGCTGGACCCAGCGCTCCCTCTTGTCTCGGGCCAGCTTCAAACTCCTGCAAGCCGGAACATCTTCGGGGCACTCTCTGACTGCTCACCTGACCGCTGGGGAAGAATGCTCATCCGCCGGCGCCACGGCAAGACCGAGGTGGACGACAACACTGGGGATCAGAGCTTTGGCGAGATCGACTACCTCCTCGGCGTCCGCGATGACCTGCGCCAAGGTGCGCTCCGATTTCGCGATCCCGACGCTGGCGAGTTCCTGGCTGATGAGGAGGAGGGCGTCCCGCATCTCATCGACCTGCCGCGCCTGCTCGACTACGCCGACCGCGCTGAACGCGACGTCGCGAACCAGGAGGAGCTCGACATCTTGCTCAAGGGTGGGAGCTCCTTGGGCGGCGCTCGCCCGAAGGCCCACGTGATCGATCGGAAGGGGCGCATTGCCATAGCGAAGTTCCCGAAGTCCGAAGGCGATGAATGGGACGTGACTGGTTGGGAGGCCGTCACGCTCAGCCTGGCAAGAGAGGCTGGAATCAACGCCGCCTCCTCTGAGCTCGAGGAGATAGCCGGCCGGCCGGTCCATATCGTCGATCGCTTTGACCGCCGGGGTGGCCTGCGGGTTGGATACGCGAGCGCGATGACGCTGCTGGAGGCGACCGATGGGGAGTCCCGCAGCTACCTCGACCTCGTGGAGGTGATCGAAGAAAATTCCGATCGAGCCACGGCCGACCTTCGCGAGCTATGGCGTCGAATTGCCTTCTCGATCCTGGTCAGCAACACGGATGACCACCTTCGAAACCACGGCTTTCTGCGAGCCACCAGCGGCGGCTGGTCGCTCTCGCCGGCGTTTGACATCAACCCGAATCCCGAACCAGGGCCGAAGTTCCTACATACCTCCATCGATGGCAGATCAAATGCCGCGAGCATCGACCTCCTCCTGGGCGTCGCGGAGTTCTTTCGCCTGGATCGAGAGGAAGCCCAGGGGATCCTCGTCGAGGTCAGCGAGGCAACCAGCCGCTGGCAGGAGGCAGCACGCCGCCTCGGTTTCGATCGCGCCTCAATCGACCAGATGCGACCCGCGTTCGAGCACGAATCGGCTGACCTTGTCCGCGATCAGATTGCTGTTTGAGAGCAGATCCTGTGACGGAACCCCAAGCACCAAGTGACGGAGTCCTGGAGAGACGAGATGGGAGAACGCCGGGATCGCGACCTGGACGGACACTCGCTTTGTGCCTGGGAGCCGTCCTCCTGGGACTCGCTTTCGCGCGGTGGACGCCGACCGCCACGGCCGCCGCCGCGCCGACCTGTCTCGGCAGGCCCGCGACGATCGCCGGCCACGGTGTGCTCCACGGCACCGGCCATGCCGACGTGATCGTCGGCAGCCAGGGAGCCGACACGATCATCGGCGGTGGTGGCAACGACCGGATCTGTGCCGCCGGTGGTGGCGACACGATCGAAGGTGGCGAAGGGAGTGACCGGATCGACGCGGGCTCGGGCGATGACGAAGTGATCGGCGGCAACGGCTCCGACTTCGTCCTCGCCGGCCCAGGTGCCGACACCGTCTTCGGCAGGCGTGGCAACGACCGTCTCTACGGCGGCCCGGCGACCGACTATCTGGGCTCGGGGCTGGGCGACGACACCCTCGACGGCGGCCCGGGCGGCGACGATCAGGTGATCGGCGGGGTCGGCAACGACCATCTCTCCGGCGGCCCCGGTGACGGCGACGTGCTCGAGGGCGACTACGGGACCGATTCGATCGATGGCGGGCCGGGCGTCGAAGACACCGCCTCCTTCGCGATGGCCGGCACCGGCGGGACCGCATCCGGCACCAGCAACGGGGTCGACGTCGACCTGGCGACCGGGACCGCCGACGGCGACGGCTCAGACACCGTCAGCGGCATCGAGGACGTGGTCGGCAGCCCCTTCGCCGACACGCTCGTCGGCGACGCCGGACCGAACAGGCTCTTCGGTGGCGGCGGGATCGATGAACTCCTCGGCGGTGGAGGCGGCGACCAGGCCTTCGGCGGCAGCGGCCTCGACCGCTGCCTCGAAGCCGCCGTCGCCGAATCGTGCGAGATGAGCGGCGGCCGCGCCCACGACGCGCTCGGCGAAGCGATCCTTCTTGAACTGGTCCAACCGCAGCCATTCCACCCCACGCTCGAGGTCGACCTCGCGGGCCGGTTGGGCGTCCTCACCGCCGTCGTCGAATGGGGCATCCACCTGGAGAACCAGGCGGGCATCCAGATGCACGTCTCCTTCGCCGAAGGCGCCTGGATCGTCGAAGAGCATGGCGTGCCGATCGCCGCCGGCGAAGGCTGTGCGCTCGCCGGCCCGCAGGCGGCGCGCTGCCCGATCGCGACGGTGCCGACCGGGCTCTTCCTCAACGGCAGCGGTGGCGCCGACACGATCGTCGTCGAACCCTCGGTGCCAGTCACGGCCTCGGCGACGATCATCGGCGGCCTCGGCATCGACGAACTGGTCGGCGGCGCCGGCGACGACAGCCTCGACGCCAACGCCGGCGGAGTCGCCGGCGACGTCGTGCGGGGGGGACCCGGCGACGACGCGCTCACCGGCGCCACGGTGGTGGAGGGCGCCGGCGGCTCCGACCTGCTGATCGCCGCGCCCTGCGAAGAGACGATCGACGGCGGGCCGGGGATCGACAGCGTCTCCTTCGCCCGCATGAAGCAGGGGGTCGAAGCGACGCTCGGCGGCACCGCCGGCTTCGCCCCGGGCCCGGGGCTGATCGGCGGCTGCGGATTCGGAGGCCCGCCTTCGACCCAGATCTCCAGTTCGGTCGAGAGCATCGAGGGCAGCGCCTTCGGCGACCTGCTCGACGGCGACTCCGGCCCCAACATCATCCTCGGCCGCGGCGGCGATGACACCATCCACGGCGCCGCCGGCGCCGACTTCCTGGTCGGCGGCCTCGGCATCGACTCGATCCACGGCGACGGTGGCGCCGATCGCCTCTACGCCCGCGACAACGGGCCCGACCGGGCGATCGACTGCGGCTCCGGAATCCGGGGCGACGTCGCCTTCACCGACCCCTCCGACCCTCCGGCCCGAGGCTGCGCCACGCCCTAGATCGCGCCACCGCCGGCCGGGCTGACCCGAAAAGCGTGCGCGCGCGGATTCCGAGGTCACGGTGACTCGCCGTCCCGATGAGCGCGGCGGGTTCGGTTCCGGCGTCGTAGAAAATGCCGCTGCCGTTGGTTCAAAGTTCCCCGGGAATACGAAGCTGCGCGTTGCGGGGGGTGTGGGTGAGTGGAGCTAGGCGGATTCGAACCGCCGACCTCCTGGGTGCGATGTCACTGCTCTGGACGCATTTTGGCAGCGAAAACCTGCTGATTTGCAGGACTTTACGTATAGCAGTCGGAGCGTTCTGAACTCGCAGATATGCGCGGATTAGCGGCGATGGTGGGCGTTTCGGGCACTCTGCACCGCGAGTGCCCGGGCTCAGGGCCAAACACCGGCCTCAAGGATGCCCGTCAGGCAGCCCTGCCTCTCGCAGGCGCCGGGCTGCCCGTACGAAGCCGTCTTGCAGCTCGGTCAGCTGCTGGGGAGGACGCGCTTTCGCAGCGGGATCGCCAAAGCGCGCGGTTGCCCAGTCCGACCGCCATTTCGCCATTCGCGCTCCAAGGTGGCTGTGGTCTGCCGTCTCGGCGCGCGGCTCGGCCAGGACCTGCCCGAGGTGGTTTGCCTGGCTCACCCGTTTCCCCATATCCGGAATTTGGTCATTCTCGTCAAGGCAGTGGCGAAGCAGGATCGTCTTGATGATCGAGGTGTGGTCGAAGAGGATCCGCTCACCGGCCGCGTCACGGGCCGTCGATCGAGGTGGCACGAACGGAGAGACGATCAGCGCCGGCACGCGCACGCCGTAGCGGTTGAACTTGGGGTCGTCGTCCGGGGAGGGCGGCGGCGAAACGTGGTCGAAGAAGCCGCCGTGCTCGTCGTAGGTGATGAGAAAGAGGGTCTTCGGCCATGCCTTGCTGCGGCGCAGGGCGTGGTAGATCGTGAGGACCAGATCCTGCCCGGCGGTTACGTCCTCGGGAGGATGGTCGTCGTTGGAGTTGGGCCCCAGCATGTGGGCGTCCTTGAAGTGGGGGTCGATCCAGGAGACGGCCGGCAGGTTGTCGTGGGCCGCGTCATCAAGGAAGGACGGCCCCTCCTCGAGAAAGCCACCGACGACCCGCTCTTTGACACTGAGCTTTCGCTTGTCGAAATACGAGAATCGATCGTGGTGGGACAGCCGATACTCCGGGTCGATCATCCGCAGACTTGCGGGGTCGGTCGAATACCACCGCCAGTCGACTCCGGTCTGATCTAGGAAGCGAGGGAAGCTCGGTAAGTCGTAGAGGGGCGGACTGAGATCGTCGTGGGAGCCTTCGGCCCGCCCGGCCACCGCATAGAGGCGATTGGGCCAAGTTGCTCCTGGGACCGAGCTGAACCAGTGATCGCAGACCATAAAGTGCTCCGCCAGGAAGTCGTAGACCGGCAGATCCTCGGCGTCGTAGTAGCCCATCACGAGTCCGGGGTCCGGCATCGGCCCGCCTTCCTTGGCTACGTAGTGCGCGGCATGCTTGGCGAAGTTGGCGGCGAAGCCGGTGTTTTCATTGGCCAGCTGCTCGCGCACATCGGAGCCGCTGTGGCCGGGATCCTCTGCCTCGGTCGCGAGCTTGGTGCGATCGAGGTGATGTGAGGCATAGGTGCTGCCTTCGTAGGTGTTGACCTGGCGCGGGTCGGCTGGGAGTCCCTCGATATCGCTGCGCCCGCCCTCCTGCGAGAGATACCCGAGCATGTGATCGAAGGAGCGGTTCTCAAGCATCAGCACGACGATGTGCTCCACCTGACCGAGGCGCTCGATCGCCTCGTCCCTCTCGATCTTGACCTTCCCGGTGGGCGTGGCCGGAACGGGAGCATTGAGAAGGTCGATGTCACCGCGGAACTTTGCGGGAAGCAATGGCTTCAGCAAGCGCAGGAGCCAGCCGACGCCCCCGGTCCCGGAGTCAGGGTTACTGCTCATTTGCCCGAACCTGCCCGGATGCGAAGCACCGGCCGATCCTAGGTTGGATCGCAAGCAACCGCAACCTAAACGCCTGAGTGACTTCATCTGCCATCGGTCGGGTTGTTAGTGTGAAACCGTCGAGGCGAGGAGATGGCAATGAGCGCACAACTTCGGTTTTCGGTCCATCGCGGTGACGGCGCCGCGCTGCTCGCTTTCGACGTAGACGGGAGCCTGGCTCCTGAACTTGCCGGCTTTGCGGTCGAGTGCGAACCGCCGGGCGCGGCCGCCTACCCGATCCTCAACCGCCTCAGCTTCGGCCACGCGGTTACGGCAGATACGACTCCTAGCGAACGCCGCTGGACTCCCACCACCGAAGCACCAATCCAGAAATTTCACTGGATTCACTATCCGAAAGACGTCCCCGCAGGAACCTTCACCTACAGGGCAACGGCGATGCTCTTTGCGGCCGGGAGCGAGAGCGAGCTCGTGGCGGGCCCAACCGCAGAGTTCTCCCTTGAGCTCCGTGACGGAGGTTACGGCGACTTCAAGCTCGGATTCACCCGCGGCTACATCTCCTCGCAGGCTTACGCCGAGCGCTTCGAGAACGCCGCGATCGAGCCGGACTCGCCGACGATCGGTTTCGACACCGCTCCCTACGAGGACCAGTATCGCTGGCTGGGTGCCCATGCACGCAAGCTGCTTTTCGAATTGATCGATGAGACGGTCGCTGACCCACAACTCAGCCTCGACGTCTTCGCCTACGACTTCGATGAGCCCGATGTGATTACCAAGCTCGCGGAACTTGGTCCACGCTTGCGCCTGTATCTCGACAACTCGTCAAGCCATGTCGCCGGCAAAGGCTCCTCCCGCCAGCCGCGAGAGGTAGAAGCGCTAGAGAAGATCACGGCCTCAGCGGGCGCCGACAACGTGAAGGTCGGCCATTTCTCTCGGTATGCCCACGACAAGATCTTGATCCAGAAGCGGGGGGAAGATGCGATCAAGGTCCTCAGCGGCTCTGCCAACTTCTCCGTGAGGGGTCTCTATGTTCAATCGAACAACGTCTTCGTCTTCGACGATCCGACTGTCGCAGCGCTCTACGAGCAGGCGTTCACTCAAGCCTGGACGGATGCCAGTGGCTTCGGCAAGAGCTCGATCGCCGCTCAATGGTTCCCCGAACCGCATGGCACGAAGCCAAAACTGCCGGACTTCCAGGTCAGCTTTGCTCCCCATAGCGACCCGGAAGTCTCCCTGCGCCCGGTCGCGGACGCGATCAAAGAGGCGAAAAGCTCGGTTCTCTTTTCGATTATGGAGATCGGCACCGGCAGCGGAGCCGTTCTCGACGCCGTTCGGGCATTGCCAGATCGTTCTGAGATCTACGCGTTCGGCACGACCCAGCGTCTCGACGGTTCGCTGAAAGTTACTTCGCCGGGAACGAGCAGCCCTGTCTTCATTCCGTTCGAGTATCTGCACTCAAAGGTTCCAAAGCCCTTCCGCGTAGAGATCAGTGGTGGGTCAGGGCAAGTGATCCATCACAAGTTCGTCGTGGTCGATTTCACCGGCCCCGATGCGGTGGTATTCGCCGGATCATCGAATCTCGCCGCGGGCGGGGAGCACGAGAACGGAGACAACTTGCTCGCCTTCCGCGGTCCGGCAGTTGCTTCCACCTACGCAGTCGAGGCGATCCGACTTGTCGACCACTATCGGTTTCGGGAGGCCATGCTCGAAGCCACCGAAGACGCCCCGTTGCAACTCGCGACCAGGAGCGCCAATTGGACGGCTCCCTACTTCGACACTTCTACGCCGAAGTATCGAGAGCGGATGCTCTTTGCGCCAGCGAGGCCGGAGACGCCCTAAGCGGGACCGTCAACGGCGCGGACCGATACTCGGTCTCCCCTCTTCGCTCTGTGCGCGAGGATGGCACACCCAGGTAGTTCTAACTGAGCCTCCTCTTCACACTCGTCGGGGATTCGCCGACGAGCTCTTTGAACAGCTCGGTTGCGTCGGTCCAGCCATCTACGGCCTGCTGCCTCGTGCTAAGTCCGGTGTTCATCAGGACGTTTCGGAGGGTCCGGTGTCTCCTCCTCTCATCCTTGCTCCAGATATTGTCGATCCGCTTCGACAGTAGTAACTTTTCATCGGCAATCAGGTACGCATCGACGGCTTCTCGGGCGAATTTCTCCAGGTCGAGGTTTCCGACAAGAATTGTGTCCATCTGTTCGATCAACCGATGAGATCCACGAATCATGGTCGTGGTCTCCTTGAATCGAGGAGCGCTGCCTTCATCAAAGCGAGCGAGAAAGGCCTCTACGTCGAGTCCGGCGTATTCCGACCGGACCCTTTCCTTGTTCGCTATTAGCGTGTCGCGTGCTGCGACGGTCGGCTTTCCGGTCGAGGTGCGGTGCAAAAGCCGATGGCGCCACTTACGAGCAACTTGGGCCAGTGCCCATGGCGCATTGTTGTTGACTCCGCAGAGGTCGGCCAGAGCCTCGAAGCGCTTGGTCGAATCGGACTGTCTTGCGAGGATTTTCGCCGTAGCCTGATCTTGGAGAAGCGTCGGTTTCGACGTGATGTCAGAGACGTAGGCATCGAGTCCGTCGATCAAGAGTGCCAGCGCGGCGAGTGACGCGAAACCGCTGCTCCGGTCCGCCGATCGCCTCGGATCTCTCGGGTCCCAGCTCGTCCACGAAGGACTAGACGCGTCCGCCCGGCCCTGACGAACGGCGTCGAGGCCCACCTCGATGGTGATCAGGAATTGGTTGGCCTGGCCGAGGTTCTCTTTGAAATTACGTCGGGCCGGAGATATCTCAAGGTTGATGAACTCCATCAAACCGCCCGACACGACTCGAACGTGTATTTCCGGCTTTTAGGGGCCTCGTTGGAGGCAGCTGAAGGCCGGCGTCTATCCAATTGACCACAGGCGGAACGTCCGCAGTATCGATTATCTGCCCGGATCGCGCGGCTCTCGGATATCGCGACGACCTACCGCTTCCAGTGCCTGACCGAAGGCGCCTATTAGGCGAATCTCGCCATCTGCCCACAAAGCGTTCTTGCCTCAATCGGCTTTCCGCCCGCGGCGAGCCCGTTCGGACTCGGGGACCGAGCGCCTGATCGCGTGCCAGATGAACGCCCAGTCCTCGGGGTCCTCGGGTTGCTTGCCGCGGAAGTTGATCTGGGCGAGCATCGCGCGGTCGCGGGCGCCGAGGCCCTCTCGATCTGCGAAGGTGATCAGGGCGGGGGGTAGTTCGCTCGGATCGTCGACTAGGACCGATTTGCCCATCAGCGCCGACATCGAGGTGCCGAGCGCCCGCGAGATCTTGTAGAGGGTCTCGGCCGACGGGCGCGCTTCGACGTCGCCTTTCTCGAGCTTCCAGAGGTATCCCTTGCTGACGCCCGCATCCTCGGCCAACCGGCCGAGAGAGCGGCCGCTCTCCACACGATGACGTCTGATCTCCCTGCCGATGTTCTGCGCCTCAGCCATCGGCCTCACCGACCCTGCGGAAGATCGCGATCACCCGTCGGCCCAGCTCACCGCCCCGGCTGTATCCGAACACCCTCGCACTGACCTCGACCGTGCCCTCGCTCATAAGACCGAACTCCTCCAACCCTGCCTTCTCTCTGACCATCTCGCCGTCCAACGCTCGCACCAGCACGCCATCCTCCAGCGCTGATTTGTTCTTCGGGATGAACGGCCATGCTCCGGGGGGATAGGGCCATGCCGATACGACTCTGAGCTTCGCGACCGCCTCCGGATCGTCCCGCTCGTCTCGACGTAGGCCTGGCTCAAGGATTACCACAAGCGTCGGCTCGGGCCAGAAGTGGGCGAAGCGGTAGGCCGTCGCCTCGCGGCTCGCCTCGTATCGGTCCGACAGGTCCACGACCGAGGCGATCGAGAAATCCGACTCGAGGGTTGCCGGCCCGAAGTGATCGCGTGGTAGAAGCAACTCGGATGCGGCGACGTCGGCGAGCGTCTCGCGGTCGGCGCCCGGCCGCCTCACCGGGCTCGGCGCCGCGCAGCGAAAGAGCGTCAGCTCCCGGTAGCCCGGCTGGAAGGTGTGGCCGACCTCGTGGAAGCCGGTGAACCGTCGCCGCCGCGGCGAGTCCTCGGCGCGCAGGCGCATCTCCAGGTTCCGCGGACCGGGCGCCAGGGAGCCTGCCTGCTCCATCGCCACCACCTGGATGTCGGCGATGTCGCGGAAGGAGGCGACGACCTCCAGCGGGATCGGCGGCTCGACCCCGAGCTCGGCGACCAGTCGGGCCGCGATGTCGGCGACCCGCTCGGCGTCAGTCTTACGTGGCGAGCGCCTGCGCTCTTCCTCGAGCAGCGAGAGAGGGGTCGGAGAGGACATCGTTCTTGACCGAGAATCTACCCGTTCTCGCAAGACACATTTTCTGCTACGGTCGATTCGTTCTCTCTAGAGAACACTACCGTGAACGATCAAGAAAGCGAGGCGGCAGATGCCGACCACCCAAGACCCACCGAACCGAAGCTACACCGCACCTGCAAATGCCGCCTTGGCGGAGATCCTCAAAGAGATCTCCGTGCCGATGGCGGTGCTCGAAGAGGCTCGCCGCCGCCGCGACCGCGTGCTGGTGATCGCCGAGACCCATGATGCCGCCCGAGACGGTGCTGGCTTCGCCTCCGGGAGCGTCGCCCACGGCACTACCAACCGCCCACTCGAGGATGCCGACTGCGGAGTCAAGGTGAACCGTCGCTACGAGGAGTTCCGTGCCTTCGGGCCCGACTCGTCGACCGACCGCGGACCTGAGGCCTTCATCGCGCTCTTCTCGCAGTTCGTCCTGCCGCGGCTGCGCAAGCGCCATCCCCGCGCCGAGGTCGACCTCGGCGGCAACCGCGCGATCAAGTTCATGTTCAACGAGCCTGTCGAGATCGACGAGTGGGGTCCGGTCGACCCCTACGTCGAGCTCATCGTCGGCCTCGACCGTGTCGACCAGCCCGGCATCTGGATCCCCAATCGTCGCCAGCGCAGCTGGGATCCCGCCGACCCCGAGTACCACACCCTGCTGATGACCGCGCGCCACCCCCAGGATCTGCGCACCCTCCGTGCACACGTGCTGCGGCTGGTCAAGCGCGCGGTGAAGCGCGACGCGGCCGAAGGCGGCGTCGCGGTGATCTGCAGCTGGAACTTGAGCGCGCTCGCCCTCGAGCTGATCACCGAGACCGGGCCGCTGGCCCAAACCATGTACGGGTTCCTTCGCGGCGCCTCGGCGGGCATCGCCGCCAGCCTCACCGAGGACCCCGCGCCCGCCGTCGTCGAGCCGATCAAGCTGCCCGAGGGGGTCACCCGTGCCCAGGCGGCGGCGCGCCTCGCCGAGATGGCGGAGAGCGTCGGCGCCGCCCTCGGTGCTCGCTCCAAGGAGGGCGCCCGTGCCCATCTAGACACCCTCTTTGGCCCCGAGATCGAAGGAATCTTGGCGCGCGAGCGGCGTGGCCTCGCCGCGGGTCTCGTAGGTGGCGAGGGGGCTGCCGCGGTCGGCGCTGGCCTCCTTGGCGGCCGGATGCCGAAGCCGACGCGCTCGGGCGGAGCATGAGCGAGCTCGCCCTGCGCGACCACGAGCGGGCCGGCGACCTCGTCACCGATGTCGCCGGCCAGTACCTGCTCGAGGCCGACGCTCGTCGCGACGGCATCGCCTTCGAGCGCGAGTTCACCGCCGGCGCCCTGGTCTACCGATTCGCCGTCGGTGTCCCTGCCTCCACCGAAGAGCGGAACGTCAGTGTCGGGTTCCACCCGGGCCAGGAGCAGCCGGCCGTCCATGCCGACGGGCCGCCGTGCCTTCGCCACCGCTGGTCGGACGAGTCGCTATGCATGTGGGATCCTGACGGGCCTCGCAGCGAGCGCTGGGTCACCGGCGACGGCCTCGCGAGCCTCGCCGCCCAAGTCCAGGTCCATCTCTTCTGCGAGTCGCAGTGTCGGGCTGGTGGGCTTTGGCCGAAGGCCGAGATGGCCGGGAAGCACCCGCGAAAAAGGGCCTGCCCAAGCTGCGGCGGCCGCGGCCGGTGACCCAGCTCGCAGCGATCAGCCCGGGGGTGGGAGGTGCCGCGATCGGCGCCGCCGTCGGCCTCTTCGGCGTCCTCGTCGGGCTGTGGATCAACGGCGACCGGGCCGAGCGGGGACGCCGCCGCGATCTGCACGCCCGCGCCCTCGCGGCCGTGCTCGACTACGGCGAGATGCCGTTCATGATCCGCCGCCGGCGCGCCGAGCCGGCGGAGCGAAGCGCCGAGCGGATCCGCCTCTCCGACCACTTCTCCGCCGTGAAAGCCGAGATCTCGACCTGCCAGGTGCTGCTCTCCGCCGACGGCGCGCAGGCCATCGCCGGTGCCTACGACCGCCTGGTCGACACCGCTCGTGCCGTGGTCGGCAAAGAGGCCCACGAGGCCTGGACCGAGGAGCCGATCACCACCGACGCGGAGATGAACATGGGGCCGCTGTTCCAGCGACTTGCGGGACTCCGGACCCAGCTCGACGAGTTCGAGGCCGAGCTCGCCTGGGCGACTCTTCCACGCCGCAGACGACTCTGGCGTCGGCTGAGGCGACGGGGGCCCTAGGCCGTGAGGTCTGCGCAGCCGTTGGCAATTTTGCATACCGAGCCAGGACGGCCTGCGAGTCTGGCGGTCCCCGTCGCGGAACGTCGTGGTTCAGAGCCGTAGCTTGTTACCGCCATCCGGCGGAATCTTCTCGACTCGGTGGGCGCCTGAGAACAGATCGAGCCGCCCCACCCAGACGACCACGCCCATTGCGAGTTCTGCGGCGCCAAGTTCATGGGATCCCGCCATCAGTCTGCACTCTCTCGAAGCGCCCAGACCATTCCTCCAATTAGGATTTCCAGAACGGTAGAGCTAAGCCTAGGGAGGCGTCTATGAATACCGGTGGGGAGGATAGCGTCGAGGTTGATCAGAGCGTTCCGCTTTTCGGCGCTCGCAAGCGGGCCAAGGAGCTCGCGGCAGAAACTTCTGAGCTCCGACGGGAGCTCGACCGGCTCGGCGGCCTTACCGTGCTTGAACTGGAAGCAAAGAAGCAGGCTTTGGCCGACGAGATAGAGGCCCAGCGCGAGCGTTTGGACAGCGAGAAGACCGCGGGCGTCGAGGCGCTAAGCAGGCAGATTGAGGAGGCGACGGCTGCGCTGAACGCCGAGCTGGCTGCAGCAAAATTGCAGAAAACAGAGCTCGAGCGCCAGATCGCCGAGCTGAACCAGCAAGTCGTGGTGACCGAGGAGACGGCGCTTCTCCAGGAAGCCGGTGTCTACGACTATCACCATCCGCTCAGCGATTCCGTCGAGTATCAAGAGGCACTGAAGGCGGTTCGTGAGCAGGTTAAAGCAATGACGCGCAAGGACGGCGGCGCGGTTAGGGGCGCCACTCAGTGGACCGTCAACGGTTCACTCCCCCAAGGCCGAAAGATGGTCCGGGACTTCTCGAAACTGATGCTTCGTGCCTATAACGCCGAGGCAGACAACCTGGTTCGCAGCTTGAAGCCCTACAAGCTCGATGCCGCCAAGGAGCGCCTAACGAAGGTTGTCGCGACGATTGCACGCCTCGGACGGACGATGGACATCCACATATCGGGGCCCTATCACGAGTTGCGTGAATACGAGCTGGAGCTGACCGCCGACTACCGACAGAAGCTCGCCGAGGAGAAGGAGCGCGAGCGCGAAGAAAAAGAGCAGCTTCGCGAAGAGCGAAAAGCCCAGCAGGAAATGGAGCGCGAGCGGGCTCGGCTGGAAAAGGAGCGGCAGCACTATCTGAACGCATTGGAGTCGCTGCGCGAGAAAGGGGACGCGGAAGCAGTGGCCAGGCACGAGGCCGAGCTCGAGAGGATCCAACGGGCGATCGACGACGTCGACTATCGGGCAGCGAACATCCGCGCCGGCTACGTCTACGTGATCTCGAACGTGGGCTCATTCGGCGAGGGCGTCGTGAAGATCGGCTTGACCCGACGGCTCGATCCCTCGGAACGCGTGCGCGAGTTAGGCGACGCCTCAGTTCCCTTTCGTTTCGACACGCACGCGTTGCTGTTCTCAAAGGACGCGGTTGGGATCGAGGCAAGTCTTCATCAGCGCCTTGCCGCGTGCCGCGTAAACCGGATCAACACCCGCCGCGAGTTTTTCTACGCGACTCCCGCAGAGGTCAAGGCACATCTGCTGGATGTAGCGGGAGAGCTCCTGTCATACGAGGAGACTCCCGAGGCGCTGGAATTCCGTCAAAGCCAGAACATGGCCGCCGCTGAAACCGCCGATCGGGCATCGAACACTCTGCCGACGGTCTGAGAGGAAGACTGAGCGCCAAAAATGGAGACCCCGGAGTTCAACCAGTTTCTCGATGGACTCGAGTCGGAGCGGTTTGGAGAGCTAAGGCCTGCCCAAGCCGCTGTCCTCAACGAATACGCATTAGATCATCTCGAGACGCCAGATCTCGCCATCGAGCTCCCGACCGGCGCCGGTAAGAGCTTGGTAGCACTCCTAATCGGAGAGGCATGGCGTCAGCAAGGACGAACGGTGGCCGTACTCACCGGTAACAAAACCCTTGCAACTCAGATGGAGCGAGAGGGTAACGACCTCAATGCCCCCGTCGCACGGATGGAGGGTCGCGGTCCCGACATCCCCTTGAGCTTAAGACGGCGGTATCGACGCGCCGCAGCAATTGGCGTGATGAATTACTGGGTGATGTTCAACACGAATCCAGTGGTCGACTCCGCAGATCTTTTGGTGATCGACGATGCCCACCTCGCGGAGAATGCCCTCCAGAGCCTATTTTCGATGCGGATAGACCGCTACGCACATCCGCAACTCTTCTCGATGCTCGTTACGGAGCTTTCTGCACGCCTCCCGGACTATGCGAGTCTGGAGGATGCCCAAAGTGATGATCCCTATCCTCGCGCGGGCGTCGAGCTGATGTCCTTCCTGGATCAGGCGGGTGTGGCGGGCCGCATCCGGGAGGTCGTGGAGGGCGCGCCAGAGCTCGTCACTGATCGAGACCTACCATTTCGCTGGCGTGGCGTTCGAGACCGGCTCGCCGAGTGCAACGTCTACCTATCCCAGCGGTCAATCACGATACGACCGTTCTGTCTGCCCGTGCAAACTCTGCCGCGCTGGAGCGATCCGACGCAGCGTCTCTACCTCTCGGCCACTATCGGAGATCCTGCTGACCTCCAACGCCGACTTGGATGTGGTCCCATCACCAAGATCGGCTCTGACGCTGATACCCCGACCTTAGGTCGAAGGTTGATCGTGCTCAATAACGACATAGAGGCACCCCAAGATCAGTTGCTGCCGGAGCGGGCAGCATCTGTTGTACTCGACGCGCTTCGCGTTACGCCGAAGGCAATTTGGCTTTGCGCATCGACCGCGCAGGCGGAGAGCTGGATGACGGCAATCCCTCCATGGTTGAATGCCCATGGGGTGCCCGTTGGGCCGGTGTGGCTATTGAGCTCGATGGGAGATGAGATTGAGCTCTTCCAGTCTGCAGCTGCTGGTCACCTCTTCGTCGCTGGGCGGTTCGACGGAATGGATTTCGCCGGGGATCAGTGCAGATTAGTTGTGCTGGCAACGTTGCCTCGCGCTGTAAACGATCAGGAGCAGTTCATCTCGGACTACTTACGTGATGCGTCGTTCCTGACGGGGCGGACTAACGAACGAATCATTCAGGCACTCGGTCGCTGCAATCGACATGCCGGTGATTTCGCTGTGTACGTGCTTGCGGATCGACGTTTCGCTGCTCACTTGGGGCAGGAGGCGAACCGGACCGGGTTGTCGGCTGCGATACAGGCTGAGCTTGATCTCGCAGAGGAGCTCGATGAGGTAGGGGACGCCGAGCTCTCAAGTCGAATCACGGAATTTCTAAACGGCGACTTCGCGGCCTACGATCAGCAGCTGGCTGAACTCAGGTACGAGCTGCCGCCGCCTTTGCTTCCCGCACCCGACGAAGCGGACGAGGAAGTTCGGGGTTGGCTCGCGCTGAACGGCCGGCAAGACTACTTGGCGGCGGAGACTCACTTTCGCAAGCGGCAAGAAGAACTTGGTTCCTTGGAGCTCCGGGAGCTCGGAGCCTTCATGCAGTACACGCAGGCAAAGGCGTCATTTCTTGAGGGATCGCGCGGGGATGCGGCTGCTGCAGCCCGCAGCAGGGTCGCGATGGATGGTGCAATTGAGCGAGGCGGGAGTTCGAGCGCTTGGTTTAACCGACTGCGCTCTTCCGTAGCGCGAAGCAGTCAGACGGACGAAGCGATAACTGTCAGCGGAAACGAGTTTCGAGCCGTTTGCGTGCGCAGCATTGATGAGCAGCTCGAGAGAACCCCGCCGGGATCGAAGCTTGACCGCTGGCGACAACGGCTCGCAGATCAGCTGTCTTCAGGCTCGCATAACGAGTACGCGGCAGGTCTTGGCGCCATCGGAGGATTGCTGGGCTACAGCGCTGTCTTCCCCAAGTACGGTGCCGCAACTGACTGCCGGTGGCGCGGAGTATTTGGGAATGCCCGAGAGGCAATTACCTTCGAGTGCAAGATCGAGCACAAGCCGGGTTCTGAGATCGACGCACGGGCAGTGGGACAAGCTCACAATCAACGTGCCCGTGCGGTCACTGAGCTGGAGAAGAGTGGGTATGCAGTACGGGGTCTGATCGTCACCCATCTCGATCGCCTCGCGGCCGATGCCGCCCCAGGCTTAGGCGAGATCGTGGTTATGTCGGCTGAGGCTGTTGCCGCCTTGCGATCCCGACTGGATCAGCTCTTGGCCAGCCTGGCCAGCGGATGGTCCCTCGAGGATCCACAGGCCCGGGTCGCTGCTGGTGAGGAGCTGGCTTCGAGGCTGCCGGACACTGGCTGGTTGATCGATGCGATCGATAATGCCGATCGATTCTTGAACGCTGAGTCGTTGCTGGCAGACTGGCCTGACTGACGCGGGCTCCGCGGCCGCTGGGATCCGAAGGCGTGAACCTCTGCAGGACTCAGTAGGGAATTGACGTGAGGCAGGAGGGGCGATTCACGGCCAAGACGCTCGCCTGACTGATGGTTGAGTGATTCGACGGATAGGAGCGTTAGGGTCAGGTCGGGATGGCGCGCAAGACCCAGACGCTGAGTGCGGAGAAGATCGGCAAGCCCGGCCGTGCGCCATTGCAGGCTGCACTGGTCGAGATGCGTGAGATGGGTGCCCGGACTTTCCTGCAGGTTGAGGAGATCTATCTGGGGGCGATGCGGGAATTCGACCAATTGGTCGCAGACGGCACGGCCGATGCCGGCGACATGCGGAACGGCAAGGGCGACTTCTTCAACGACATGCTGGCTCTGTTGCTCGCCAACTGTTCGGGCAAGGAGCTCCACAGCAGGCCGGGGGTCCCAGGACTCAGCTTTAAGAAGCACAAACTTGATGTCGCTTACCCGGCGAGGGGCGCTGTCGACCTCGTGATCGAGACCAAGGCGACGGGCCTCCCCAAACACCCCGGCAATGAGAAGCAGAAGAACCCGGAAGGGCGACCGGGGTCCGCAGATCTTGAGAAGAGAATCAAGGAGGCGAGCTTCAAGAACATCGACATCAAGGCTGAGCAGGCGCGGCTCGCTGGCGAAGGCGGGGGTCCGACCTCCGACCTCGGGACGTGGATCAGACGTGCTCCACCCCTCTGCTACATGTTCCTAGCCGTGCGCACGATCGATGCGGTCGACCTGAGGCGCACGATCGACTACGGACATGTGGCGAGCGTCTGGTTCGACGCCTGCGGGGTCTACTGCTACGGCTGGAACGAGCGCAAGGATGCCTACGTTGCCAAGGACGTCAGGGCGGCGAACATCGAGCTCGACAGGGTCCTCTCCCAGGTCTGCACGGCGCTGCGGAACCTGCCCTAGCTTTGGACGGCGACTGGACGGGCGCCGCGCGACCGGCGCCTGGCACGGAGCTGCGCACCGCCATCGCGAAGCGCGCGGATCTCTTCACCCGAGAGCCCCAAACCCTCGCCGAGGACGATCGGATCGATGAGGTCGAGGGCCGCCTCCAGTTCGCGGCTGCGGATCAGCCCATCGACCTCGTCCAGTAATTCACCCAGGTTCTCGGGCACGGGGGGCAGGATCAATGAGCCGGCCTCGGTCGGCTCGAGCTTCAAGACGCCGCCGCCGTAGCTGCGTCCGACGAGCTCCGCGCTGAGGAGCGTGAGGCTGTTGTAGAAGGCAACACCGAGCGAAGCCGCGTCCATGGGGGTCTTGAGATAGACGCCGTGGATCGTGTTCGTTTGGAGGACGCCGGCCTCGTTGAGGACAAGGCGCGGATGCTCACTCGCGAAGTAGGTGAGGAGAAGATCCGCGACGCCGCGCCTTGGAATCGGCACCGACCACCAAGGCTCGCGGACGCGGCATTTGTAGGCGTCGGGTACCCCCATCTCCTCGCCCACCGCGATCCGGTTCTGCACGGCCGGACTTCGTGGCTTCGAGCCGGTGTCGGCCACGAACATGAGCCCTTTTCGTCCGTCGGCCAGAAGCCGGGAGTGATCCTCGGCGGAGAGGCGCGCTCCAGCGATCTGCGCAGCCTTGCTTACCGCCGGGTGGACCACCCGTCTGGGCATGCCTTTGGCCTCGGCGCGAGTCAGCAGGAAAAAGTCGTTGGAGCCAGTAACGGCACCGATGTCGACTGCTGCAATGTCTGCGAGTTTCGTCGTCTCGGGTCTGCCGGAGAGCTCGGTGAGAAGGTCCCGAGTCTCCGCGGGAAGGAGCCTGCCCAAGAGCTTCCCAGGTGCGTGCGAGTCGCCGGACTGGTTGATCGCGGGAAAGAGCTGCGAGGTGTCGAGCTCTGCGAGGGACTCGAATGAGACGAGATCGACTGAGCCTTGGGCGTCGATGTTCCGCCCCTCGGCGAAGAGGAGGACGACCTCCTCTAGTGCCCCCGGGAAGACTCGTTGGTCGAAGACGGCGATTGCGATGCGGTCGAAGTTCGCCGCCAGATGACGCGTAATCCCCGTCGCGTACTGGGCATGGATCAACTCCGCTGGGAGGACCTGGGCCATCCGCCCTCCGTCGCTGACGAAACTGGTCGCGTGGATTAGGAAAGGCGCCCACGAGGAGGCGAGGCGGGTGAGTGGCACGCCGGCCTCAGCGGCGATCCGATGAGCGACCTCGGCGGTGCCGTTGAAGTCCTGATAGCGGACGTAAGGCGGGTTGCCGACTACGGCCTCGACCCGCGGAGTCTCCTCGCCGGGCCGCATGTCGAAGAAGTCGCCACGATGGAGCGTAGCCTCCTCGGTCCCTGCGAGTGGCCGGAGGAACGCGCCCTCATCGACGTCGGCGCCAAAGACTTGTGCTTGGGTGGCCTTGGGATTTGCCCCGAGCAGCTTGAGCCTCCGCAGCGCAGCTTCCAGGAACACGAATCCGCCGAAGCTGGGATCGAAGACCCGATCATCCGGCGAGCGCACCGCCCAGTCGACAAGGGCGGCCGCCATCTCGGGGGGCGTATAGAAGGCGCCGAGCGCCTTTCTGGCTTGGCGCTCGGTCAGCGTCGCGGTCATCCCAGCGACTTTATGGATGCCGGCGGATCGTTGATCGGTCTTGAACCCAGGGAGCGTGTCTTGCCGGTGCATATTCCTTTGAGTCCCGGCGAGCCACGGATTCTCCCCTCCTCAAGAGAAGCTCGGCTTATGAGGGCGACAGAAGTCTCACGCGAGCGTCCACCCCGTGGGCGCTCGCGTGATCCAGTTGTCGGCCGGCCTGGACGACCTATCGGAGCGCCGTCGTATCCGCGCAAAACACGCAGAAATCTGAGCCACCCCCCAAATGTATTAGCGCGGATTACCGGGGATTGCCCTCGATTGGGGAATCCGATTTTTTCGACTTGACTTCTCCATTTCGCGGAGCTACTCCGGAAGGAATGAACACCTTCCACTGCTATAGGAGGCCCCGTTTGAACGCAACTGAGCTCGTTCTCTTATTCACACACCCGACCGCACAACAAACCGCTTATCCGACCGCTCACGATCGGGCCGCGACCCCACCTATCCCGCGCTGTCTGTGCGCTTCCGCCGTCGCGATTTTGCCGACATCTCTGCTCCCCGTCGAGGTCGGTCCATGAGCTCGGGCGATCGACAGGACCCGAGGCCGATGATCGCGATCCTCGTCGGCGCTCTCAGCATCGCCGCCTGGCGGACCATCTCGCCCATCAGCCCCGGCCAGGTGCTCTCCGCCGTCGGCTCGCTCGCGCCCCTCGCTCTCGGCGCCCTCGCTATCGCCTCCGCGCTGGCTATGCAGCGGCTGCTCTTGACCAACCGCACGCTCGCCAGTCGCCGGGAGGTGGCCGTAGTGCCGGCCGACGACTTCGACCCCAAGACCGACGCCGTCCTTCGCTTCGCCGCCGAGCTCGCCGCGACCGAACGCCGTCTGCGCGGCCGGTTCGATCGCCGCGCCCAGGCGGTGCGGGTGCGACTCACCAACGACGCCGAGGGTCGGCTTGTCTACCTGCTGAGCGTGCCGGAGCGGTCGGGCAAGGCTCTGCGGGGAGCCCTCGGCGCCTACGAGGGCTTCGAGGTGCGCGAGCCCAAGGACGTGCTCGGCGAGCGAAAGGGCGCCGAGGAGTTGGCCACCGTCCGAACCGAGCTGACCCTCGCCCGCTCGAGTCTCGAGCCCTTGGCCCAGCTCTCCTTGGAGCCCGATCCGCTGCAGGGCTTCGCCTCGGCCCTCGAGGTCTCCCGGTCGAAGAAGGGGGAGGAGGTCAGCGTCTGCATTGACCTACTCCCAGCCTCTGGCCATCGCCGCGAACGCCTGCGCCGCTCCCTGCGCCGACGGGCCGCCCGCAAGTACGGCGAGCGCCCGAGTCTGCTCGAGCGCCTCGAAGGCAACGAGCGCAGCAAGGGTCGCCCCGGCCCGGACAAGCTGCTCGAGCGCCGGATGGTCAACGACGCTCTGGAGGAGAAACTGCGCGACGCCGGCACGCTCTTCGAAGCGCAGATCCTGCTGCGCTGCCGGGCCGTCGATCGCGCTCGCGCCAAGTCGACGATGCAGCTCCTGCTCGGCGCCTTTGCGCCCTTCACCGCCCAGAATTGGCTGCGCGCCCGCGGCCTCTCGCTCGGCCTTGCCTTCCTCGGCTCCGACCTGCCGCTGCGGCGCGCGCGCTTCGACCGCCGCATGGACACCGGCCTCTTCGCTCCGCCCAAGCGCGCGGTCCTGACCGCCAGCGAGATGGCCGGCTTCCTCAAGCCTCCGAGCATGCACTGCAGGGGCGACAACGTCGCCCGGGCCGGGACGCTGCTCGCAGCGGCGCCGAAGCTGCCGGAGTTCAGGCCGGACAAGGCCGACGTGATCCCCCTCGGCAAGGTCGGCACCAACGGCTCTGAGCGCGTCCTCGGCGTCAGGGCCGCCGACACCTTCTTCTCCTACATCGCCGGCCGCTCGCGTTATGGCAAGACCGAGCTCGCGATCGCCCAGTTCGTCCACCTGGTCCGCTCGGGCCATGGCGGCTTCTTCCTCGACCCCCACGGCGATGCCCTGGAGCGGATCCGTCCCTACCTGAGCGATCCGAAGCTGCGCAGCCGGGTGGTGGAGATCGACCTCGGCCCCGGCCATGCCGCGGCTCAGCCCGGCTGGAACCTCTTCGAGCTCGGCGGCGAGGACGGAGGGGAGGAGCGGGTCGCCGCGTTGGTCGACGCCTTCTCCTCGGTGCTCGAATGGGGCGAGCGCTCGACGCGGGCGATCAACCTGACGAGTCACGCCGCGGCCGCCCTGGTGCGGATCGCCAAGGTGTTGCCGCCCGAGTTGGCGCCGACGATCTTTCAGCTGCCGACCCTGCTCTCCGACAAGATCTGGCGGGAGGCGACCATGCCCTTCCTGCCCGCGGCCTCCCGGCGCTTCTGGCGCGACCGCTTCCCGCTGCTCAGTCCCGAGGCGATCACCCCGGTCACCAACCTCGTCGACCGCCTGCAGCTCTCAAGCGCTATGCGCACCCTGCTCGGCCAGAGCCAGGGCAGCTTCCGCATCCGCGAGGCGATGGACGAGGGGCTAATCGTCCTCGCCTGCCCGGGCGCCGGCCACTCGCAGGAGCGCTTGCTGGCGAACCTGCTGGTCTTCGACCTCCTGCACTCCGCTCGCAGCCGCGGCGAGCTGGCCGCGAAGAGGCGAAAGCCCTTCTGGGTCTTCCTCGACGAGGTGCAGAGCTATGACGGCGGGGGCTCGGGCAGCCTCGCCGCTCTGCTCGAGCAGAGCGCCAAGTTCGGGCTGCGGGCCGTACTCCTGAACCAGAACCCCGAGCGGCTCTCCGCCCAGACCCTGAACGCGCTCACCACCAACCGCTCCCACATGCTGGCCACCGCGCTCAACTCCCACGCGGCGGCGCTGCTGACCAAAGAGTGGGGTGGGCAGCCGAGCCCCGCTGTCATGGTCGGGCTGCCGCGCTTTCAGTTCGTCACCCAGGTCACCCACGAAGGAGAGCTAAGCCGCCCCTTTGCCCTTCGAGGGATCCGGGTCGAGGACGTGCACGAGAAGTCGGAGGCCGGTACCGGCGGACCCCTCGGCGGTGCCGTCCGGCGGGCGGAGCCCGCGCAGGTCTCCGAGCACTTGGAGACGCTCGATGACCGGATCCTCGCTCACCTGAAGGGCCTCGCCCCACCCGCCGAGGAGGAGCCCGAAGAGCCCGAGGAGGAGAGTCCGTACTGGCTCGGAGGCAAGACCGGTGGCAACTGAGACGAGCGCCCGGCCCGCCGCCGGCCTGCCCGAGACGGCGGTCGAGATCCTCGCCTCCCTGATCCAGCACCGAGTGCTCACGACCGAGCAGGTGAGGGAGGTCCACCTGCCCGCGAGTCACAGTCGCTGGGCGCAGCAGGTGCTGGGCCGATTGAGGGAGGCGGAGCTGGTTGCCTTCAGCCGCCCACCGCATTCCGGCCAGAGGCTCTGGTTTGCGACCGAGCATGGGCTGAGGCTGGCGCAGGAGGCCCACGCCCTGGAGGAGAGCCCGAGGCCGCTGTCGGCGAGCGACGTCGCCGGACAGCTCCGCGCCCACACTCTCGCCGTCAACGACGCCGGCATCGCCTTCCTGCGCGCGGCGCGCGAGCGGGGCGATGAGTTCGGGCCGCTCTCATGGCGCCACGAGGTAGCGCATCCACTCTCCCGCGGCCGCGGCCGTCGACGCCGCACCCTCATCGCCGACGCGGTGCTTACCTACCTGCGAGAGGAGGGAGGGCGCCTCGCCCTCGAGCAGCGCTTCCTGGAGCTCGACCGGGCGACCCTCTCGGTCGACCGCCTGGTCGCCGAGCTCGCCCGCTACGCGGAACTGCATCGGTTCAAGGGCAGCGACGGGGAGCCGGTCTGGAAGCAGCACTACCCGCGCTTCCCGAGGGTCCACTGCGTCCTCGCCGGCGCCTCCCGAGCCGCGCTCGAGCGCCGACAGGCCAGCGTCAGCGCCCTGCTCTGTGGCAACCCTCGGTTCGCCGGGGCGCGTGCGGTGCGGATCTCGATCTGCCTTCTGGGGGACCTTGTGAGTCAGGGACCCTTCGCACCGATCTTCGGCGACGTCCGCCAACCCGAGCGGGCGGTCGACTGGCTCGGGAGCCCGCCGGCTGGCGAGGAGAGGAAGCGCTAGTGGTGGACCGTGGAAGCAACGCACGCCGGGGGCACCAGGGCGAGACCCGCCATCGCTCGCGCCATCCCGAGGAGGTTCGTCTCACCAGCGAGACGATCGAGGTTCTGGCTCAGCGGATCGCCAAGCTGGTGAGGGTAGATCGCCCGACCGCGCAGCCGCCCCGACTGATGAACGCTGCCGAGGTCGCGCAGTGGTGCGGCGTCGATCGCTCCTGGGTCTACACCCATGCCGATGAGCTCGGGGCCCGCCGGCTCGGCGGTGGAGAGCGCCCGCGACTGCGCTTCGATCCGAGCGAGGTGAGCGCCCGGATCGACACGATCGGGGCCTCCGAGTCTCGCCTTGGGCCTGGATCGGTGTCGATTGCCGGCGATGCCCGCCGCGACTCGCTTCCACGCCGACACAGAGCTATTGTCGGCAGGCAAGCAAGAACGGCCGGGCGGCGCAGGAACGCCCCCGGCCCGGCGCCGGAGAAGTGACCTACGGCGCGATGATCAGCCTAGAGGCGAGGAGGTCCCTGTCGCCACTTGGCGGTCGCGCCTGCCGTGCTCCGACGCCCCCGGACAGGAGGTGATCCGAGTGGCTGGAAGATCGGAAGGGCAGGTTCTGGAGAGGCGATGGAAGAGCGGTCGCGGATACGCCCTTCGCTTCCGCGCCTACGGGGAGCGCCAGTACCTGACGCTCGGCCTGGAGTCCGAAGGCTGGACCCGCAAGCGCGCCGAGCAGGAGCTCGACAACGTAATGGCCGATGTGAGGCGCGGACTTTGGGTTCCTCCGCCGCGGGGCCGAAAGGCCGCCGATGAGCGGGCCACGCAGACGATGCCGACCTTCGGTGAGTTCGCCTTGCGCCTGCACGAGGCGCGCCGAGGTGAAGTCAGCCGGCACACCCACGAGTACATGGAGTGGTCGCTCAGCCACCTGATCCCCTACTTCGGCGACTGGCCGCTGGACGAGATCGACGTCCCGGCGGTCGACGCCTACCGTCGCTACATGGTCGAGCTCTCCGATGCCCGGCGCCGCGCGATCGAGGCCGAAAACCCGATGCGCAACAAGCACGGGCAGGTTCTGCGGCCGCTCGGCGCCTCGACGATCAACAAAGCGATCGACGGGCTGCAGTGGGTTCTTTCGATGGCGGTGGAGTACGAACACATCCACCGCAATCCGGCGCTGGGCAGACGCCGCCGGCTCAAGGTGACGAAGCGCGCACCCGTGCACCTCGACTCGGTTGAGCAGATCAAGACGCTGCTGGAGGCCGCTGGCCAGCTTGACCGCGACTGCCACTTTCACACGACCGACCGTCGTCCGATCATCGCGACGCTCCTCTTCGCCGGCCTCAGAGCCAACGAACTCTGCGCTCTGACCTGGCGCGACGTCGATCTCGCCAACGGCCGCCTTCACATCGCGCGCTCGAAGACCACGGCCGGGCTGCGGGAGATCCACCTGCTGCCGATCCTCCGCGACGAACTCGCAATGCAGAAGGCGCGTGCCGCTCGCACCGGAGCTGACGATTCGGTCTTTCCCACCAGCGCGGGCGGTCGGCGGGACAAGGACAACCTGCGCAACCGAGTCCTCGCCTCTGCCGTTAAACGGGCGAACGAACTGCTGGAGGAACGGGGCGCGATGCCGCTACCGCGTGGTCTGACGCCGCACAAACTGCGGCACACCTTCGCCTCGATCCTCGTCGCGACCGGCGAGGACCCCGCCTCGGTGATGACCCAGCTCGGCCACACCGATCCGAAGTTCACCCTGCGCGTCTACACCCACATCATGCGCCGGGGAGATGCGGAGCGGGACCGGCTCAAGGCGCTGGTCAACGGGGAGAGCTTCGAGGAAAGAGGGTTGGATCTAGCCGACGAGAAAGGGGCGCGTCAGTGACTGCATCGGCGATCGGCATCTTGATCCTCGCCCTCCTGGGCTTCTGGTTCCTCGGCGGGCTGCTGCTGCGGGTCGGCGGTGTGCTCCTCGTTCTCCTCGGCGCGATGGGCCTCGCCGTCACCGGCAACGCCAGCGGCGTCATCCCACTTGCCGTGGGTGCGTGTCTTTGGTTCGCCGGCAGGCTGCACTACGCCGCGCGTCACCGCGCCTGACCCACAGGCGCGCTCGTGCCTACACGCATCAGGAAATAGCAAGGGATGATTTGAGAACAGATAGGGTTCTCGCCGTGTCTGCCTGGGGATGGTTGAGACTCGCCGCGACGGCGCTCATGGTCGCCGTACTTGCTGGGTGTGGAACCGCATCGCATTCAACTGCGGGCTCCGCAACGGTGTCGCAGCCGCCCAAGCAGCAGATGTCCGAGCGGGAACACCGGCGTGCGGTCCGTGAAACCCGTGAAGCCGAAGAAACCGCTGAAATGGCCCGCCGACGGAAGGCAGCGCGTCGCCGCGCCAAGGCACACGCGGCGCACACGGTGGCTTCCGGCGTGGCGCCGCTCACTGAGCAGTTGTATCGCCAGTGGACGGGGGTTGAAAGGGACAACTTCCAGCTCGCGTATGAAATCTGCGGATCCCAGCCCATGTCGCAGTCGGCCGAAGAATGGGAAACGTCGGACGACCCGTCTTCCATTGCCCATGCCTATGGCCTCGAATATCAGGAATGGGCTCGGGCGCCTGTCGAAGAGGGGTGCCTGCGGGCATTTTTGGACTCCAGTGCCCAATGGGAAGCAGAGCTTGAAGCCCACAGCAAGCTCTGAGGCTTCTGCGGTAGCGGCTTCAGTCCAGGAGACGCTGCGCGCCTATTCATCAGGACGGTCGGGTTCCACCTCGAACTTGACCTCGTAGCCGGCGTCGTATTCAAGCTCCACGACGGCGGGAGTCCATGTCACCCCGGCGAGAAGGTCGTCGAGGGTGATGCCGAGCCCTCCGGCGAGCCTGACGTAAGTGTCGAGTAGCCCGAGAACCTTTCCATTCTCGATGTCACCGATCCCGCCGGGAGACACCATCGCCCGCCTGCCAAGTGCTTCCTGGGAGTAGCCGGCGCGCTTTCGCTGCAGGAAAAGGTTGTCGGCGAGCCTCGCCCTCGCCTCATAGGAGAGGTCCCCGGGTCTCCCGGCAGCGTTCATCGAGCCTGTCTACGCAGGGCGGCGACCTCCGCCGTGAGCGCTTTGTCGTCCGGAACGTCAAAACCTCCCGACGCCAGGATTACCTCTGCTGGTACCCAGAGAATCCCGGCCGTCAGGTCGTTGGGAGTCGTCCCCAATGCTCCGGCCACCCGAATGAAGGTATCGATCCGGGGCAGCGTCTGTCCCAGCTCCTGCGCCGAGATGGCGGTCTTGTGGGTCTCGGCGCGGAATGCGAGCTCTTCCTGGCTGATACCCAGACCCAGACGCTTGCGGCGATCGTGCAGGTTGGCGCCGAATCGCGCCCGGAGTTCATCAGAGGGTGGACCGGATCTCCTGGGCCGGCTCAATGCGAACCTCGCCTGACACGAGCAAGTCGCTCGGATCCGTCTTCGATGAAGTACTGGCCCGCCACGTAATGGCCGGCCTGCCAGTGCATTCCCTCCAGCAGGTTGCAGGTCGAGACCTCCAAGCCCGCCGCCAGTTTGAGGATCGTGTCCAGGCGGGGGAGTCGCTGTCCGCGCTCGAGCTCGCCGACGTCAGCCCTGTGGAGCTCGCTCAAGTGGGCGAGCTCCTCTTGGCTGAAGCCGGCGTGTCGGCGCGAGCGCCAGACGTTGCGG
Organism: Solirubrobacterales bacterium; assembly: GCA_035996525.1. Lineage (GTDB taxonomy): Bacteria > Actinomycetota > Thermoleophilia > Solirubrobacterales > 70-9 > VAYN01. Next base: position 50,086 of record DASYJK010000100.1, read on the forward strand.
CCGAATCGGGTGGCGAGCTGGGACTCCATCAACCACCCCTGGTGCTGTCGCTACCAGCGTAGGAACCGGAGTGCTGGACCCAGCTTCCGAGCCGCCACGCCATCCCGGCCAAGAGCTCGCAGGGCTCGGCTTCGATTGCGCCGCCGAGCTTCACGATCGTGTCCAGGCGCGGCAGCCGCAGGCCGCGCTCCAGCAGGCTGATCTGGGTCCTGTGCAGGCCGGCGCGCTCGGCGGTCTGCTCCTGAGAGAGATCGACCCGATCGCGGAGCACGATGAGGTTCTCGGCGAAGCGTCGTTTGAGATCGGCACGTGTGGAGATGGCTGCGGGCGGCGTCACCCGGCGCCTCCGCCTCGGCTAATGGCGCCCAGGACCCGGCCGCATGCCTCGACAGCCAGGTCGGTCCGGTGCAGGACCTCGCGGTCATCGCCCGAGCGCGGCAGCGTGTCGGCGTAGAGCTGGGAGGCTTCGTCGCGTAGGCGCTCGATCACTCGCTTCAGGTCCTCGACCGGCATCGTCAACTCGACGCTCCCATCGGCCGGTAGATCGGAGTGATCGGGCCAGCCAAGGTCCTCGAGCAGCAGCCGTAGGTCATCGGCGAAGGCGTGGCCGAGGGTGCCTGCCTTCTCGTATTCGCGTGACTCGATGGCGAGCCAGAGGTCTCCGATTCCACTCAGGTGGTCGAGGACCTGCGTGTAGAGGGCCTCGCGCTGGGCGGCGGTAATGGTGACGGGCATGGCGCCCTCCTCTCGGTAGGGCACCGAGGCGCAGCCGTGATGCCGCCCGATCGCTAGATCGGCGAGTACGGTTCCTCGTGCATCGAAGGCTTCTACTTCGGTGCCGGCCCCGGGGTGTTCATGCACCGCCGGGGCACTATCTATCTGTTGCCCGACCGTAGCTCTGTGCGCCGCTCAAAGCGAGTCCGAATCGGCGTCAATCGCCACCAATCCGCGCATATCGGCGCCATTTGAGGCACTCGTGCCCGAAAAAGTGCCCAAAGGACGGCGCTTCTCCGTGGCGAGTAAAACGCGGAAGTCGCCGACGTGCAGGGACTTCCAGAAGTGGAGCTAGGCGGATTCGAACCGCCGACCTCCTGGGTGCGATCCAGGCGCTCTGCCAGCTGAGCTATAGCCCCGCGATGCTTGGCTGGGAAGTTGATCCCATTGCCGCGCAAGCGCAAGGATAACCGCATAGTCTTTGGCAGCCTCACGGAACCGCCATGAGCATCCTCGACGACGCAATCCGAGAGCACCTTGAACTGAAGCGCGCCCATGGCGCGGACGAAGCCGAGGTCAAAAGGCTCGAGGACGAGGCCTTCGGGCCGCCGCGGCGACCGGATGAGCACGACCCGTTTGCCGAGGCGCCGACCGAGTTCCTGGTCGCGCCCGAGGTCGACGCGGGGGAGCAGCCCGACGGGGAACCGGGCGAGCGCCGCGTCCCCAACATCGCCGATCTGCAGGAGGCGCCCGAGCCGCGCCAGGCCCCCCAGCCCGCTGAGCCGATCGCCGACGCCGGCCCCTCGACCGAGGAGCGCCACGCGATCGCCGACCAGCCGACCGAAATGTTCGACGTCGAGGCCCAGTTCGAGGACGCCGCCACCGAGTCCGACGCGCCCTCCGACGAGGAGCTGGTCGACGCCGAGCTGGCCGAGCCGCGGCTCGCCCCGGTCGATCCGCTCGCCGGGATCGAGGCCAGCGTCGGCACCACCGCCGACGCGCCCGCCGATCCCGCGCCTGCAGAGGACGAGCCGGCCGACGAATTCGACGAGTTCTTCAGCGAGCAGCGCCTCTCCGACGAGCTCAACCAGGCGCTGGAGGCGCCGCTCCCGGACGAGCCCGGCGCCTCCGCCACCGAGGAAGCCCCGGCCGTCTTCATCGACCTCGACGACGAAGAGGACGCGCCCGCGCCCGTGACCGAGGTCGCCTTCGAGGACGAGGAGCTCGAGGACGAGGAACCCTCTGCCGAGTACGAGATCGCCGAGCCTGAGGCGCCCGCCGCGCCCGAGGTCCCGGCCGAGCCGGAGGAAGACACCCCGCTCCCGCCCGCCGCCTCCAGCTCCCAGCACGAGGACGTGCTCGAGGACACCCCGGAGTTCCTCGAGGGCGCCCCCGAGGACGACGAGCTCTGGTTCGAGCAGAAGCCGCCGAAGGATTTCGACTTCGACGATTAGCCGAGGCCGGCGGCGGGCATGAGTAGGTTGCCCGCATGAGTGTCGACTTCGCCATCGAAGCTGAGGGGCTGCGCAAGTCCTACAAGGACGTGTGCGCGCTCGACGGCGTCGACCTGCGCGTCCCGGCCGGCACCGTGCTCGGGCTGCTTGGGCCCAACGGCGCCGGCAAGACGACCGCGGTCCGCATCCTCACCACCCTGCTCCCGCCCGACGGCGGCAGCGCCCGTGTTGCCGGGCTCGACGTCGCCAGCCAGGCGCCGCAGCTGCGCTCGAAGATCGGCCTCGCCGGCCAGTACGCGGCGGTCGACGAAAACCTCACCGGGGCCGAGAACCTGGAGATGGTCGGCCGCCTCTACCACCTGCCCAAGGGCGAGCCGCGCGCCCGCGCCGCCGAGCTGCTGGAGCGCTTCGACCTCAGCGACGCCGCCGACCGCCTCGTCCGCACCTACTCGGGCGGGATGCGGCGGCGCCTCGACCTCGCCGCCGCCCTGGTCGCCCGGCCACCGGTCCTCTTCCTCGACGAGCCAACCACCGGACTTGATCCGCGCAGCCGCATCGCCCTCTGGGAGACGATCGAAGGCCGGGTCGCCGACGGCACCACGGTGCTGCTCACGACTCAGTACCTGGACGAGGCCGACCGCCTCGCCGACCGGATCTCGGTGATCGACCGCGGTCGCGTGATCGCCGAGGGCAGCTCCGACGAGCTCAAGGACCAGCTCGGTGGCGAGCGGCTCGACGTCACCCTCGAGGACGTCGCCGACGCCGAGGCGGCGATCGCGGCGCTGGAGCCGATCGCCGCCGAGCGCCCGACCCTGGTCGACGGGGTTCTGCGGATGCCGATCCACCAGCGCAAGGGCACGATCGGGGCGGCGGTGCTGCGGCTGAACGACGCCGGCATCGGGATCGACGACGTGGCGATGCGCCGCCCCTCGCTCGACGAGGTCTTCCTCACCCTCACCGGCCACACGGCCGAGGAAGAGGAAGGGGAGGAGGAGGGATGAGCGGCTTCCGCTACGCCCTCTCCGACACCCTGGTCCTGGCCAAGCGCAGCCTCCTGCGGATCCCCCGGGCGCCCGACCTGCTGCTCTCCTTCACCGTGCAGCCGATCATGTTCGTGCTGCTCTTCGCCTACGTCTTCGGCGGCGCGATCGAGACCCCCGGCTACAGCTACATCGACTTCCTGATGCCGGGGATCATCGTCCAGACGATGTCCTTCGGCGGCTTCATCACCGCCCTCGGCCTCTCCGAGGACCTGAAGAAGGGCCTGATCGACCGCTTCCGCTCGCTGCCGATGTCCCGCGGCGCCGTCCTCGCCGGCCGCACCCTGGGCGATGTCGCCACCAACTCGATCTCGATCACGGTGATGCTCGTGGTCGGCGTCATCGCCGGCTTCTCCTTCGACGCGCCTCTGCTCCACATCGTCGCCGGCATCCTGCTCCTGCTGCTCTTCGGCTACGCCTTCTCCTGGGTCTTCGCCTTCGTCGGCCTCACCTCGAGCTCGCCCGAGGCCGCCCAGTCGCTCGGCTTCATCGTCATCTTTCCGCTCACCTTCGTCTCCTCCGCCTTCGTCCCGGTCGAATCGATGCCCGGCGCGCTCCAGGCCTTCGCCGAAGTCAACCCCTTCACGATCGTCGTCGACGCCATGCGCTCGCTCTTCCTCGGCGCCCCCGCGGGCAACGATGTCTGGGGAGCGGTTGCCTGGTCCCTCGGCATCGCCGCCGTCTTCGCCTCCCTCTCCGTGCGTCGCTACAAACGCGCCGTCGTTCGCTGAGCAGCTTGGGCCGGCGGGATGAGGCCGCTTACAATTTGCGGCGAGGGGCCATAGCTCAGCTGGCAGAGCGTCGCGTTTGCAACGCGAAGGCCGCGGGTTCGAATCCCGCTGGCTCCACTATCTCGATTTGAGCCTCGGTATATGGTCGGGGTATGGCAAGTAATAAAGGGAGTTCGATACGCGGGCCGATCGCCTGGTTGGGCGACCACTTGGTCAGCGCGATCGTGAGCTTCTTCGTGGCCCTTTTGCTGGGCGGCTTACTGGTCGCCGACAGCGGCTCCAAGGGCGGTACGGCACACTCCGCAAGCTTGCACCCTCAACACACCCCCAAGCCGATCAACGATCGGGTGCATCTGGACAGCTGGCCTGACGGTGTCTCCGCTTGGACCGTCGTACTTGCTTCGGCCCCGACTCACGGCCAGGCGGAGGCGAGCCTCGATCTGGCGAGGCGGATATCGAGTCGAGGGTTAAACCTGGGAGTCCTGCGTTCAGACGATTACGTGGATCTGGACAGTGGCTACTGGGTTGCCTTTGCGGGACAGTTTGATGATGTGGGGGAAGCCCAGCGCGAGGCGGATCGCTACCGCGGCCTCTTTCCAACTTCCTACCAACGCTTTATCGAGGAAAGTAGCGCCGGTTAAAGGCGCGGCGCCTAAGCGATCAGGCTCTCGGCCCGCTTGCCCTCCGGCAGGTTCTGGTCCGCGTGGTAGCTGCTGCGCACCAGTGGCCCTGACGCGACGGACTCGAACCCCAGGTCGTACGCCACTTTCTCCAGGGCGGCGAACTCGTCGGGGTGCCAGTAGCGGACCACCGGGAGGTGGTTCTCGGTCGGGCGCAGGTACTGGCCGACGGTGAGGACCTGGACGCGGTGTTCGCGGAGCAGGCCGAAGGTCTCGACCATCTCCTCGAAGCTCTCGCCGAGGCCGACCATCAGGCCGGACTTGGTGACGACGTCGGGGCCGCCCATCTCCTTCGCCATCCGCAGGACGCGGGCGGAGCGGAGGAACTGGGAGCCGCGGCGGGCGACGGGATAAAGGCGGGGCACGGTCTCGACGTTGTGGTTGAAGACGTCGGGCTTCTCGTGCACGACCTTGGCCAGCGGCATCTCCTGGCCGCGGAAGTCGGGGGTGAGGATCTCGACCTTGCAGCTCGGCGCCAGCATCCGGATCGAGCGGATCACGCCGACGAAGGCGCTCGCCCCGTAATCGGGCAGGTCATCGCGGTCGACCGAGGTGACGACTGCGTGGCGCAGCCCCATCGCCTTCACCTGGTTGGCGACGCGCAGCGGCTCCAGCGGGTCGTTCCAGCTCGGCTTGCCGGTCTGCACGTTGCAGAAGCCGCAGCGGCGGGTGCAGACGTCGCCGAGGATCATGAAGGTCGCGGTGCCGCGCTCCCAGCACTCGCCGACGTTGGGGCAGTTGGCCTCCTCGCAGACCGTGTGCAGGTTGTCGGAGCCGATCGTCGCCTTCAGGCGCCGGTAGTTGGGGCCGCCCGGGGCCGGCACCTTCAGCCACGGCGGCTTGCGGGCGCGCTTGAAGGGGACGGTGCCGTCGGCGTCGCTGGCGGTGCCGCCCGGCTTGGCGCGGGAGCGGGTGACGTGGATGCGCTCGGAGACCTCGGTCACGGTTAGGACCTGAGCGTAGCGGCCGGCAGCTCCAGGCCCAGATCGGCCGGATCGGTGGCGCGCGGGACGCGGTCGTAGACGGCGCCGAAGCGGGCCGCGACCGTGTCGGCGAACGCGCCCAGGTCCTGCTCGGCGTCGAGCTCGCGCGAGAGCGAGGTCATCGCCACCCCCTCGATCCCGCAGGGGACGATCCACTCGAACGGCTGCAGGTCGTTGCTGATGTTGACCGCCAGTCCGTGGGTGGTGACGCCGCGGCCGACGTGCACCCCGATCGAGCCGATCTTGCGACCGGCGGTTCGGGCGGCGCCGCGCGTCCAGACGCCGGTCAGGCCCTCGATCAGGCCCGCCTCGACGCCGTGCTCCGCGAGCGCCTCGATCATCACCCGCTCCAGGCGCCGCACGTACTCGAGCACGTCGTCGCCGTAGGGGCGCAGGCTCACGATCGGGTAGGCGACCAGCTGGCCGGGGCCGTGGTAGGTGACGCGGCCGCCGCGGTCGGTGTCGCGCACTTCGATCCCCTGCATCTCGTACCACTGGGCGCCCATCGGCAGCTCCTCGGGGCTGGAGCGGCGGCCGCGGGTGTAGACGGGCGGGTGCTCGAGCAGCAGCAGGACGTCGGCGATCTCCCCGCGCTGGCGGCCCTCCGCCAGGCGCCGCTGGGCCTCGCGCGCCTCCTCGTAGGGGACGATTCCGCAGCGGACAACCAGGATCTCGGCGCTCACTCTTGAAATCGTTGCAGGACACGCCCGTATCCTTTGCCGTCCCCCCTGATGGTCCAGTCAAAGCCACTCCGCCCTGAATGGCTCCCGGCCGTCGCCCTCAGCTCCCTGCTGGCGCTGGCGATGTTGCTCTGGAGCCCGCCCGTCGGCGACCTCGCCGCGCAGGTCTTCCGCACCGAGCTGTTCAAGCAGGCGGGCCTGGCGATCTGGAACGGCAGCTGGTACGGCGGCCACTACACCCTCACCTACAGCGTCCTCTTCCCGCCGCTGGCGGCGCTGATCGGCCCGCAGATCGTCGGCGGGCTCGCCGTCGTCTCCTCCTCCTACCTCTTCGACCGCCTGGTCCGCGACCGCTGGGGGGTGGAGGCGCGCTGGGCGACCCTCTGGTTCGCCGCCGGCGTGGTCACCCTGCTGGCCGACGGCCAGCTCACCTTCGCGCTCGGGGTCGCCTTCGGCCTCGGCTCGCTGCGCGCCCTGCAGACCGGGCGCTCGCCGCTGGCCCTCGCCGCCGCCGCGGCCTGCGCCCTGGCCAGCCCGGTCGCCGCCGCCTTCCTCGCCGGCGTCGTGCTGGCGGGAGCGGTGGAGCGGGGGAGCCGCGCCAGCCGCGCCGCGCTCGCCGTCGCCGGCCTGGCGCTGGCGCTGACCGTCGTCCCCAACCTCGCCTTCCCGGAACCGGGCACCTTCCCCTTCGCCTTCACCTCCTTCATCGCGATCCCGCTCTTCTGCGGCGGCGCCCTCTTCGTCATCCGCGGCCTGCCGGAGGAGCGGCAGCTGCGCCGGGTCCTGGTCGGCTACGTGCTGGCGGCGACGCTGATCTGGCTGGTCCCGAACGCGATGGGCGGCAACGCGGTCCGCCTCGGCGCCCTCTTCGGCGGCCCGGTCCTGGCCGCCGTGGTGCTCGCCCGCCGTCCCCGGGTGGCGCCCTGGTTCCTGGCCCTGATCATGGCCGGCGGGCTCTACTGGCAGCTGACCGCGAGCGTCAACCAGATCGCCCGCAGCGTCGATGATCCCTCCACCTCCTCGGCCTACTTCCAGCCCGCCGCGAGCTGGCTGCGCGCGCACGGGGGGGAGGGGGCCCGGATCGAGGTGCCCCCGACCGCCAACCACTGGGAGTCGGCCTACCTGGCGCCGAAGTTCGAGCTCGCCCGCGGTTGGCTGCGCCAGCTCGACACCACCCGCGACGACGTCTTCTACGACCAGGGCGAGCTGACCGACGCCACCTACGGCGCCTGGCTGCGCCGCAACGCGATCTCCTACGTCGCCCTGCCCGATGCCCCGCTCGACTACTCCTCGGCCACCGAGCGCCGGCTGATCCTCGCCGCCCCCCCGTACCTGAGCCTGCGCTACCGCTCCTCGCACTGGCGGATCTACGCGGTGCGGGGCGCCAAGCCGCTGGTGGCGCCGCTCGGGGGCGCGCAGGCACGCACGCTCTCGGTCGGCCGCCAGGGCTTCTCGCTCGATGTCACCCACCCCGGCGAGTTCCTCGTCCGCGTCAGCTTCACTCCGTACTGGTCGATCGCCCGCGGCGCCGGCTGCATCCTCCGCCGCGGCGACTGGACCGTCGCCCGCGCCTCCCATCCCGGCGTCTTCCGCGTCGCCGCCGACTTCTCGCTGGGCCGGGCGTGGAACGCCGTCACCGGCGCCCGCAAGACCTGCTGAGAGACCGACTTAGGCGTAGGTCGCCAGCCGCACCGTCTCGAAGGCGAGCACGTCGTTCGCGGCGCGACCCTCGGTCTCGGCGACCACAGTCACCTTCGCCGCTTTGACGTCGCGCTCGAGCAGGGCGCGGACCGGGTCGGTGACGGTGAGGATGCGAATCGCCGGCTCCAGCTGGTGGGCGGGCCGGAGGTCGAAGGGGTCGCACGCGGCGGGGATGTCGCAGTGGCCGACCTCGCCGAAGCAGCCGCCGTGGCCGAGGATGAAGAAGGAGCCGACGTAGGCGCGGTGGTCGCTGCCGGCGTCGCGGTTGACGCCGCGGGGGTCGACGAAGACCCGGGCCTCGAAGGAGGCGCCGGAGTGGTCGAGGCCGTAGAAGATCAGGTCGCAGCGCTCGAAGGCGTGGTCGGCGGGCGGCAGCTCGATCGGCTCCGTGGTGAATTTCTCAACCATGACCGGGCCCTCTCGCCGCCGCGGTCGCCGCCGCGTAGTCGTAGCCGAGCTGGGAGACCTCGAGGGTGTCGCGCACCGTCATCGGGAATGGGGCCAGCGCCCGGTCGAGCAGGGAGGCGGGCACTCCCGCGCCGGGGTGACGCAGCTGCCAGAGATACCAGAGGCGGTCGATCATCGTGTGGTGGGCCCAGAAGAGCGGGTCGTAGGCGGAGGTGGCGATGCTCCCCATCGTGCCGCCGACCCAGACGTGGACACCGTCGTGGATGCTCTCGAGCTGGGTCTGGAAGGTGAAGAAGTCACGGTTCTCGAGCACCGCCTCGACCGCCGTGACCGAGGGCAGTCGGCCCGGCCCCCCCGGCGCGCGGGTAGTTCGTTTCTGCCCCGGCGATTCCCGGCCCGACAGCTGGATCGGCGAGTCGAAGAGCGGGTTTTTCCTACCGTTCGCTTTGCGCCGGGCGTACGGTCCCGGCACCCCCTCGGAGTGGTTGGTCCAGTCCCACCAGGGCAGGGTGACCCCGGCGACCCGGTCCTGCAGCGCCTTCTCGAAGAAGTAGAGGTAGGCGCGGTGCCAGGGGAGGAACAACTCGCGGTGGTGGACGCAGGAGATCGGCAACGGCAGGCCGTGGATCCCGGCCCAGTACTGGTAGCCGCGATCGTCTCCGACCGCCTGCGCACCACTTATCGCCTGGCGGAAGTCCTCTTGCTGCCCTTGGGTGAGGCGCCGGGCGCTGCGCCGGTGGCGCAGCGCCCGCGGCGCCAGTTGAGCGGCGGGAGGCGACGCCCCGCTCATGGGCGCCGCCTGGGCGTACTGGGGCTCCGTCGTTTGCCCGCCCGTCGCCGCACCATCCGCTCGCGCAGTTTCAGACTCGCGATCCCGCCCGTGGCCACCACGACCGGCGCCAGGCTCAGCGCCGTCTCCTCGACCGGGATACCCGCGATGTGCGCGAACATTGGCGCACCATCTCAGACGCCTCCTGACTACACAAGCGTTTTCAAAAGGTGAGGTCTAGAGCGCCAGCGAGAGCGGCTCTTCGAGCAGCGTCCGCACCCGGGCGAGGAACTCGGCGGCGGGGGCGCCGTAGAGGATGCGGTGGTCGCAGGCGAGGGTTACACCGAGCATGTGGGCGGGGACGATCTCGCCGTCGCGGACGACCGGCCGCTGCTTGATCGCGCCGACCGCGAGGATCGCCGCTTGCGGGGTGTTGATGACGGCGCTGAAGTTGTCGATCCCGTACATCCCCAGGTTGGAGACGGTGAAGGTTCCGCCCGAGAGCTCCGGCGGCGTCACCTGGCCGTCGCGGACCTTCTGGGCGAGCGCCCGCGACTCGGTCGCGATCTGCCGCAGGCCCTTGCGATCGGCGTCGAAGACGGTGGGGACGACGAGCGCGTCCTGGGCGGCGACGGCGACGCCGACGTTGACCCGCGAGTAGAGCTCGAAGCGGCCGTCGCGGTAGGCGCCGTTGGCCCGCGGATGCTCGCGCAGCGCCAGCGCGCAGGCTTTGACGATCATGTCGTTGAACGAGGGGACGACCTCGCCCTCGCCCGCCGTCGCCTTCAGCCGCGCCCGCGCCTCGACCGCCCTGCTCATATCGATCTCCGCTTCCAAATAAAAGTGCGGCGCCGTCGCCTTCGACTCCGACATGCGGCGGGCGATCGTGGACTGCAGCTTCGAAAGATCCTCGAACGTGGTCTGGCCCTTGGCGGTCTCGGGTGAGATGGATGAGGGACCAGCCGTTGCGCCGACGGGTCCTGCCGCGGCGGCATCCCCCACGGTGCTCGGCTGCTCCGCAGCCTCCGCGCCGCGGGGGACCCCCGCCCCCGCGTCACCCGTCGAGGCAGCGACCCGCTTGACGTCCTTCTTGACGATGCGCCCTCCCGGCCCGGATCCCTGAATGCTCGCCAGGTCCACGCCTTTCTCCTTAGCTATCCGGCGCGCGACCGGCGAAGCTTTGATCCGGTCTGAACTCTCCTCGCTCTCGGGACCGTCTGCGCCATCGGAGTCCGACTGGTCTGCTGAATCCGCCGGGGGATCAGACGATTCACCTGCGGGTGGCGGGGTGGCGGGGGTCTCCCGCGGCGCGGAGCCGCCTCCGGCGGCGAGCACCGTGGGGGATGCCGCCCCGACAGGACCCGCAGTTGAGCGGTCCGAGCCCTCACCCGAATCCCCAACTCGCGCTATAGGACTGCCGATAGCCAGCGTCTCGCCCTCTTGAGCCAAGATCTCCGTCAGCGTCCCCGCCACGTCGCTCTCGTAAGCCATGTTCGCCTTATCCGTCTCGATTTCCACGATCTCGTCCCCGACGGCGATCTCGTCCCCGACCTGCCTCATCCAGGTCAGGATCGTGCCCTCCTCCATCGAGTCGGACAGGCGTGGCATCACGATGTCGGCCATCAGATCGATCCCTCCAGGGTCGCCAGGGCGGCGCTCACCACGTGCTCCTCGTGGGGAATCGCCGCTTGCTCCAGTCGTTTCGAATACGGCATGTGGACGTCGGCGCCGGTCACCCGCTGCACCGGCGCGTCGAGGTCGTCGAAGGCCTGCTCGGTGATCAGGGTCGCGAGGTTGGCGCCGACGCCGCCGTGCGGCCAGCCCTCCTCGACGATCACCGCGCGGTTGGTCTTGCGGACCGACTCGAGGATCGTGTCGAGGTCGAGCGGGCGCAGGGTGCGGGGGTCGATCACCTCGGCCTCGACCCCGTGCTCCTCGGCCAGCACCGCCGCCGCCCGCTCCGCCACCTGAGCCATCTTCAGCACCCCGACGATGGTCACGTCGCCGCCCTCGCGCCGCACCGCCGCTTCGCCGAAGCGCAGCACCTCGTCGCCGCCCTCGGGCACCTCGCCTTTGACCCCGTAGAGGCTCTCGTGCTCGATGAAGATGACCGGGTTGTCGTCGCGGATCGCCGCCTTCAGCAGCGCCTTGCCGTCGGCCGGGGTAGAGGGGCAGGCGACCAGCAGGCCGGGCACCTGCAGGAACAGCGCCTCGAAGCTGTGCGAGTGGGTGGGGCCGAGCTGGTGGCCGCCGCCGCCCGGCATCCGGATCACCATCGGCACCCGGGCCTGGCCGTTGAACATGTAGGGGATCGCGGCGGCGTGGTTGACGATCTGGTCCAGCGCC
>DASYJK010000101.1:0-21426 GCA_035996525.1 Solirubrobacterales bacterium
GGGGCCTGGTCATCCTCCATTCGAATTAGTCGCTCCGCGCCCTATGGGCGCGTCACTCCGGATGTTGGAGCGCGATCTAAAGATCGCGCAATGGCCAGATTGCATTTCGCGTGCTTCGCACACATTCGAATGGAGGACGACCAGGCCCCTCCACCGACACGCATCATCGGGACGACCCCAGGGTTCGGATTCTCTTCCGGCTAGAGACAGAGTGCCTCGGGGCTTTCGCAGAGCGTCCGGACCTTGATCGTCTGCCGAAGCTCGCTGCATTGGAGGGCTGTCGGCACCCCTCCCCGGGAATGTGTGCGAAGCGCGCGGAAATGCAATCCGGTGTCTGCGCGACCTTTAGGTCGCGCTCCATCATCGGGAGCGACGCGCCCATAGGGCGCGGAACGACTAATTCCCGGGGAGGGGTACCGACAGCCCTCCCCACATCACCTTCGTCCGCCGCGAACTACACCGACCAGGACTACTCGGAGTCAGGCGTCCACAACTCGCCGGCCTCTTTGCGCTCCTTCTCCGGCGTCCAGATCTGATCCCGCGCTTCGGCCTGCTCGATCGAGATCGGCACCGCCGCCTCGGCGACCAGCTCGATCGCCTTGCGGGCGCGGAGGTCTTCGACGACCATCGCGTCGCGGCCGTTCTCGCGAAGACGGGCGAGCAGCTTCTCCGGCGTCGTCCGCTCGTGCTCGGCGCTGTGCGCGAGCGCCTCGACCAGCTCCTCGTCGCCGACCTCGATCGACTCGGCGTCGGCGATCGCGGTCACGACCGCCTCGCGCTTGAGCTCGCGGGCGGCCTCGGGCTTGGACTCCTCGATCAGCTCCTCGCGGGTTTTGCCCTGCATCTGCAGGAAGGCCTCGGGGTCCATGCCGCGCTGGGCGAGCTGACGTTCCATCCGCTCCCAGCGTTCGGTGGCGCGGGCGGTGACCAGGTCCGCGGGCACGTCGACGGTGGCGGCGTCGACGGCGACGTCGATCGCGGCGATGCGGAAGTCTTCCTCGGCCCGGCTGCCCAGGGCCTCGCCGACTTTCCTGGCGATGTCGGCGCGCAGCTCCTCCAACGTGTCGAACTCGGAGGCGTCGGACGCGAACTCGTCGTCGAGGTCGGGAAGGATTTTCTCCCGCACCTCCTTCACCTTGATCTTGAAGACGGCGTCTTCGCCGGCCAGGTGCTCGGCCTGGTAATCGTCGGGGAAGGTGACCTCGACACTGCGGTCTTCACCGGGCTTGGAACCGGTCAGCTGCTCCTCGAAGCCCTCGATCAACGAGCCCGAGCCGAGTGCCAGCAGGTAGTCCTCGGCCTTGCCGCCCTCGAAGGCGGTGCCGTCGATCAATCCCTCGAAGTCGATCAGCAGCGAGTCGCCCTCGACCGCCTCGCGCTCGACCGGCTCCAGCCGGGCGAACCCCTCGCGCATGCGCTCGACCTCGGTGTCGACGACCTCGTCGGACGCCTCGGTCTCGGCTTTGCCGACCTCGAGGCCCTTGTACTCGCCCAGCTTCGCCGGCGGTCGCACCCCGACCTCGAACTTGAACTTCAGCGGTTCGCCCTCGCTCTCGGGAGCCGAGAGCATCTCGATGCTGGGGTCGCCGATCGGATTGACCCGGGCGTCGAGCAGAGCCCCTTCGTACCACTCGGGCAGCGCCTCGCGGATCGACTCCTCTAGAACCGGGCCGAAGCCGAGCCGCTGGATCACCAGCGACGGCGGCGCCTTGCCCTCGCGGAAGCCGGGCAGCCGCATCTCCTTCGCCATCGCGCGGGCCGCGCGCGAGGTCGCGCGGGCGACGTCCTCGGCGGGAACCTCGACCTCGACGCTTACGCGCGAGTCGGGCAGTTCGGTGAGAGAGGTCGTCAACACGGTTCGCGCTCCGCTCTCTGCGCAAAGAACCAGATATGCATGCTTGTTCGCTCCGCGCTCATGGGACGCGAGACCCTAGCGAGAGACGAAGGTCCGCAACGCCGCGGCGAAATCGACCGCGAAGGAGAGGCCCCGCCCGATCGACCCGGTGACGAGCCAGGCCCGGAAGCGCTCCAGCGGGTTACCCACCGCCGGCCTCGGGGTCGGCGCCGCTGGCGATCAGCTGCTTCTCGAGGCGGTCGCCGTGGCCGGCGGCGACGGCGCGCTGAGCGCGGGCGTCGTCGAGCTCGACCCCGCGTTCGTGGGCGAGATCGAGCAGGCGCTGCTTCTCGATCCCCTCGCGCGAGGCCTCGAAGAAGACCCAGGCGAGCAGGCCGAGCGCGAGGAAGGTGCCCTCCACCATCATCACCACGCCGGCGGTGCTCTGATCGGCGAGCGGGGTGATCCCCCAGTACTTCTCCCCCGGCCCGTAGATCGGGTAGAGCACCGTGCCCGACCACATCAGCACGTTGCCGAGGATCGCCCCGGCGAAGCGGACCGCGATCACATAGCCGACTTTCCAGGCGGCGGTGAACCATTGCGGCGTCGGCAACGGCCCGAACACCGGCATCCACATCAGGCAGCCGAAGAAGATGAACAGCGAGTGCTCGAGGGCGTGCAGGGCGGCGCCCCCATAGGCGGCGTCGTAGAGCACCGGGACATGCCAGGCGTAGAAATTGATCATCCAGAGCGGGAAGGCGACCAGGGGGTGGGCGAGGATCCGCAGGCGGTCGAAGAACTTGATCGCGAGCACCGGCTGCAGCAGCGGCCCGGTCAGGCCCAGCACCAGCAGCAGGGTGGCGATGTCCCCGAGCAGCAGGTGCTCCACCATGTGGGCGATCACCAGCTCCTCGGCGATGTGTCCGACTGGCGAGACCAGCGCCACCGCGATCGTCAACAGGCCGGCCGCGAAACAGGCCTGGCGCCAGACCGGCACCGGGCGCCCCTTGGCCGCCAGGGTCGAGGCGCGCTTCGCGTAGAGGGCGCCGACGATCAGCAACGGCAGCAGCTCGAGCGGGGCGAAGACGCCGCCCACGTGCGCCAACGGCAGGGTCATGGAGGCAGCGTAGCGACGCCGATCCGCTTTCCCGGCGCCCGCGGGCGCTGCTAGCTTGAGCGGCGTCGTGGCAGCCAGCAAAGATCGCTTTCCGACCATCGGCAGCTACGGCTTCCTTTCCGACTGCCACACCGCCGCCCTCGTCTCCTACGACGGCGCGGTCGAGTGGCTCTGCATCCCCCGCTTCGACTCGCCCAGCGCCTTCGCGGCGCTGCTCGACCGCGGCGCCGGCCACTTCCGGCTGAAGCCGCGCGGCGTCGTCGTCCCGATCGGCCGTCGCTACGAGCCGGGAACGCTGGTGATCGAGACGACCTGGGTCACCGAGACCGGCTGGGTCGTCGTCCACGACCTGCTGACGATCGCCGAGTGGGCGACCACCGGAGGCGAGCACGGGCGACCCGACACCGAACACGAGTCCGACCGCTCGCTGCTGCGGACGATGACCTGCATCGATGGCGAGGTCGAGATGGAGATGGAGTGCCTGCCGCGCTTCGGCTACGGACTCGACGGCGCCACTTGGAACGGCGGCGAGCTCGGCGAGGCGGTCGCCCGGGCCGAGGACGGGACCGAGCTGCGGCTGACCAGCGACATGGAGCTGACGATCGAGGACGGCACCGTCCGCGGCAGTCTCAAGCTGCGGGAGAACGAGAGCGGGTTCTGCGCGATCACCTGGGGCAACGACGACCTCGGCGGGCCCCGCAGCGCCCCCGAGGCACTAGAGCGGCTCGACTCGACCGAAGAATTCTGGCGCGACTGGCTGCGCGGCGGCAGGTTTCCCGACCACCCCTGGCGGATCCACCTGCAGCGCTCCGCCCTCGTCCTCAAGGGCCTCACCTACACCCCGACCGGGGCGATCGTCGCCGCCCCCACCACCTCGCTGCCGGAGACGCCGGGCGGCGAACGCAACTGGGACTACCGCTTCAGCTGGATCCGCGACTCGACCTTCAGCCTCTGGGCGATGCACACGCTCGGCTTCGACCAGGAGGCGCGCGACTTCATGCGCTTCATCGTCAACGTCTGCAAGGACCACCCCGATCTGCAGATCATGTACGGGATCGGCCACGAGAAGGAGCTGACCGAGCAGACCCTCGACCACCTCTCCGGGTACGGCGGGGCAAAGCCGGTGCGGATCGGCAACGGCGCTTACGACCAGCGCCAGAACGACGTCTGGGGCGCCCTGCTGGACTCGATCTACCTGCACGAAAAAGCACTCAAAGGCAGCGGCACGCCGGCCGACCGGCAGCTGATCCGCTATCAGGTGGAAGCGGCGATCACGGCCTGGCCCGAGCCCGACCAGGGGATCTGGGAGTCGCGCGGCGAGCCCCGGCACTACGTCTCCTCGAAGCTGATGATCTGGGTCGCGGTCGACCGCGGCGCCCGCCTCGCCGGCGGCATCGGCTTCGAGGAGCTCGCCGGCGAGTGGCGGGCGAAGGCCGACGAGATCAAGGCCGAGATCCTCGAGCGCGGGGTTCGCGACGGCGTCTTCCGCCAGCACTACGAGACCGACGCGCTCGACGCCTCGCTGCTGCTGATCCCGTTGCTGCGCTTCCTGCCGCCCGACGATCCGCGGGTGCGGGCGACGGTCGAGGCGATCGCCACCGACCTGACCGAGCACGGCCTGGTCCTCCGCTACAAGGTCCACGAGACCGACGACGGCCTGCGCGGCAAGGAGGGGACCTTCCTGATCTGCTCCTTCTGGCTGGTCTCGGCGCTCTCGGAGATTGGCGAGTGCGAGCGGGCGCGCCTGCTCTGCGAGCGCCTGCTCGAGGCGGCCGGCTGGCTCGACCTCTTCGCCGAGGAGCTCGAGGCCGACTCCGGCCGCCACCTCGGCAACTTCCCCCAGGCCTTCACCCACCTGGCGCTGATCAACGCGGTCTCCCACGTGATCGCCGACGAGCAGCGCGAAGACGGTGGCGTCACCGCGGTCTTCAGCGAGATGGGCGGCATCCGCGAGGACGCCTGAAGCCGCCCCATCGCCCCGGTCATTCCGCAGACAGAAGCACTACAGACAAAACATTTCGTTTTGCTTTATATTGCCCGGGGCGCGATGACGAATCTCAACCGTTCGGACGACAACGATCTACTGGTGGCCCTGCGCCACCCGCTGCGGCGGGAGATCCTGCGCGCGATCGGCACCGAGAAGGCGATCAGCCCGCGTCAGATCTCCAGCGCCCTCGATCAGCCGCTCAGCAACGTCAGCTACCACGTCCGCGTGCTCGCCGACCGCGGCACGATCGTGCTGGTCAAGACGAAGCCGGTCCGCGGCTCGATGCAGCACTTCTACCGAGCCGCGATCGAGGCCCCCTGGGCGCGCCAAGTGCTCGGCTTCGACCGCCAGGAGGACACCCCCGGCGCGGCGGGGGAGAGTTCGGCCGAGACCGGGACTTAGCGGCCGGAGAGGCCATGCACGAACGAGACGACAGCTTGACGCCCGCGGGCGAGGACGCCGCCACCGAGTCGGCCGTCCTGCAGCAGGTACTCGACTTCCACCCGGTCCTGGTGACCGCCGCCGAACTGATCCGCGAGCTCGGCGGCGAGTCGCCCGGCTTCGCCGAGCGGGACGCGATCGAGCGGGCAATCCGCGACCTGATCGGCGCCGGCCTGCTGCACGAGCACGGCAGCTTCCTCATCCCCACTCGCGCCGCGCTCCGCTTCAGCGAGCTGCTGGACCGCTGAGCGCCAGCCGGCGGAACTCCGCCCGCAGGCGCCCCTCCAGCTCCACTGCCGCCGCCTCGCCTTCGGGGTCCTCCGCGGGACTACCGGTAATAAGGACGACGACGGTCGCGGCGAAGCTCCGCAGCTGGTCTTCGACCGCCTGGACCAGGTTCTCGTCGCCGACCCTGGCCTCGGCGGCGACGCCGGCCTTTGCCAGCGAGGCGACCGTGATCACCAGCCGCTCCTGCGCCCGGCGGCGCGCCCCCTCGACGTCAGAGGCCCAGCGGTCGAGAAAGCCGATCCGCGCCGGTGACAGGACCAGAACTTCGGCCGTGGCGGAATCGGCCGTGGCGAGCGCGGTGACCTCGAGGATCGCGCCGGGCTCCTCGAGCGGCCAGCTGACGACGATCAGGAGGCGCCGGCGCGCGTCCGCCGCGGGCTCGCCGATCGTGCCGCGCGGGCCCTGGCGCACGGCCAGGACCACGATCGCCACCGCCACCAGCGCCCCGATCGCAACGCCGACACCGGGCCCACCGGCGTAGAAAGCCAGGGCGATCGGGACGGCGATCGCGATTACGGCCAAGGGCAGCTTCCAAGGTGCCACCACCCAAGCCTGCCAGGCCCGACCGCCGTCCCTCGCTTCGACCTAGGAGCCCTTGATGGTCGCCATTGCGGTAACCCGGTCCTGCGTTGCCTCGATCCTCACGTTCGTCCACCTCCCCCCGTGAATTCCCTCTCCCCCCGGCCGCCCCGCCGCGGCCGGTTTCAGGGCCTTTCCGAGTAGCACTCTAAATGTTTATAGCAATCAATGCAAAACCAGTAAAATCCGCGAATAGACGAAAAAAGCGCGATCGTTGTGGAAATCCTGAGTCCAGGTCTTTAAAGTCCTGTGACCAGTCCGCCACCCCGGAAAACAACGATTGGAAGCCGTTTTGCCCAAAACCAAGAAGAAAGAGGGCGTCGAACAGATCGTCGCCAAAGCGTTCGCGCATCCACTGCGCGTACAGATCCTGATCATTCTCAATGAGCGGGTCGCCAGCCCCAACCTGCTCTCACAGGAGCTGGAACAGAGCCTCAACCTGGTCGCCTACCACGTCCGGGTTCTGGAGAAATACGACTGCATCGAGCTGGTCGACACGAAGCAGCGTCGCGGCGCTACCGAGCACTTCTACCGCGCGACCAGGCGCCAGTTCCTCAGTAACTCCGAAATGGCACGACTGCCGGAGAGCCTGCGTCCCGGGCTCGCGGGCGCGATGCTTAAGTCGGTCTTCGACGACATCGAGGAGGCCTCCGAGAGCGGCACCCTCGACGAGCTCCCGGACCTGCATCTGAGCCGTACGCCGATGGTCGTCGACAAACAGGGCTGGTCGGAGGTCTCCGACCTGCTCGACAAGACCCTCGACCGGGTCTTGGAGATCCAGGCCGAGTCGTCGGAACGGATCGCCTCAGAGGGCGAGGACGGAATCCTCTCCAAGGTCCACATGCTCCACTTCAAGTCTCCCGACTCGAAGCAGATCGGAGACGCCGTAGCCGACGCCGATTCAGAGTCGGTCACCACCGGCGAGTAATCGCCGCCGCCTTACTTACCCGGCCCGGCGCCGCTCAGGGACTGAGCGGCGCCGCCGCCTCGGGCGTCGCCACGATGAACGAAAAGCTCTCCTCCAGGTAGAGGTACACGGCATCGGCGTCGTGGTGGCTGTAGCCGATCGCCAGGTCCTGGCCGGACTCGAAGAGGAAGTCACCGCCACGCAGGCTGAGGACGACGGCGCCTTTTAGCCCGGGTGCCCAGACGATCGGGCCGGCGAGGATCTTCGCCAGGTGGTCGAACAGCGGGTAACCGCCGTGCTCGGCGGTCTCGATCACCCGCGTGTACTCGTCGGGCCCGAGCGCGAGGCCGTAGGGCCCGTCAACGCCGACCGCGCGCAGCGCCTCGACCGCGCGGGCGACCGAGCGCGGGTACTCCTCGGCACTCTCGCCGAGCGGCTGGGCCTCGACCGGCGAGGCCTCGGCGATGCCGGCGATACCGGCTTTCGCCCAGCCGTGGAAGACGGCGACGTTCTCGGCGACCGCGATCCGCTGCGCCGCCACGTCGAGCTCCTGGAGATCGGCGTCGACCGCACCGCGGTCGTTGTCGCGCAGCTCGGCCAGCGAGACCGAGAACTCCGCGCGCAGCTCGACCAGCGGCAAGACCCGGCGCTGGGCGGCGCTGACGCCGTCGGCCGGAAGCGAGTCGACCGCGTCGACCCGGCCCAGGTTGGTCGCCGAGTGGCGCCAGCCGTGCGGCCCGCTGAAGTCGACCAACCGGCGTGCCGCCAGCGAGCCGCAGAGGCGCTCGCTCGCCTCGTCGTCGAGCAGCTCCCAGCCCGCGTCGGAGATCGGCGCCAGTCGGCGCAGTAGGTGGTTCATTGCTCTGCCCCCTTGAGGCTGCCGATTCCGAGCGCGCCGTCGGCGGCTCCCGTCTCACCGTCGTCACCACCGTCGGCTGAGCCGGCCTCGGCCGCCTCGCCGTGCTCGACGATGTCGCCGTCCTTGAAGAGGACGCCTTCGCAGATCTGGCGCCAGCGCGGGGTGCGGCGGAGGAGGAACTCCAGGTCCATCGCGAAGTGCTTGAACTCCTCGCCCTGGGCGTCGTGCATGATCGCCTTCGCCTCGGCGTCGGTCTCGACCGCCAGCCGCTGCTCATACCAGCCGATCGCCTCCGCCTCCTCGGTTAGCGAAGCGCAGAGACGGGCAAAGGTGCGGGTCTGTGCCGAAAGCTCCTCGGGTGGCTCGTGGTACTGGTCGAATCCCATCTCATCTCCTTCGCCGGCTTGCGAGTACGCCTCTACCCCGAGACTAGCCTTCCCACTCAGGACGGGAGCGAGCAGGGCTCCCAGGGCCGGGCGAAGAGATCGTAGGACTTGCGGATGGCGCTGAACCCGATCGCGGTAGCGGCATCGCAGAACTGGTCCGGCTCGAGTTCGTACTCGGCCTCGTAGACCGCCTTGCCGGCTCCGATGAAGGGGCGATAGAGGCCGCATTCGTCGTACTGGAAGCACTCCTCGACGATCGCGAAGTCGAAGTTGTCGAGCAGCTGACCGGCCTGCCTGCCGTCGTTCTTCAGCGCCACCGCCATCCCGCGAGCGTGAACCTGGCGGGCGATCCAGCGGTTGAAGCGAAGCTGGTCGGCGGCGGAGATCGCGAAGCCGGTCTTGTTTTCCCAGCCGGCGATGTTGTCGGGCTCGACCGCGTCGAACCCCTTGCGGGCGCACATCGCGATCCGCCGTTCGAGGATCGGCGCGAAGCTGCGGAAGCGGCGGATGTCGAGCCAGCTCTCTTCCGGGAAGCCTTCGTAGACGGCGCCGATCACCGACTTCGGGAACTGGCCGGCGTCGGGGCGGTAGCTCTCCCAGCTGCCGACATCGAGATAGCAGATCGCCTTGCGGCCGAGGCGGTGCAACGCCCGCACGGTCGCCTTCGGCGTTTCGAAGCCGTCGACGTCGTAAACCGGGGCGTCGACGCCGGTGTCGATCTTTCCTTGCAGCTGCCACTGCCAGGCCGCCGTGGTCGGCGCCGGGTGCCAGATCGCGGCGGAGGATGCCGCCGGGGCCACCAGCAGCAATGCGATCGCCGTCAGGATCGACCGGAAGAGCACACCGCTATGGTGATGGATACGGTGGCTCGACAGCCGCTGGGCGCTGCACGGCTTCGGTCTCCACGCCCTCAGGGCGGCGCCGGTGTAACTATCCGGCGCGAGGCATCGATGTCAGCGAAAAGCGAGAAAAACCGACCCCCCCAGCACGAAGCGACGCCCGGCCCAGGCGATGGGCTGGTCAGCGAGCGTGAGCTCTGGGAGCGCTTCGCCGCCGACCACAACCAGGCGACCCGCGAGGAGCTGGTGCGCCGCTACCTCCCCTTTGCCAAGAACCTGGCGCTGCGCTACCGCGGCGCCAGCGAGTCCTTCGACGACCTGCTCCAGGTCGCCAGCCTCGGCTTGGTCAATGCGATCGACCGCTTCGACCCCAGCCGCGGCACCCCCTTCACCGCCTTCGCCTCGCCGACCATCCTCGGTGAGCTCAAGCGCCATTTCCGCGACCGGGTCTGGACCGTGCGGGTGCCCCGCGGCCTGCACGACCGCATGGCCGAAGTCGACAAAGCGATTTCGGCGCTGACGGTCGAGCTGCAGCGCTCGCCCTCGGTCGGCGAGATCGCCACCAAGCTCGAGGTCGACCCCAACGACGTGCTGGAAGTGCTCGAGGCCAACCACAACCGCCGGCCGCTCTCACTCGACCGGCCGGTCGGCGGCGAGGAGGACGAATCCGCGGCCTCGGAGTGGGTCGGCGACGAGGACGAGGGATTCGAGCTGGTCGAGGACAAGCTGGCGCTGGAAGGCGCCCTCCCCCACCTCGACGAGCGCGAGCGGCTGGTCCTGCAGCTGCGCTTCGTCGAGGACATGACCCAGTCGCAGATCGCCGAGCGGATCGGCCACTCGCAGATGCACGTCTCGCGGATCCTGCGCCGGACCCTGGAGCGGATCCGGGCCGAGGTCGCCGAACGGGACGGCGCCGCCACCGACGACGAGTAAGTCAGGCTCCTCCTAGGCGGCGAGCGCGGCGATGCCGATGACGAGGAAGTCGCCCTCGTCCTGCTCTTCGACCCGCACCTCGTCGGCCAGGGTCTCCAGGGTGCCGCCCACTTCAGGCAGTTCGAGGCTGGCTCGCAGCTGCTCGCCGCCGCCGCCCACCATCGGGCCGACGCGCAGCTCGACGCCCTGCTCGCGGTCGGCGATGCTGAGGCGGACGGGACCGTCCTCGAACCCCGCCGGGGCGCCGGCGGAGATCGCGTCGGAGAGCAACATCGCGTCGGCGAGGCGGTCGACGGTGATGGCCCGGCGGGCGGCAAGGGCGCCGAGGGCGCGGCTGAGGATCGGCCCGACCAGCTCCGGATGCCCGACCTGCATCTCGGTTTCGTCGACCACGACCGCGTGCGCCTGGACCGGCTCGGCCACCTGTTCCTCCTCCGGCACGGCGCGCAGCGGCAGGTGCATGCGGATCTCGGTGCCGCGATCGACCCCACCCTTGATCTCAAAGCTCTTGGAGAGGGCGGCGATCAGGGTCAGGCCGATCCGCAGGCTGGGCCGGTCCACGTCCGGCCGCGGGCGAATCCCCATTCCGTAATCGCGGACGACGACGGTGAGGCCCTCGAGCTCCTCGGTCGCCTCGACCTCGAGCAGGCCCGGTGTATCGGCCGGATAGGCATGGACGACGACGTTCATGCAAGCCTCGGTGACGACGGTCTTGAGGTCGGCGATTCCCGGTTCGTCCATCCCAATGCGCTCCGCCAGACCGGCCAACGCGTGCCGGACGACAGCCACGTTCTCTGCCCTGGCAGGAAGGGACATCTGAAGCCCCGATCGGTCGTCGGTGGTCGTCTGCAATTTTTAGCCAGTCCTCAAGCGCTGAACGCTCGTCGTCGATCTCGCGGCGAGCATAGCTTTCTCTGCCGCCGCTCAATTGCTACCCCCGGCCGCCGGGCGCAAACCGCCATGCATGCCTGGCCCGTGCCTGCGGTAGCATCGGCGCGTGAATCCGGCGCCATTTGAGGCAACCGCCGACCAGCTCGAAGACGGAGTTCGGGTGATCGCGATCCGTGGTGAGCTCGACCTCAGCACCGCCTCCGATCTGGAGGGCCCGCTCGAGGAGGTGATCGCCTCCGGCGATGCCGCCGTCCTCGTAGATCTCTCCGGCTGCGAGTTCATCGACTCGACCGGAATTGCCCTGATCGTCCGCGCCTGGCAGCGTCTCGACCAGGCCGCCGACGGCGCGGGCAGCGGCAGGCTCGTGATCTGCAGCGACAACGACCAGGTCCGCCGCGTGCTCGAGATCACCGGCATCGAGCTCTCGATCCCGATCCACCGGACCCGGGACGAGGCACTCGCGGCGCTTCGCCAGTAGGGCCCGTCTTCACGCATAGGGCGGGCGCATCCGGGTAGAGATACTCGATGCCCACCCCGCGCCGCCCGAAACTTCCCCGCGAGCTGTTCGAGACCCGCAGCCACGCCTGGCACTCGCTGGGCCTCGGCGACGAGCTGGCGCCGCGGATGTCGCGCCGGGCCCTGGGCGGCCTGCTGGTGGCGCTCCTGGTCCTGGCCGCGACCCTGGTCGTCTATTACAACCGCCAGCACCTGCTGCCCGGCTATGGCCAGTGGGTGCGGATCGGCACGGTCGCGATCCTGATCGTCGTCGGCTCCGCCGCGACCCACTGGCTGGTGCGCGGCCTCTCCCCGCCGCTCTATCGCCGGCTCGACCCGGCGACCGCCGGCACGCTCGGCTTCCTCGTCCGGCTGCTGGCGATGGCGGCAGTGGTGATCCTGGCGCTGCGGATAGCCGGCGTCAATGCCGCGGCGCTGGCCCTCGGCGGCGCCTTCACCGCGATCGTGCTCGGGCTCGCCGCCCAGCAGACGCTCGGCGGGCTCTTCGCCGGCATCGTCCTGCAGAGCACCCGCCCCTTCAAGGTCGGCGAACGGGTGCGCCTGGTCGGCGGCGCCCTGGCCGGCTCGATCGAGGGCACGGTCAGCTCGCTCGGCCTCTTCTACGCGACTCTGGTCCAGGGAGCCGACCGGCTGCTGGTCCCCAACAGCGTCCTCATCAACCTCGTCGTGGTGCCGCTGCGGGAGCCCGACAAGGTCGACGTGCGCGCCCGCTTCGACTCCGACGCGAGCCCGCAGCGAGTCGAGGAGCGGCTGCTGCGGGCGATCACGGTGCCTACCCGCTACCGGCCCAGCGTCTCGCTCGAGGAAGTCGACCAGGACGGAGTAGTGCTGCGAATCAACGCGACGCCCTTGCGCTCCGAAGACGGCTCGCAGCTGGCCGAGGAGGTCCTGGAGGCGTTGCGGACCCCACAGCACGCCGCTCACCCTTCATGAGGTGAACTCGAGGATCAGCCTCGCGGTCTCCTCCGGCACGTCCATCTGCAGAGCGTGGCCGACGCCATCGAGAACGACCCAGTCGACCAGCGGCAGCCACTCGTTGCGGAAGCGGGCCGCGGCCGGCGGCCAGGGCAGCAGCCGGTCGGCGGTCCCCCAGACGATCCGGACCGGGCAGGTGATCTTCTCGGCTTCGAGATTCCAGCCGGTCTGCCCGGCGTATTCGATCAGCGGCACCGCGGCTGTGCAGATCGCGGCTCCCCGCATCTGGTGCGCCAGCAGGTCGGCCGGGATGTGCTCGTAGTTGACGGCGGCGAATTCGATCGCGCGGCGGCGGCCCTCGGGGGTGGAGAGGATCGCCTCGGCGTTGGGCACGGCAGCGACCAGCAGATCCTGCATCGCCGTGAAGAAGGCGAGCGTGTCCCGAAACGATTGGTCGCCAGCGGCCCAGCCGCCGGCCGGGGCGAGCGCGACCACGCTCCTCGCCCGGCCCCGGGCCGCGAGCTTGAGGGCGACGTAGCCGCCCAGCGAGCAGCCGACGAGGTGGGCCGTCTCGATACCGGCTTCGTCCATCTGCCGCTCCACCGTGTTGGTGAGAATTCCCTCCGGGATCTCACCGTCAAGCGGCGGCCCGCCAGCGTGGCCGGCGAGGGTTGGCGCGAAGACGTCGTGCTCGCGTTCGAGCTCCGGCAGCACCAGCTCCCAGGTGCGCCAGGTGTCGACGAAGCCATGTAGGCAGACCATCGGCGAGCCGGATCCGCCGCGATGAAATGGGGTGAAGTTCGGGTCCAGAGCCCCACGCTAACTCAAGCCCGAGGGGAATGCTAGAAATCTTTACACCATCTTCAGGCTGCGCCCGCCGGCGAACCCTCAGAGGTCGAGCGGCGACATGTCGGCGTAGCGATCGCCGGCGGCGGCGCCCTTCGGCGCGACCTCGTCGAACCGGCGCAGATCCTCCTCGCTGAGCTCGATCGCCGCCGCCTCGACGTTCTGCTCCAGATAGCGGACCCGCTTGGTACCGGGGATCGGGACGACGTCGTCGCCCCGGGCCAGAACCCAGGCGAGCGCGAGCTGGCCGGCGTCGACGTCCTTCTCGGCGGCGATCTCCTCCACCTTCCTCACCAGCTCCAGGTTGCGCTCGAAGTTCTCGCCTTCGAAGCGCGGGTTGACGCGGCGGAAGTCGTCCTCGGGCAGGTCGTCGACGCTCTTGAAGCGGCCGGTGAGGAAGCCGCGGCCGAGCGGGCTGTAGGCGACGAAGCCGATCCCCAGTTCGCGCACCGTCGGCAGCAGCTCGTCCTCCGGATCGCGGCTCCAGAGCGAGTACTCGGTCTGCAGGGCGGCGATCGGGTGGGTCGCGTGGGCGCGGCGGACCGTCTCCGGCGCCGCCTCGGAGAGGCCCAGGTGGGCGACCTTGCCCTGCTCGACCAGCTCTGCCATCGCCCCCACCGTCTCCTCGATCGGCACCTTCGGGTCGACCCGGTGCTGGTAGTAGAGGTCGATCCGCTCGACGCCGAGCCGGCGCAGCGAGTCCTCACAGCACTTGCGCACGTAATCGGGGTCGCCGCGGACGCCGAGGCGCTCGCCGTTCTCGCCGCGGACGTTGCCGAACTTGGTCGCCAGCACGACCTCGTCGCGATGGCCGGCGATCGCCTCGCCGACCAGCTTCTCGTTGGTGAACGGCCCGTACATGTCGGCGGTGTCGAGAAGGCTGACGCCAAGCTCCAACGCCCGCTCGATCACCCGCCTCCCCTCGGCCTCGTCGGCACTGCCGTAGAACTCCGACATCCCCATGCAGCCGAGCCCCTCGGCCGACACCTCGGGCCCGTTGGCGCCCAGCACTCTGGTCTCCATGTTCACGCCTTTCTCTGCGGTTGACGACCCTCGCGCGCGCTTAGGCGAGCAGAAGGATCAGAAGATTGACCAGCACCGCCGCGGGCGTGCCCACCAGGGCGAGGGTGCGGAAGAACTTGGCGAAGCCGCCGTGGTAGCGGACGCTCTCGAAGAGGGTGAGGCCGACGACGTGGGCCATGTTGACGAGGGCGACGGCGATCGCGATGCCGACCGCGACGGCGTGCCAGCCGCTGGCCGCGCCGGCGCCGGCCGCGCCGGCCGCGGCGAGGACGATCGCGACGATCGTGCCGACGATTCCCATCAGCATCCCGGCCAGGTCGGCGCGCGGCACCATCGGTACGTTGTGCGAGATCGGGATCGAGACCTCGGAGGCGTCGGCGTCGACGGTGCCCGGACCGGCCTCCTCGACCGCGACCACGTGCTCGCCGTCGGCGTCGCCGCCGTGAAGGACGACCATCCGCAGGGGCGGCTCCAGCGATTCCTTGGCGCGTTCGAAGAGCCCCTCCTCGAACCAGCGGGCCTGGCCGGACTCGCGCTCGAAGATCACGACCTCGTCGGCCGGGGCTTCCAGCAGCGCGTCCTGAGCGGCCTGCACGGGGTCGGGGTCGCCGACCCCGCCGGTGGCGCTGACCCCGTTGCGGCTGAGCGATTCGAGCGCGGCGCGCAGGCGCTCTTCGGCTTCGCGCTTGGGTTCGTCGATGTCGCCGAGGGTGTGGCGGAAGGCGGTTGCCTCGACCGCGGGGACGACGAGCCGGACCTCGGTGCCGCCGCCGTTGCCGGCTCGGCGGATCTCATCGATCGACTCGGTTCCGCCGAGCTCGTCGGTGACGATCGCCAGCAGCCGGTAGGGAGCGGCGGTGACCATCAGCCGTCCGCCGGGATCGTCTGGTCGGCCTCGCCGCGCTCAGCCCCCTCCTGGTCCTCGGCCGGGGGCGCGTCGCGATCGGGGAAGCGATGTTCGTCGCCGTGGCTGGCGATGTCGACTAGACGCTTCTCGGAGAGCTCGAAGCCCTCCGCCTCGCCCTCGCCGGACTCGATCAGCGGCTGCTGCGCAGGGTCGTCGCTCTCGATCGGCGCGACGCCGCCGACGTGGCCGGCTTCCTCCGCGGCGGCCTCGGCCTCCTCGTCGACCCGCCGTTTCTCGGCCAGCCGCTGCTCCTGCTCGCGGGTCTCCTTGCCGGGCCTCACGCGAGCCCTCCGGTGCCAGCCGCGGACGGCGTCGCGGTCGTGCGCGCCAGCAGCCACCCCGCCGCGCCACCGGCGATACAGCCGATCCCAAGCAGGGTCGTGGCCCGCAGCGGATCCCGCATCAGCTTCGAGGCGGTGCCGTGAGCCGTGTGCTTTGCGGTCGACTTGACCGCCTTACGGGCGAGGGTCTTCTTGATCGCTGGCATGCCCTTCGGTTACCCGCTCAGCTGGCGCCGGAAACGGCATGCTGGAGCTGGTCCTTGGTCATCTTCGAGCGCCCTTCGATGCCGAGCTTCCTGGCGTCCTTATAGAGCTGCTCGCGAGTGCGACCGGCTGACCCTTTGCCGGACTGCTTGCCGCCGCGACTGCTGGCGGACCTGCCATTGGTGGAACTGCGGGAGGCGGTTTTCGACTCACCGGCGCGTGCCTTTTCCTTGTTGACGACGCGGGCGGCAATCTCCTCCGCGCGCTTGTTCGAGCGACCCTGTTCCTTCTCGCTCTTTTTCACCTCTTTGTACTGGCGGTCCCGTTTGCTGCCTTTTTTGACTCCGCGTGGCGGCATCTCGTTCTCCTTTCAGTGTCTGGTCAGGCGGCGGCGCGCTGGCCCTCGTGCACGCCCCGGCGAACTCCTCGACGATCTTCGAGTTGAAAGCGGGCAGGTCATCCGGCTTGCGGCTGGAGACCAGTCCGGCATCGACGTGGACCTCCTCGTCGACCCACTCGGCGCCGGCGTTGCGCAGATCGGTCCGCAAGCTCGGCCAGGAGGTCAGGGTGCGTCCCTCGACCACGCCGGCCTCGATCAGCGACCAGGGCCCGTGGCAGATCACCCCGACCGGCTTGCCGGCGTCGAAGATGGCGCGGATGAACTCGACCGCGTCCTCGCTGGTTCGCAGCTGATCCGGGTTGGCGACGCCGCCGGGCAGGATGAGCCCGTCGTAGTCGGCGGCGCCGGCCTCGCCGACGGCGCGATCGACTCCGAAGCACTCCCCCTTGTCGAGGTGGTTGAAAGTCTGGACCTCACCCGCTTCCGGTGCCAGCAGGTGCACCTCGGCACCGGCCGCCTCGACGGCCTGCACCGGCTCGGTCAACTCGACCTGCTCGACGCCCTCGTTGGCCACCAGGACGGCGATCCTCTTCCCCTTCAGCTGGTCGAACACGTTCGGTCCTCCTCCTGAGTTGGTTGGCTGCCCGCCGGCCGATCGCCTCTCCGTTGGGGGAAACGGTTGGTCTTCTCACCCGAGCGGGAACCGGCGCAAGGGCCGGTGAAAAAGCCGCTGGGAATCGGACCGACGGGCTGCTGTGTCCTTGTCCGAGGGACTTTTACCCGGCGTCTTCGGGCAACAAACTGCGAGGCCAGAGGCGGCGCTCGCGGACCACGTTGGCCTCGGCGCCGAGCACGACGAAGAGGGCGCCGACGTGGATCCAGGCGAGCAGCCCGATAACCAGGGCGAAGGTGCCGTAGGCGGGGCCGGCGTTGCGGACCTCGTGCGAGATGTACCAGCCGCCGAGCAGCTGCAGCAGCTCCCAGCCGACCGTGGCGATGACGATGCCGGGGACGAGAGCGCTGAGGCCGACCTGGCGGGTGGTCAGCAGGCGGAAGACGGCGGCGAAGACGACGAGGTTGAGCGCGGTCGCGATCAGCAGGCCCCAAACCGGCCCGAAGAGGTCGGCGCCGCCGGAGACGAGCCCGGTGACCACGGTGGAGACGACCGCCAGCCCGCCGAGGACGACCAACAGGCCGATCGCCCGCAGGCGGGCGCCGACGAAGCCGTGGCGCTCTTCCTTCGGCACCCCCCAGACCGCGTTGAAGGTCTTCTCGGTCTCGAGCACGACGCCGAGGCCGGCCAGCAGCGAGCCGACGATCCCGACCGCGAGGGCGACGCCGCTGCCGGTCAGCGAGCCGCCACGCAGCTGGTCGCCGATCACCGGGAACTGGGAGAGGGTCGAGTCGACGACCGAGCGGCGCAGGTCCGGATCGTCGGCCAACAGGTAGCCGAGGATCGTCGTCATCAGCAACAACAGCGGGAAGAGTGAGAAGAAAGCGCGGTAGGCGATCAGCGAGACCATGCTGCCGCCTTCGTCATCGCCGAACTTCACCACCACCCCCAGCGGCGCCGCAAGCGCGGGGCGCCGCTGCTGGTAGGCGTCGAAGCGACGCAGTGGTGCCTTCAAGTCCATTGCCGGTTCCTACCCGATCGGCGGCTTCGCAGCGCTCACGAGACCAGATCGAGCACGGCGCGCTCGATCCGGATGCGGCGGCGTTGGGTCAGCTCGCCGCCGCGCGAGAGCCCGACCTCGATCGTGACGCCGTCGCGGTAGCGGTCGAAGACCCGGGGGTCGATGTAGGAGCGGCGGCAGACCGCCGGGGTATTGCCGAGGGCGGCGGCGACGCTCTTGACCGCGGCGGAGATCGTGCGCTTGGCGGCGGCATCGGACTTCGGCTTCGGCTCCCCGGCCAGGGCCGCGGCGGCGAGCACGGTGCCGCTCCAGGTGCGGAAGTCCTTGGCCGAGAAGCCTTCGCCGATCGCATCCTGGATGTAGGCGTTGACGTCGGTCGAGCGGACGTCGTGCCAGCTGCCGCCCTCCCGATAGGAGAGCAGATCGTCGGGGCCGCTGCGGCGGCGGCGCATCGTCTCGACCGCCGTGATCGCGGCCGGGTCGCGGATCGACTGCACCCGCCGCTGACCGCTCTTGGCGGGGAAGTCGAAGACCATCTCCCCGTCGCTGACCGAGACGTGCTCGCGCAAAAGAGTCGCGATTCCATAGCTCTCGTTCGTCTCCGCATACTCCTCGCCGCCGACGCGGAAGAAGCCGAGATCGAGCAGGCGCACGGCGCAGGCCAGGGCGCGCTCGCGCGGCATCCCCTCGAGGGCGATGTCCCGGGTCACGGTCCGGCGCAGACGCGGCAGCAAGCGGGCGAACTCGCGCGTCTCCTCGTACTTGCGAGCGGCCCGCCGCCGCTCCCAGCGGTCGTGGTACCGGTACTGCTTGCGGCCGGCGACGTCGTGCCCGGTGGCCTGGATGTGTCCGAGCGGATCGGGACAGATCCAGACCTCTTCCCAGGCGGGCGGGATCGCCAGCTCGCGGATCCGCGCCAGCGTCTCCTCGTCCTCGATCCGCGTGCCCCCGGCATCCTCGAAGGAGAAGCCGCGACCGCGGCGGCGGCGCCGGATCCCCGCGCCGGCGCAGTCCGAGCGCCGCAGGCGGCCACGGGCCGACGACTCAGCCATGCCGGCGGCGCTCAGCTGTCGCGCTTACGGTCTTCCTTCGCTTTCGCCGCGGCCTCGCGCACCAGCTCGGCCTCGCGCTTGGCCTTGGCGGCCTCCTCCTCGGCGGCGAGGCTCTGCTCGCGCGCCTCGAGTTTGGTCAGCCGCGCCGATTTCTCGCGCTTCTCGTTGCGCTGCTTGGCCTTTTTCGCTTTGGCGGCGGCGGCGCGTTTCTTCGCGGCGGCGGCTTTCTCGGCCCGCTCCTCGGCAGCCCGGCGCTCCTCCGCGGCCTGGCGGCGCTCCTCGGCGGCCTGCTCGCGCAGGCGCTCGGCGCGCTGGCGCTGGCGCTCCGCGGCGCGACTCTCGGGCGCCTGCTGCCTCAGCCCAGCCGCCGAGCGGGCGAGGTCGAGCGGCAGCTTGGTCAGCTTCAGCGAGCGGTCGACCACGGTCCTGGGGATCGAGAGCAGGCTCATCGGCCCCGCTCCGGATCGAGCGAGTCGGCCAGACGGTCGGCCCGGTTGGCCTCGCGCTCCAGCGCCGCGGCCTCGCGGACTTCCTCGGCGTGGGCGGCCCTTGCCTGGCGTTTGCCCTGTGCCTTCTCGCGCTCGATCCGCTCCTCCTCGGAGAGCTGGGACAGCTCCTGCTCCAACTCCCGCCGCTCGGTCTCGGTCTCGGCTTTGGCGATCGCCAGCTTGGCCTCGGCGTCCTTCTCCTCAGCCTCCTCGCCGCGCTCGATCACTGTCTCCTCGGCCTCGGCCTGGACCTGCTGCAGGCGTCCCTCGCGGTCGAGCTGGGAGTTGCCCAGTGCCGAACCGACGAGCTCCTTGGCGCGGCCGGCGGCCTTGCCGAGCAGCCCGCCCGCGGTCCGCTCCTGCGTTTGCTCGTGATCGGTCATCGCTTCAAGCCTTTCCTCAGGAGGTCCGTCGAAGCTTCTCGACCGGGCTTCCCCCGTACCCGCCTTCGCGACATCGCGAAACAGCGGCGGGCCGAGATGACGTGAAACCCGGGTTAGCCGATGGGGCGCTCGCGGACCACCTCGGCGGCGCGCTTGTCCTCGCGCAAGCCGAGGTAGCGGGGGTGGCGGAGCTTGCCGTCGCGGGTCCACTCGCCGAAGGCGATCTGAGCGACCAGCCGCGGCTCGACCCAGCGCGCGTCGCGCGGCAGACCGGTGCCGCGGGTGAAGGGAGCGTCCGGCCGCTCCAGCGCCTCCAGCCGGTCGCCGAGGTCGCGCAGCACGCGCTCGCTGAACCCGGTCCCGACTTTGCCCGCGAAGCGCAGATCGCCACCCTCGTAATAGCCGACCAGCAGCGCCCCGAAGCGCTGGCGCGAGCCCTGCGGAAGGGTGAAGCCGCCGATCACCAGCTCCTGCTCGAAGGAGCACTTCAGCTTCAGCCAGTCGCGGCTGCGGGAGTGCACGTAGGGGCTGTCGGCGCGCTTGGCGATCAGCCCCTCCCAGCCCTTGGCGCAGGCCTCGCGGAAGTACTCCTCGCCGCGCTCGTTGCGGTGCGGCGTGTAGCGGACTGGGCCGTGGAAGGAGAAGGCGCGCCGCAGTGCCCCCTTGCGCTTGCGCAGCGGCAGCGCGGTGAGGTCGTGGCCGTCGAACTCGAGCAGGTCGAAGAGGTAGAGGAAGACGGGGATGCGACTGAGCCGCGCCAGCTGTGGATCGTGGATGCCGATCCGGCCCTGCAGGCGCTGAAAGCTGGTCCGCGAGCCCTCGAAGGCGACGATCTCGCCGTCGGCGGCGAAGCTCGTGGCCGGCTCTTCCTCCAGCGCCTCGACCAGCTCGGGATAGGCGGAGCTGAGGCTTTTGCCGGTGCGCGAGGTCAGGCTGACGCCGTCGGCGTCGCGCCGGACCGCGGCCCGGATCCCGTCGAGCTTGCGCTCGAAGACCCAGGCGGGATCACTGAAAGCGTGGTCGCTGAGCGTCGCCTTCATCGGCTTCCCGGCTGGGCACATGCGGCCCAGGGTAGCCTGGGCGGCGATGAGGATCGGGACCAGAGTTGCCGCCGCCGGCGCCTTCGCGCTGGCGCTCTGCCTGCTGGTGGCGGCCGCGAGCGGGTCGGCGAGCCCGACCCGGTCCGCGGCGACGGGACCGGGGCCGACGGCGAGCGCCAGCATCTCGCGGCCCCCGATCGTCCAGCACCTGATCCCCTTCGGGCCCAAACGCAAGCGCGAGATGGCCGCCTACTCCGAGCGCCACTACGGGCAGCACAAGTGGCGCCTGCGCAACCCCAAGGTGATCGTCGAGCACATGTCCCAGACCAGCAGCGCCGCCGCCGTCTACAACACCTTCGCTCCGGACGTGCCGGACATCGAGCTCGGCGAGCTGCCCAACGTCTGCTCCCACTTCGTCATCTCCCCCTCCGGCCGCATCTTCCAGCTGGTCAACCTGAGGACGCGCTGCCGCCACACGGTCGGCCTCAACTGGACCGCGATCGGGATCGAGCACGCCGGCTACGGCGACTCCGACGTGCTCGACAACCCGGCCGAGCTGCGCGCCTCGCTCTGGCTGACGCAGTACCTGCGCTGCCGCTTCGGGATCCCGATCGGCGACGTGATCGGCCACAACGAGAGCCTCAGCTCGCCCTACCACCACGAGCTGGTGCCGAGCCTGCGCAACCAGACCCACGGCGACTGGAAGCACAGCTCGATGCGGGTCTACCGCGGCCGG
>DASYJK010000102.1:0-1755 GCA_035996525.1 Solirubrobacterales bacterium
CGCCGTCACCTACATGATCGTCTGGATGCGCCGCCACGCCCGCAGCATCAAGGGCGCGCTGGAGGGAGAGGCGGCCTCGGCCCTGGCCACCGGCTCGACCATGGCCCTGGTCGGGATGGCCTTCCTCGCGGTCCTGCGCGAGGGCTTCGAGACCTCGGTCTTCCTGCTCGCCGCCTTCCAGGACTCGACCGACACCACCGCCGCCGGGGCGGGCGCGATCCTCGGCCTGATCGCCGCGGTCGCGATCGGGGTCGGGCTCTACCGCGGCGGCGTCCGCATCAACCTGACCAAGTTCTTCCGCTTCACCGGCCTGATCCTCGTCTTCGTCGCCGCCGGGCTGCTCGCCTCCGCCGCCCATACCGCTCACGAGGCGGGCTGGATCAACAGCTTCCAGGGACAGGCGCTCGACCTCACCTGGCTGGTCCAGCCGGGCACGATCAGCGGCTCGCTGCTGACCGGGATGCTGGGCCTGCAGCCGACGCCGACCCAGGTCGAGGTCGCGGTCTACCTGCTCTACGCGCTGCCGATGGCGCTCTACGTCCTCTGGCCGGACCGCTTCCGCCGCCGTCGCGAGAAGAAGAGCGGCAGCGTCGCCGGGCGCCAGGGCGCGCCGGCTCAGACCACGGCCTGAAGGGCCGCCACGCCTCGCCCCACCCCACGATGACTCCGATCAGCCGCCGCAGCCTGCTCAAGTCCGCCGGCGTCGGCGCGGCCGGGATCGGCCTCGGGGCCAGTGGCTACCTGATCGGCCAGGACTCGGCCGAGGCCGACAGCGGCGAGGGCACCGGCAGCGTCCCCTTCTACGGGGAGCACCAGGCCGGGATCGACACCCCCGCCCAGGACCGCCTCTTCTTCGCCTCCTTCGACCTCCTCACCGAGAGCCCGGCCGAGCTGCGCGAGCTGATGCGCGAGTGGAGCCTGGCGGCGGCGGAAATGACCGCGGGCGAGATGATCGGCGACGTCAACGACGAGGAGCTGGCGCCACCCGACGACACCGGCGAGACGGTCGGGCTGCTGCCCTCCAACCTCACCGTCACCTTCGGCTTCGGCCCGAGCCTGTTCGAGCGGCGCGGCCTCGGCCTCGGCGGCAAGCGGCCGGCGGCGCTGCGCGAGATCCCGCCGCTCCCGGCCGATGAGCTCAACCAGCTCGAAAGCGGCGGCGACGTCTGTGTCCAGGCCTGCTCCGACGATCCCCAGGTCGCCTTCCACGCGATCCGCAACCTGGCCCGGATCGGCCGCGGCACGGTGGCGATGCGCTGGTCCCAGCTCGGCTTCGGCCGCACCTCGACCACCAGCCGCGGCCAGGACACCCCACGCAACCTGATGGGGTTCAAGGACGGCACCGCCAACATCAAGGCCGAGGACACGGCGGCGATGGACCGCTACGTCTGGGTCGGCGGCGAAGGGCCGGCCTGGATGCGCGGCGGCAGCTATCTGGTGACGCGCCGGATCCGCATGCTGCTGGAGGTCTGGGACCGCTCCGCGCTGGAAGACCAGGAGCAGACGATCGGCCGCGCCAAGTACAGCGGCGCCCCGCTCGGCGGCGACGACGAGTTCGAACCGCTCGATTTCGCGCGGGACCAGGCCAGCGGGCTGCCGGAGATCCCGGTCGATGCCCACGTCCGCCTCGCCTCCGCCCAGGCCAACGACGGCGAGCGGATCCTGCGCCGCGGCTACTCCTTCACCGACGGCGTCGACGAGAGCCTCGGCGAGCTCGAAGCCGGGCTCTTCTTCATCGCCTTCCAGCGCGACCCG
>DASYJK010000103.1:0-17126 GCA_035996525.1 Solirubrobacterales bacterium
GTCGCGTCCGCTTCGCGGACAGGCTCCGGATGATGCTGCGCGCCTATGGCGCGCAATAACCGGATTGCATTTCCGCGTGCTTCGCACACATTCCCGCGAGTGCATACCGACTCCCCTCTCACGAGCCCAGGCGAGACTCCCGTAGGTCTGCCAGGCTCGCCGCGGACTCGGCGAGGATGCCCAGGCTCCGTCTCTGATTCCCAGAAGAACAAGGGTTCGTTGGTTGGAAGGGGTGCGGTTGGGCTCTGGGCGAATGTTGCCCGAAGGGCGCGATATGCAATCTGGCCATCGCGCGACCTTTAGGTCGCGCACCAACATCCGGAGCGACGGGCCCATAGGGCCCGGAGCGACTAATTCGCCCAGAGCCCAACCGCACCCCTCCTAGCTAGCGCGACACCCGCA
The DNA here is from genome assembly GCA_035996525.1 of Solirubrobacterales bacterium. GTDB lineage: Bacteria > Actinomycetota > Thermoleophilia > Solirubrobacterales > 70-9 > VAYN01. The sequence goes on from DASYJK010000103.1 coordinate 403, forward strand.
GCGTCTTCAGCTCGCGGTCGCTTCCCCCACGCACATACCCCCCGTGAGCGATGCTCTCCCTTATGTAGTCCAGCGTCTCCCCGGTAAGGCGCTCGCCGGGGAGGACGTTGGGGATGCCGGGGGGGTAGGCGGCCAGGCCCTCGGCGGCGACGCGGCCGGCGGCGGCGGCGAAGGGGATCACCTCCTGCGGGCCGAGAAAGGCCTCGCGCGGGGTCATCACCAGCTCGCCCCAGGGCGGCGGCGGCGCCAGCTTCTCGTCCGGGGCGCCGGCCTCGGCCTCGAGCTGGCCGACCGCCTCGCGCAGGCCGGCGACCAGGCACTCGCCCGCGGGCACCGCGGGCTCGCCCAGCCCGAAGATCGCGACGACGACGTTCTCGGAGTAGAGCTCGAGGTCAAGCCCGCTCGTGTAGAAGGCGGCTTTGGCCAGGCGGTAGCCGGTCGAGCCGGTCCCGCGCACGTCGATCGAGAGCCGCAGCGGGTCCCAGCCGGCGATCCCGGGGCGGCCGACCATGCCCTCGTCCAGCACCGCCAGCCCGGGGATGCCCTCGATCCCTTCGCGGGTGACCGCGACCGCTCGCAGGGTCTCGCCGAGCAGCTCGCCGCCGTGGACGTAGGCCTGGCGGCGAGCCGCGTCGAGAGAGCCGGAGAGCAGGCCGCTGGGGCTGGTCGTTTCGACCAGGCTGACACAGCGGTCGACCACCGCCGCGTCGATCCGCGCGCCGCCGCCCAGGTGCAGCATCGCCGCCTGGGTCAGGCTGCCGACGATCTTGTGGGTCGAGGAGGTGACCAGGTCGGCGCCGCTGGCCAGCGCGTCGGCTGGCAGCGCCGGGTGAAAGTGCAGGTGCGCCCCCCAGGCCTCGTCGACGACCAGCGGTACCCCACGCCCGTGCGCCACCCCGGCCAGGGTGGCGACGTCGGCGCAGGCACCGAAGTAGGTGGGGGAGACGACCATCGCCGCGACCGCGTCCGGGGTCTCGTCCAGAGCTGCCGCCAGCGACTCCGGTGTGAGCCCGTGGGCGATCCCGAGCTCGGGATCGAGCTCCGGGGCGACGAAGGTCGGGCGCATGCCGCTGAGCACGAGCCCGTCGATCACCGAGGAGTGGACGTTGCGCTGGACGACGACGCGGTCGCCGCCGTGGGCGAGCGCCATGCAGGTCGCGTGGTTGCCCTGGGAGGCGCCGTTGACGAGGAACCAGGTGCGTTGCGCGCCCCAGGCCTCCGCCGCCAGCAGCTGCGCCTGCTGGAACGGGGTCGGTTCCGGGCCGATGTCGACGCCCTCGGTGACCGAGGGGATGTCGTTGCGCAGCCCCACCTCGCCGACCAGCTCGCGCATCGCCGGATCGGCGCCGGTGCCGCCCTTGTGGCCGGGGACCTGGAAGCGGCCCGGGTTCAGCTCGGAGTAGGCGAGCAGGGCATCGACGTAGGGAGTCGAGTCCTGATCGCGATCGGCCATTGCGGCGAGTCTACGCCGCCCACCCGGCCCGTCCGCGACACTGCTGGGAGCGATGAGGCACACCCCACACGGCTACTGGCTGGAGGAGGCGGGAGCGGTCGCGCCGGCACCGCCGCTGGCGGGTCAGGTCGACGCTGACGTGGTCGTCATCGGCGCTGGTTTCACCGGGCTCTGGGCGGCCTGGCACCTCAAGCAGCTCGAGCCCGAGGCGCGAGTCGTCCTGCTCGAGGCGGCCGGCTGCGGCCGCGGCCCGAGCGGCCGTAACGGCGGCTTCTGCAACGCGATGTGGTTCCAGCTGGCGAGCATGCGGGAGCGCTGGGGGGGCGAGCCGGCGCTGGCCGTGGCGCGCGCGGCGCAGGACGGGGTGGAAGGGATTGCCGCCTTCTGTGAGCAGGAGGGAGTCGACGCCTGGTTTCGCCAGGCCGGCTACATGCAGGTCTCGACCGCCGCCGCCCACGACGGTGTCGTCGAGCGCGCGCTCGAGACGACCCGCGAGCTGTCGGTGCCGGAGGCGCTGACCGCGCTCTCCCACGAGGAGGTGACGGCCCGCTGCGCCTCGCCGCTGTTCCGCGCCGGCGCGATCTCGTCGAGCGGGGCCACCGTGCAGCCGGCCCGCCTGGTTCTGGGCCTGCGCGATCGCCTGGTCGAGCGCGGTGTCGAGCTCTACGAGTCCTCGCCGGTGCTGGCGCTGCGCGACGGCGCCGCCGGGGTCGAGGCCCGCACCGCGGGCGGCAGCGTGCGCGCCGACACGGCGGTGCTGGCGATCGGCGGCGCCGCCCGCAACTGGCACGGCCCGCTCCACAACCGGCTCAGCGTCGCCTCCTCCCACATCGTCATCACCGAGCCGGTGCCGGAGCTGCTGGAGGAGATCGGTTGGACCGGCGGCGAGTGCATCATCGACGCCCGCGCCCTGGTCGACTACTTCCGCACCACGCCGGACGGGCGTATCGTCTTCGGCTGGGGAGGCGGCCGGATCGCGATGGGGGCGAGACTGGGCGGACGCTCCGAGCTCGACGCCGAGGTAGTCGCCCGCGTCGCCGCCCACCTCCACGCCTTCTTCCCGGGCCTGGCGGGGCGTGCCATCACCCACGCCTGGGGCGGACCGATCGACGCCTCGCCGACCCACCTGCCGATGGCTCTGCCGCTCTCCGGCGGCCGCGTCTTCGTCGCCGCCGGCTACACCGGCAACGGCGTCGGCCCCTCGCACATGGTCGGCCGCACCCTCGCCTCGCTCGCTCTCGACCGCCGCGACGAGCCCTCCCGACTCGCCTTCGTCGACCCCTCGACCCCCCGCGTCCCACCCGAGCCCTTCCAGTGGATCGGCGGCGAAGCGATCCGCGCCGGCCTCATCGCCAAAGAGGAGGCGGAGCTCGCTGGGCGGCGACCCGGGAGGATCGCGGCGGCGATGGCTCGCGTCCCGGAGCTGATCGGATTTCACATCGGGAGGTAATTGGGAGGGCGGGGTATCCCTCGCCCGAAGGAGCGGGCTACGCCCGCTCTGAGTATCCGTCCGTTCGAGGGATACCCCGCCCTCCTACCAGCGCGTGGTGATGACCTTCGTTCGGGTGTAGAACGCAACGGCGTCGGTGCCGTTGGCATGAAGGTCGCCGTCCATTGAGTCATTCCAGCCGGAGAAGGGGAACCATGCGACGGGGGCGGGGACGCCAACGTTCACTCCCAGCATGCCCGCTTCCACGCTGTAGCGGTACTGGCGGGCGGCCGCCCCGGACTGGGTGAAGATGGCGCCGGCGTTGCCGTAGCGGGAGCCGTTGACGAACTCGATCGCGGCGTCGAGGCTGTCGACCTCGACCAGGGCCAGCAGCGGCCCGAACAGCTCCTCGCGGGCGAGCTCCGATTCGAGGTCGGCGGTGGCGGCGATCGTCGGGCCGAGCAGGGTCCCGGCGGGCCCGGCATCGCCGCGGCCGTCGATCAGCAGTTCGGCCCCCTCGGCCTCGGCCCGCTCGATCGCGTCGGCCACGCGCTCGCGTGCCGCCGCCGAGACCAGTGGGCAGACATCGGTGGCGGGGTCGTCGCCTGGCCCGACCCGCAGCTCAGCTGCACTCGCGACCAGGGCCCGGCGCAACTCCGCCCGCCGCTCGGCGTCGCCGACGACGACGCAGACCGAGCCGGCCAGGCAGCGCTGCCCGGCGGCGCCGAAGGCCGAGCCCATGATCGCCGGCAGCGCCCGCTCGAGCTCCGCGTCGGGCATCACGATCAGCGAGTTCTTGGCACCGCCCAGCGCCTGCACGCGCTTGCCGCCGCCGACGGCGCGTTCGGCGACCATCCGCGCCGTCTTCGCCTGGCCGACGAAGGAGATCGCGTCGATGCCCGGATGGCCGAGCAGGGCCTCGACCGCGGCATGGGCGCCGTGGACGAGGTTGAAGACCCCTGGCGGGATCTCCTCGACCGCGTCGACCGCGGCTGAGATCAGCGCCGCCGGCCGCGGGTCGGTCTCCGAGGGCTTGAGGATGAAGGCGTTGCCGCAGGCGAGCGCGTAGGGGAGGAACCAGAGCGGGATCATCGCCGGGAAGTTGAACGGCGTGATCGCCGCGATCACCCCGACCGGTTGGCGCACGCTTTCGACGTCGACGCCGGCTGCCACGCCCTCCAGGCTCGCGCCCTTCAGCAGGTGCGGGATCGCCGCCGCCGACTCGACCGACTCCAGGCCCCGCCCGACCTCGCCTTCGGCGTCGGCCAGGGTCTTGCCCATGTCGACGCTGACCAGCCGCGCCAGCTCCTCGCGCCGCTCCAGCAGCTCGTTGCGCAGGGCCAGGATCGCCCGCGCCCGGCGCTGCGGCGGCAGCGCTCGCCACGCCGGCAGCGCCGCCCGCGCCGCGGCGACCGCGGCGTCCACCTCAGCCGCCCCGGATAGGGGCACCTGCGCCAGGGTCTCGCCGCTGGCCGGGTCGACGTCGGCCAGCGTCTCGAGCTCGTCGGCGGGGATCCAGCTGCCGCCGATGTAGTGGGGCAGCCGCGGCGCGGCCACGTCAGGACTTGGCGGGGACGACCAGGATCGGGCGCTCGGAGAGGTGCAGCAGCTTGTTCGGGGTCGAGCCGAGGATCATCCCCTTCAGCGGCGGGTCACCGAAGCTGCCGACGACGATCATCCGCGCGTCGAGCTGGTCGGCCGTCTCGATCAGGGCCTCGGCGGCGCGCTTCGGCACCAGCTGCGCGTTGATCTCGACGCCCTGCTCGGCCGCCTGGCTCTTGGCCTTGGCCATCACTTTCTCCCCCAGCTCCTCGATCGCCTCCTCGTGTTCGGCGATCTCGCCGCCCCAGAGCCCGGGCGGGGCATAGCCGAAGACCACGGTGACGCTGTCGCTCAGCTCGCCGGCAATCTCAAGCGCCGAGCTGAGCGCCGCGTCACCACAAGCGGAGCCGTCATATCCGACCACGATCTGTCCCATCGCCTAGACCTCCCCCTCACCGGCGCCGGTGGGGCCGGGGGCCGCCACTTCGCCCTCGAGGAAACCGGCCGGCACGACTTCCGGCTTGCGCCGGAAGAAGGCCGGGAAGGCGCGCCACTGGACGAACATCAGCAGGAACCCGAGGATCAGGAAGAAGACGGCGATCACCAGCGGCGGCCCGATCCCGAGCCAGGAGTTGCCCGATTCCGAGTTGGCCGGGTCGGAGAGTTCGATCCCGTTCTTGATCAGCAGGTAGAAGAGGATCGCGCCGCCGAGCGAGGGGCCGACGCCGATGAAGAAGAAGTTCTTGACACTGTGGAAGAGCTCGCGCCGGTAGTAGATCGTGCAGGCGAAGCCGGTGATGCCGATGTAGAAGGCGATCATCAGCCCCAGCGCCGCCAGCGAGTCGAAGAGGATGTCTTCGCTGAGGATCGTCAGGCCGACGTACCAGACGATCGAGAGCGTCCCCATCAGGATCGTCGAGATATGCGGGGTGAGGAAGCGGGGGTGGACCTTGCCGAGGCTTTTCGGCATCGCCTGCGCCCGCGCCATCGAGAGCGTGGTTCTGGCGGTCGGCAGGATCGTCGTCTGGGTCGAGGCCGCCGCCGAGGTCAGCACGGCGATGATCAGCAGCTTGTCCAGGGGCGAGCCGAAGACTTCGGTGCCGAGCGAGCTGAGCACGTCTTCCTGGTTCTTGATCAAGGCGTCGACGCCGGCGTAGGATTGGGCGGCGACGGCGACGATCAGGTAGATACCGAGCAGGATCAGGGTGCTGATCACGGTCGCCTTGCCGGGCGCCTCGGTTGAGTCCTCGGTCTCCTCGTTGACCGTAGCGGTCGTGTCCCAGCCCCAGTAGATGAAGACCGCCAGCAACATTCCCGCCGAGATCTCGCTCGGGCTGAGCGAGAAGGGGTTGAACCAGGAGAGGCTGGGATGGATCGAGACGGCCGGCGCGCTGCCGGCGTAGACCTTGACCAGAGCGACGATCGCGAACAGGGCCAGGGTGAAGATCTCGGCGGCGAGCAGGCCGACCTGGGTGCGGGCCGAGAGCTCGATCCCGATCACCACGATCGCGGTCATGATGATGATCCAGATCACCCCGACGGTCGTCACCGCCACCGTCGATTCCGCCAGGCTGGTCAGCCCGAACAGCTCGAAGCTGTAGAGGCCGGCGATCTGGGCCAGATTGGCCATGACGATGATGTCGGCGACGACGATCACCCAGCCGGCGATCCAGCCGAGCTGCGGGCCCATCGCCTTGGTCACCCAGGAGAAGCTGGTGCCGCAGTCCGGATCGGCTTTGTTCAGGTAGTAGTAGCCACCGGCGACGAGGAACATCGGGATGAAGCTGATGATCAGGATCGCCGGCGACTGCAGGGCGACCGCGGCGGCGACGAAGCCGAGCGTGGCGGCGAGGCTGTAGCCCGGCGCGGTGGAGGCGACGCCGATGACGACGCTGGAGACGAACCCGATCGCGTTCTTCTTCAGGCCCTTGTCTTCGACCCCGGTGTGCGGGGTGGGAGTTGAGCCTGGCGCGGGGATCGCTGAACTCTCCATCTCCGCGACCGTAAGCCCCGGCGGACCAAGAAGCAAGTTGCAAATGTCCTAAAAGCACAGGCGCAACTTGTCCCATCTGTACAAGTGACATTCCAGAACTTGACCTATCGACCACTTGCGTCTGTGCCATTCTGGGGCTAGCTTTATCCATATCGTCGTAGTACGAGAGGAGAGCCTTATGGCCACGTCGCAGGCCCCAGCGAGCACCGATCACCTTCAGAGCCTGGCCCAGCGACATCTCTGGATGCACTTCTCGCGCATGGGTGCCTACGGCGAGGGGCACGAGGTGCCGATCATCGTCCGCGCCGACGGCTGCTACGTCTACGACGAGCACGGCAACCGCTACCTCGACGGGCTCTCCGGCCTCTTCTGCGTCAACGCCGGCCACGGCCGCACCGAGTTCGGCGAAGCCGCCGCGCGCCAGATCGAGGAGCTCGACTTCTACACGCTCTGGAGCTACGCCCACCCACGGGCGATCGAGCTAGCGGCGCGGATCGCCGCCCTCGCCCCCGGCGACCTCAACCGCGTCTTCTTCACCTCCGGTGGGTCGGAGGCGGTCGAGTCGGCGCTGAAGCTCTCCCGCAACTACCACCGCATGCACGGCAAAGGCCAGAAGCACAAGGTGATCGCCCGTGAGGTCGCCTACCACGGCACCTCGCTGGGGGCGCTCTCGGCCACCGGCATCACCGAGCTGCGCAGCCAGTTCGAGCCGCTCACGCCCGGCGGCTGCCACGTCCCCAACACCAACGTCTACCGTTGGCCGGAGGAGCGCGACCCGCTCTGGGCCGCCGACGCGATCGAGGAGCGGATCGTCTTCGAGGGGCCGGAGACGGTCGCCGCGGTGATCCTCGAGCCGGTTCAGAACGCCGGCGGCTGCTTCGTCCCGCCCGACGGCTACTTCCAGCGCGTGCGCGAGATCTGCGACCAGTACGACGTGCTGATGATCTCCGACGAGGTGATCTGCGCCTGGGGCCGGCTCGGCCACTACTTCGGCTGCGAACGCTTCGGCTACGTCCCCGACGTGATCACCGTCGCCAAGGGGCTGACCTCGGCCTACGCGCCGATGGGCGGGATGATCGTCTCCGACAAGGTCGCCGAGCCGTTCATGGAGGGCGATGCCTCCTTCGCCCACGGCTTCACCTTCGCCGGCCACCCGATCGCGGCGGCGATCGCGCTGGCCAACCTCGACGTCTTCGAGCGCGAGGACCTCTGCGGCGGCGTGCTCGCCAAAGAGGACGAGTTCCGGCAGATGCTGGAGAGCCTGCGCGAGCTGCCGATCGTCGGCGACGTGCGTGGCGCCGGCTACTTCCACGCGGTCGAGCTGGTCAAAGACAAGGAGACCAAGGAGAGCTTCAACGACGAGGAGTCCGAGCGCCTGCTGCGCGGCTTCCTCTCCGGTGAGCTCTACAAGCGCGGTTTGATCTGCCGCGCCGACGACCGCGGCGACCCCGTCGTGCAGCTGGCACCGCCGCTGATCGCCGGCAGCGAGCAGTTCGCGGAGATTCACGAGGTGCTTAGCGGCGTGCTCTCGGAGGCCTGGGACCAGGTCGTCGGCGGCGGCGGGACGAGCCGTCCGGTGAGACCGCGCTAGGGGCCGGATTGCTCACCGTCCAGAGCCTGCTCGACGAGCTCGACCTCGACCTCGCGGCCGGGGCCGAGGCGGCCGCCGCGCCGGTTCGCTGGGTCCACATCTCCGAGCTCGAGGACCCGACGCCGTGGCTCTCCGGCGGCGAGCTGATGTTGACCACCGGGATCCCGCTCTCCAGCGCCGCCAAGCAGCGCTCCTTCGTCCGCCTGCTGGCCGACAGCAACCTCGCCGGGCTCGGCTTCGGCACCGGGTTCAGCCACGCCAAGCTGCCGAAAGCGCTGGTCGACGAGGCCGAGAAGCGCGACTTCCCGCTCTTCGAGGTGCCCTACTCGACGCCGTTCATCGCGATCACCGAGAAGGCCTTCGCCAAACTCGTCAACGAGCAGTACGAGGTCCTGCAGCGCGGCATCGCCGTCCAGCGCCGGCTCGAGCGCCTGGTCCTCGAGGAGCGCGGCCTGGAGGAAATCGCGGCGACGATCGCCTCCGCCGTCGGCGGCACCGTCGCCGTCCTCGACGGCCGCGGCGAGCGCCTCGCCGGGCGCGGCTTCCGCCGCCAGCTCTCCGCCGACGCGATCGGCGCGATCCGCAAAGAGGCGCTGACCCACGCCGGCGACGGCCACCCCTTCGTCCCCGCCCACCCCTCGGTCGCCGGCCGGGCCCTGGCTCACCCGGTGATCTCGCCCGGCGGTGGCCCGCCCCAGGCCTGGGTCGTGATCGTCCGCGACTCCGGCGGGCTCGGCGACTTCGAGCGGCTGATCCTGCAGCAGGCGGTGGCCGTCGTCGCGCTCGAGCTGATGCGCCGCCGGGTCGCCCGCGAGACCGAGCGGCGCCTGGCCGGCGACGTCCTCGCCGGAGCACTTGGAGGTCGCATGGAGGCCACTGAGCTGCGCCGGCGGCTGGAGCCGTTCGGCATCGGCGACGAGGCGGCGGTGATCGTCTTCTCCCTCGATCACCCCGCCACCGCCGTCGGTGCGCTCGAACGCGCTCTGGCCGCCGACGCCTGTCCGGCCGTGGTCGCGCCGCACTCGGTCGGCGGGCGGGAGCTGCTCTGCGCCGTCGTCGACGCCGCCGACCGCGATCCGATCGACGTCGCCGCCGACGCCCGCAAGGCGCTCAGTCCCGAACGCGGCGCGGTCCGCGCCGCGGCCAGCAGGCCCGCTCCGCCCGACCAGCTGCGCCACTCCTTCCACGAGGCTCGCTGCGCGCTGGAGGCGACCGCGCTCGGCAATGGCAACGCCCCCGAGGTCGCCTCCTGGCGCGACCTCGGCGCCTTCACCCTGCTGCTCTCGATCCAGGACGACGAGGCGCTCGGCCTCTACTGCGACAGCGTCCTCGGCCCGATCGAGCAGGGCGACGACGAGTACGGCGGCGAGCTGCTGCGCTCGCTCGAGGCCTTCATCGAGCAGAACGGCCAGTGGGAGAAAGCGGCGCGCGAGGTCTACTGCCACCGCCACACGCTGCGCTACCGGATGCGCAAGGTCGAAGAGCTGACCGGGCGCGACCTCTCGCGCGCCCACGACCGGATCGAGTTTTGGCTGGCCCTGCGAGCGAGGGAGTTGGTGGCATGAGGATCGGAGTCCCGAAGGAGATCAAGCCCGACGAGTACCGGGTGGCGGTGACCCCGGCCGGGGTGCGGGAAATGTCCGAGCACGGGCACGAGGTGCTGATCGAGGCCGGCGCCGGCCTCGGCAGCGCGATCGAGGACGCCGAGTTCGAGGCCCAGGGTGCCGAGATCGTCGCCGACGCCGCCACCGTCTTCGAGCGCGGCGAGATGATCCTCCACGTCAAGGAGCTGCAGCCGCCGGAGATCGAGATGCTGCGCCCGGGCCAGCTGCTCTTCACCTACCTGCACTTGGCGCCGGACCCCGAGCAGACCAGTGGCCTCTGCCGGTCCGGCGCCACGGCTATCGCCTACGAGACGGTCGAGGACGCACACGGCCGGCTGCCGCTGCTGGCGCCGATGAGCGAGATCGCCGGCAAGATCGCGACCCAGGCCGGCGCCTTCATGCTGGAGAAGCCGCTCGGCGGCCGCGGGATCCTGCTCGGCGGCGTGCCCGGCGTCGCCGCCGCCAACGTGATGGTGATCGGCGGCGGTGTGGTCGGCATGAACGCCGCCTTCATCGCGATCGGGATGGAGGCCGACGTCTTCGTCTTCGACCGCTCGATCGACCGCCTGCGCGAGCTCGACGTCACCTTCGGCGGCCGCTGCTCGACCGTCTACTCGACCACGCTCGCGGTCGAGGAGATGCTGCCGCGGGCAGACCTGGTGATCGGCGCCGTCCTCGTCCACGGCGCCCGCGCCCCCTATGTGGTCAAGCGCGACCAGCTGGCGCTGATGAAGCCGGGCTCGGTCCTGGTCGACGTCGCGATCGACCAGGGCGGCTGCTTCGAGACCTCGCGGCCGACCACCCATCGTGACCCGACCTTCGAGGTCGACGGGATCACCCACTACTGCGTCGCCAACATGCCCGGCGCGGTCCCGATCACCTCGACCCACGCCCTCACCAACGCGACTCTGCCCTACGCGATCGCGCTCGCCGACCACGGCGTCGCCGGGGCGATCGAGCGCGACCCGGGCCTGCGGCCCGGCGTCAACGTCGCCGCCGGCAAGGTCACGCATCCGGCGGTGGCCGAGGGGGTAGGGATGGAGTACGTGCCGGTCGAGGAGGCTCTGGAGCTGGACCCGGTGCGTCAATGACCTTGGGGATTCGAGACAGAGGAGCGGAATGAGCACTTACGCGGTAGTCAACCCAGCCACCGGCGAGAAGGTCAAGGAGTACCCGGAGATCAGCGACTCTGAGCTGCGCGCCGCGATCGACCGGGCCGCGGAGGCCTCGCGCACCTGGTCGGGCTCCTCGACTGTGTCCGAGCGCGCCGCGCTGGTACGCAAGGTCGGCGAGCTCCACGTCGAGCGGCGCCAGCAGCTGGCCGAGATCATCGTCCGCGAGATGGGCAAGCCGATCGAGCAGGCGCTGATGGAGGTCGACTTCTGCGGTGACATCTACGGCTACTACGCCGACAGCGCCGAGAAGCTGATGGCCGACGAGCCGATCGAGCTGCTCGGTGGCGAGGGCACGGCGGTGGTTCGCCGCGGCGCCTTCGGCGTCCTGCTCGGGATCATGCCCTGGAACTTTCCCTACTACCAAGTCGCCCGCTTCGCCGGGCCGAACCTGGTGATCGGCAACCCGATCCTGCTCAAGCACGCGCCGCAGTGTCCGGAATCGGCTGAGGCGATGGCGCGGATCTTCAGCGACGCCGGCTTCCCCGCGGGTGCCTACGAGAACGTCTACGCGACCAACGAGCAGATCGAGTGGGTGATCGCCGATCCGCGCCTGCACGGCGTCTCCGTCACCGGCTCCGAGCGGGCCGGCGCCGCCGTCGCCGAGATCGCCGGGCGCAACCTGAAGAAGGTCGTGCTCGAGCTCGGCGGCTCGGACCCGTTCATCCTGCTCGGCACCGACGACCTCGACGCGACCGTGGAGGCCGCCGCCGAAGCGCGGCTCGACAACACCGGCCAGTCCTGCAACGCCGCCAAGCGCTTCATCGTCGCCGACGACTACTACGACGAGTTCCTCGAGAAGTTCAGCGCGACGGTGGGCGCGGCGAAGCCGGGCGACCCCAGCGTCGAGGGCACGGCCGTCGGGCCGCTCTCCTCGGAGACGGCGGCCGATCGGCTCGAGCAGCAGGTCAAGAAGGCGGTCGACAACGGGGCCGAGGTCGTCGTCGGCGGTAAGCGCGACGGCAACTACTTCGAACCGACGATCCTCACCGGGATCAAACCCGGCGACGAGGCCTCCCAGGAAGAGTTCTTCGGTCCCGTTGCCCAGGTCTACCGGGTCGGATCCGAGGAGGAGGCGGTCGCGCTCGCCAACCAGACCCCGTTCGGTTTAGGCTCCTATGTGATGACGACCGACAAGGCGCAGGGCGAGCGGGTCGCCGACCAGATCGAAGCCGGAATGGTCTACGTCAACCTGGTCGGGGCGGACAGCCCCGAGCTGCCCTTCGGCGGCTTCAAGCGCTCCGGCTTCGGCCGCGAGCTCGGCCGCTTCGGCGCTGACGAGTTCGTCAACAAGAAGTTGATCCGCAGCGCCTAGCTCCCAGCGGATGAAGCTTCGGATCGGAATCCTTGCCGCGCTGGCGGCCCTGACTGCCTTCGCGGCGGTTGCCGGGGCGGCGACGACCGAGAACGCGACGATCGAAACCCCGATCTGCCACGGCCGCCAGGCGAAGATCGTCGGCACCGACGGCAACGACGTGATCCACGGGACGCCGGGGCGGGACGTGATCTGGGGCGGCAAGGGCGACGACACGATCCTCGGCAGCCTTGGCAACGACCTGATCTGCGGCGGGCAGGGCGCGGACCTGATCCACGGCGGCCGCGGCAACGACGAGGTCGACGGCGGCGCCGGCGATGACGACCGGGTCTACGGCGATCTCGGCGACGACAAGGTGATGGGCGGTGCCGGCGCCGGCGACGAGGTCGCGGGCGATCTCGGTATCGACATCGTCAACGGCGGTGCCGGCAACGAAGACCTGGTCCACGGCGACTACGGCTGGGACCGCATGTCCGGCGGCGCCGGCAAGGGCGACATCGCCTCCTTCGCGACCGACGTCGCTTCCGCCAACGGCGCCGGCGTCTGGGCCTCGTTGGCCAAGCACCGCGCCTACGGCGACGGCCACGACAAGCTGTTCGGATTCGAGAGCATCGAAGGGTCGGCCTTCCGCGACACCCTGTTCGGCAACGGGCAGGGCAACGTGATCGACGGTGGGCCCGGCGACGACCACCTGACCGGCGGCGGCGGTCCCGACACCCTCAACGGCGGCCAGGGCAGCGACGGCTGCAAAGGGGCGAAGGGCGCCACGATCTCCTGCGGCAAGGAAAAGCCGCCCAAAGGCTCCGCCTACGTCGAACTCGACCGCCGGGCCAGCGGTGGCGCTGGCCTCCAGATCGTCGGCGGCAGCGGCAGCGACAACTTCACCGTCTCCTTCGAGGAAATCTCCAACACCTTCACCGTCACCGCGACCAAGCCGCTTGCGGCCGGTGCCGGCTGCATCTACCCACCGCACGTCGTCAAACAGATTTCCTGCCCGGCCGAAGGACCGGGGCTCTGGCTGATGGCCGACCTCGGCCCGGGCAACGACAAGCTGCGGGTCGCCGGCTCACTGCTCCCCGTCGGCAGCTCCCGCTTCGCCGGCGGCCGCGGCGACGACGAGATCCACGCCGGTCCCGAGGACGACCTGATCGAGGCCGGGCCCGGTGCCGACAAGCTCTACGGCGGCGCCGGCGCCGACGGCTTGGTCGGCGGCCTGCCCGGCCCGACCTTCCTCTACGGCGAAGGCAACGGCGACCTGCTGGCGGCCGGCGGCGGCTGCGCCGGCGGCGCCCTGGTCGGCGGCCCCGGTCGCGACGACGCCTCCTTCGCCGAGACCCAGGCGCACCCGGGCCTGCTCTACATCTCCTTCCCCAAGCACGCGGCCTGGATCGATGAGATCAAGGGCTGCCACAAAGTCCACCTCTCGCCGACCGACGAGGACATGGAGGGCTCCTTCGACTGGGATGTCCTGATCGGCGACAGCCGCGCCAACAGCATGCTCGGCCAGCCCGGCGCCGATGTCTTCATCGGCAACGGCGGCGACGACGTGATCGACGCCCGCGACGGTGTCCGCGACTTCTCGATCCAGTGCGGCCGTGGCAAGCCGCCGCACAAAAAACCGCACGGCAAGGGCATGACGAAGGGAACCGGCAAGCCCGCCGGCCGCGCCCTCACCGACTCCTTCGACCCGCAGCCGTTCAACTGCGCCACCGTCAAGCACGGCACCCCGGTGCCGGGCCTCAACGGCTAGCGCCCCCAGGTCTTGACGCTCTTGAGCAGCGCCGCGGCCCGCTGCTGAAGCGGATCGTCGCTCTTTCCCGCATATCGCGTCAGCCACGCTTCGATCGCATGGCGTTTCTTCTTTTTCAGCGTGCCACCGGCCCGGATCCCGGTCTCGAGGTCGGCGTAGATGGCTTCGACAGCGGCATCGGTCGATGGCCCGGTTCCTAACTCCTTCTCGATCTTGACCATCGCGTAGGCGCGATTGAGCTCGTAGCCGGGGGTGGTGCTCACCTCCACCGGATCGCGCAGCCTGATCGCCTCGTCCAGCGCGGCTTTCGCGCCCGGTAAGTCGGGTCGCGGTGTCGTTTCCAGTCGTGCGTAGCCGAGCTCTGCCCGGGAGTGGTCGTACTTGCCCTCCCTGTCGCAGTCGATCAGGGCTTCGAAGACGGGGATGCTCAGCCTGCTGAACTCCTCTCTGTCTTTCTCGCTGTCTTCCTTGTCGGGCTTTTCCTGACGCTGCTTGCGCGCGAGGAAGAACGCCTGTGCCCTGACTCCCGGCGTCGCCGCTTTCAGCGCTTCGGTCAGGGCGATCGGGGTCGGCCGGCTGTCGCCGCCGGGACTGAGTTGAGCCTGGACCAGGACGATCGCGCTGGTCTCCGTCTTCTGCTGCTCGGTGATCGCCCGCTTGATTGCCGCTGCCAATTCGAAGGCGCTCTGCAGGCGCAGGCGCGTGTACAGGTAGGCGCTGGCGAAACCGACGATGGAGAAGGAGATCAGCAGAGTGACGGCAACCGGGAAGCCCGTTGATGCTGAGCCGAGGCTTGGGGCAAGGCCGTTGGCGAGGTCTTCGATCGCGCCGCTGACCTGGTGGATCTGGACCAGCCCGACGCCGACGAGGATTTTGGTCAGCCAGTCGGAGATCTCCTCGAGGTTCGTGTTCGGAGTGAACTGCTGAGCCGCCGCGGCTGCCGCTTCGGGGGCGGCCTTGTCGCTGGTGGCCGGGGTGGTTTCGTCGGCCTTCTTGGCGACGCTGCGCGGGATCCCGAAGAGGAAACCGAGCAGGGCGCCGACGGAAAAGGCAGCGACCGCGGTCAGCAGGCCGACCGCCAGGACCTTGCCGCTGCCGGTCTGACTGCGGGAATAGACGAAGAGCGCCAGCACGGCGGGGAGACCGAGAAAGAGGAAGACCCGCATCGTCCCGGACTGCCCACCTTCGGCTTCGCGGCTTTCCTTCCGGGCTTTCCTCCGCCCTTTCCAGAAGGCACTGCGTGCCTCGCGCCGCTGTTCTCGGCGGGTTCTCTTTTCGATCGCGCCCGGGTCTTCACGGCGCAGGCGCGCCAACGCCTGCTCGCACTCGAGTTCCGCCTTGCGCGTCTCGCAGTCCTTCGCCACCTCAGCCCCTATCTCTAAGTTATCCCGACTGCTCAACGACTCTTAAGTACAAGTGCGTACGGTGTCAAGGGGACGTGGGACCAAGTTCGATTGAACTAGGCTTGCCCCGTGGCCCGCAAGACCGCGAGTGGAGACGAGGCAGCCGCCGTCGCGGCGGCGATCGCGCGGTTCGAGGCGGAGGTCGGAGGGGCGCCTGGGGAGGACGCGCCGCCTACCAACCCATGGCAGCGGGCGGCGCTGATCGAGGGGGTCGGCGCCAAGCAGACCGTGCAGGATCTAGAGAGAGGATCGAAATGGCTGTCGTAAAAATCATCGAGCTGGTCGGGAGCTCCAAGACGTCCACCGACGACGCCGCCAAACAGGCGTTGAGCCAGGCGCAGGGCACCCTGCGCAACATTCGCGCCGTCGACATCGTCTCGACCGGCATCCGCGGCGAGAATCTCGATGAGTACCGCGCCCACGTCCGGGTCGCGTTCCTGATCGAGGGAACGGACATCGACTGATGAGCGCGAAAATTGACACGGTGATCGCCGGTCATTCGAGTCCGGGGCAATTTTCGCGCGATGAGAGGTGTGCATGAGCGAGGCGGGGAGAGAGGTCTCGCGCGACGAGGCCCAGAAGTTGATCGACGAGGGCGCGCAGCTGGTCGACGTGCGCGCCGATCATGAGTGGGAGGTGGGGCACATCGCGGGAGCCACCCACCTGCCGCTCGACGAGCTGGCCGAGCGCGCCGGCGAGATCGATAAGGAACGCCCGGTGGTGCTCTACTGCCGCGGCGGCACCCGCTCGACGATGGCGACGACGGCCCTGGCCGAGGCCGGCTACGACGCCGCCAAGCTCTCCGAGGGCATCGTCGGCTGGGACGAGGCGGGCCTGCCGCTCGCTCCCGACGACGGCTACGTGGCTGAGTCCGGGGAAGCCGCAGCCGTGCTGCAGGCACGAAAAAGGGCCGCTTAGCAGTAAATACCTGAATCCCTGTCAGGTTTTGCTATTTTCTGCTCCATGGAGCTAGCCGTAACGGAGAACAAGGAGCAGAAGGGCAAAGGGCGGGTCGGGACTCTGGAGAACCCCGAGTCCTACGCCAACGTCCCCGGCCACATCATCCCGATCATCGAGCGCGAGTTCGACGACTTCGACAACGAAGCCGAGGAGTTCCTCGCCGAGCGCCTGCCGGAAAACGAGTTCATCGGCTTCCGGCTCAAACAGGGCGTCTACGGGCAGCGCCAGCCCAACGTGCAGATGGTTCGGGTCAAGCTCCCCTTCGGCGGCATCACCCCCGATCAGATGGACGCTTTTGCCGCGGTGGTGGAGAGGTACGCGCCGCTGAACAAGGGGCACATCACCACCCGTCAGAACATCCAGATCCACCACGTGCCGCTGCGCGACATGGAGTCGCTGATCCGCGAGATCTCGAGCACCGGCCTCTCCTCCCGCGAGGGCTGCGGCAACACCATGCGCAACGTCACCGGCGACCCCTGGGCCGGCGTCGCCGCCGACGAGGTCTTCGACCC
>DASYJK010000104.1:0-5088 GCA_035996525.1 Solirubrobacterales bacterium
GCTGCTCGACGCGCTCTCCGAAGCGGTCGAAGCGGGCGCCGGCCTGCCCGCGGTGGCGCGCGCGGCCGCCCGCGTGCTCGACGCCAGCGTCGCCCTGATCGACCGCTCCAGCGCCGTGCTCGCGGTCGCCGGCGCCTCGCCCGACCAGGAGCGGAAGCTGCTCTCCGGTGGTGACGGCGTGGTCACGGTCGAGCTGCGGGTCGCCGACTCCGCCGTCGGCGAGCTGCGCTACCGGGCGAAGGCACCGCCGGAACCGATGATCGCCCGCATGGTGACGACGCTGCTGGCGCTGGAGCTGGAGCGCTCGCGCTCGCCCGAGTGGGAGAGCGAGGAGGTGGCGAGCGCCTTCGTCGCCGCCGTGCTGGCGCGCCAGGTGACCGACCGCGGCGACATCGTCGCCCGCGCCGCCGAGCTCGGCGCCGACCTCGACCGCGGCGCCGGCGTGCTGGTGCTGCGAGCGGCGCCGCGGGCCGCCCAGAGCGGCGAGTGGCGGGAGCGAGTGCTGACCCTGGCGATGCGGGCTCTGCGCTCGCTCGCGCAGGGGTCGCTGGCGACCACGGAGGACGGCGAGGTCGCCGCCGAAATCTCCGTGATCGTCCCGGCCGAGGACGACGAGCGCCTCGCCCGGGCCGCCGCCGGGCTCGCCCGCGAGCTCGACGACAGCCTCTCCGGCTTCCACATCACCACCGGCCGCAGCCGCCGCTGCGCCGACCCGGTCGACCTCTACCGGGCCGGCAGCGAGGCGCGGCTGGCGGTCAACGTCGGCGAGGCCGAAGGCCAGGCGCTGCTGGCCTTCGAGGACACCGGCGCCTACCGGCTGCTGCTGCCGGCGATGAGTGAGGACCCGGGTGAGCTCGAACGCTTCTACGCGGAGACGATCGAGCCGCTCTCGGCCTACGACGAGCAGTACGAGACCGAGCTGGTGACGACCGTCGAGGCCTACCTCGACAACGACGGCAACGTCGCCGCTACCGCCAAACAGCTCTTCACCCACCGTCACACCGTGCGCTACCGGCTGGAGCGCGTCAAAGAGCTCTGCGGCCACGACGTCTCCGCCACCGAGGGGCGTGAGAAGCTCGGCCTCGGCCTCAAGGCGATGCGCGTGCTCGGCATCGCCTCGCCCCAGGGACCGGCGCTGGAGCCCGGCAGCAAGGGCGGCAAAGTGGCCAGGAGCGCGGCGGAGGAGTAAAACTCAGGGCGCGCTGGGGAGTCGGCTAATGGTAGGCCACTGGCTTTTGGTGCCAGCCGTCCCGGTTCGAGTCCGGGCTCCCCAGCCTCAGCGCACGAGAGATGCATTTTCCGGCCCAGGGAGGGAAAACGCATCGCTCGTCGCGTCGATCTCGTCCGGATCGGAATTTACGGTTCGCGTCATGGAGATCGGAGGAGCATCGATGGACCCCGAAGTCCGCGCCGGCCTGGCCCGCAGCTGGAAGGCGCTGCTGGCCGTCGGCATCCTCGCGATCGTGGTCGGCTGCATCGCCATCCTCGTGCCGGCCGTCGCCGCCGTCGGCACCGCGATCTTCATCGGCTGGATCCTCGTCATCGCCGGCGCCTTCCTGGTCGCCGCCGCATTCTCCGCGCACTCGATCGGGAGTCTGATCGTGCGCCTGATCTGGGCGGTGCTGACGGTGATCGTCGGCGTCTGGCTGATCGTCGAACCGCACAACGGCACCCTCACCCTCACCCTGGTCCTCGGCATCTACTTTCTCTTCATGGGCATCACCCGGGTCACCGTCGCCTTCCTCGCCCGCGGTCAGCAGAACGCCGGCCTGGTCGGCCTCAGCGGTGTCTGCGGCCTGCTGATCGGGATCCTCGTCCTCGCCAAGTTCCCCAGCTCCGCCGACTGGGCGATCGGCCTGCTCGTCGGCATCGACCTCATATTTGCGGGGTGGACCCTGACCAGCGTTGCGTTGGTCGGCAAAGAGCTCTCCCGCGCCTGAGGCTGCGCATCTCTGCGTCTTCGCTCGCTCACGTGCGGAGCACGCTTCGCTCCCTGCATCCTTGATCTGCTTTGCCTCAGGCGCGGGAGCAACCCTGCGTGGTGTGTCTGGTTCTGACAGGAAAATGCTTCCGGAATAGGATCCACCGGTGAGTTCCCCTACCGTTCTCGTCATGGCGGCGGGAAAGGGCACGCGTATGCGGTCCTCCCTGCCGAAGATGCTGCATCCCGTCTGCGGACGGGCGATGGTCGCCTGGCCGGTCCTGGCCGCCCGCGAGGCGGGGGCGGGGCGGGTCGCGGCAATCGTCTCCCCCGGGATGGACCTCTCGGCGGGCCTGCCCGAGGGGGTCGAGACGGTCGAGCAGCCCGAGCCCGACGGCACCGGCGGGGCGATCCGCGCCGCCCGCGAGCTGATCGAGGCGAGCGAGGCCGTGCTCGTCCTCTCCGGCGACGTGCCGCTGATCTCGACCGCGACGATCGAGGCGCTGCTCGAGGCCCATGAGGCCTCGCCCGCCGCGGCGACGATGCTGACGATCGAGCTCGACGACCCCGCCTCCTACGGCCGCGTCGTCCGCACCGGGTCCGGCGAGGTCGAGCGCGTGGTCGAGGCCAAAGCCGGCGGCGACGCCGACCCCGAGCAGCTGGCGATCCGCGAGATCAACGCCGGCACCTACGTCTTCGACGCCGGGCCGCTGGCCGCCGCCCTCGCCGGCCTCTCCAACGACAACGCCCAGGGCGAGTACTACCTGCCCGACGTCTTCCCGGCCCTGCGCGAGGCCGGCCACACCGTCGCCGCCCACCTCGCCGACGACCTCGCGGTGACGATGGGGGTCAACAACCGGGTCGACCTGGCCGCGGTCGAGGCCGAGGCTCGCCGCCGCCTGCTGGAGGAGCACATGCTGGCCGGCGTCACCGTCGTCGACCCCGGCTCGACCTGGATCGACGCGGGGGTGGAGATCGGCGCCGACGCCCGGATCGAGCCCGGCACCAGCCTGCGCGGCGCGACCGCGGTCGGCGCCCACGCCGTCGTCGGCCCCCTGACCACGCTGATCGACAGCGCCGTCGGCGTCGAGTCCAGCGTCGTCCAGTCCTATCTGGTCGAGTGCGAGGTCCGCGACGGCTGTACGGTCGGCCCCTTCGCCTACCTGCGGCCCGGCGCCGTGCTCGATCCCGGCGCCAAGGCGGGCACCTTCGTCGAGATCAAGAACTCCCACATCGGCAAGAACGCCAAGATCCCCCACCTCTCCTACATCGGCGACGCCGACGTCGGTGGCGGCAGCAATATCGGCGCCGGCACGATCACCGCCAACTACGACGGCTTCACCAAGAGCCGCACCGTGATCGGCGTCGACGTTCGCATCGGCGTCGACACGATGCTGATCGCACCGGTGGAGGTCGGCGACTCCGCCTACACTGGCGCCGGTGCGGTGGTCAAGGACGATGTGCCCGAGGGCGCTCTCGCGGTGAGCGAGAACGCGCAGCGGAACATCGATGGATACGCGGCCGCGAAGGCCGCGAAGATGCGGGAGGATCAGAACCAGTGAGCACGATCAAAGAGCATCCGCAGGTGGCCAGCGCGATCCAGCACGACTACTCGAAGCGGATGATGGTCTTCGGCGGCCGCAGCTCGATGGACCTGGCCGCCAAAGTCGCCGGCAAGCTCGACATCGACCTCGGCCAGGTGACCCTGAAGACCTTCGCCAACGGCGAGGTCTACTGCCGCTACGAGGAGTCGATCCGCGGCGCCGATGTCTTCATCGTGCAGTCGACCTGCGCCAGCGAGCAGAGCGGCATGACCCCGAACGACTCGCTGATCGAGCTGCTGACGATGATCGACGCCGCCCAGGGCGCCTCCGCGCACCGGATCATCGCCGTCATGCCCTGGTACGGCTATGCCCGCCAGGACAAGAAGTCGGCCCCGCGCGAGCCGATCACCGCCCGCATCGTCGCCAAGTGCCTGGAGGGCGTCGGGGTGGATCGGGTCCTGACCATGGACCTCCACGCCGGCCAGGTCCAGGGCTTCTTCCACGTCCCGGTCGACCACATGACGGCGATGCCGATGCTGACCCAGTGGTTCGCCGACCAGTATCCGGCCGAGGATCTGGTGATCGTCTCCCCGGACGCGGGCCGGGTCAAGACCGCGCGCAACTTCGCCCGCCGCATCGGCACCCACTGGGCGGTGATGGAGAAGGAGCGCCCAGCCCAGCAGGTGGCCGAGATCGGCTACGTGGTCGGTGACGTCAAAGGCAAGACCGCGGTCCTGGTCGACGACATGATCGACACCGCCGGCACCCTCTGCGCCGCCGCCCAGACCGTGCTCGACGAGGGCGCGGCGCGGGTTATCGCCACCGCCACCCACGGCGTCTTCTCCGGCCCCGCCTACGAACGCCTGGCCGACTCGGCGATCGAGCGAATCGTCGTCTCCGACACGCTGCCGCTGCGCCCCGGCGCCCCGGACAAGATCTCCGTGCTCTCGACCGCCGGCACCTTCGCCGACTCGATCCGCCGCATCTTCACCGACGACTCGGTCTCCGAGATCTTCGCCGGCGAGAACCAGCTCTTCTAGGGCCCTGGCCGCCGAAGCGCCAAGCATGCTGCGCCTGGTCGGCCACAAGGGGGCTGACGCGATCGTCCCCGGCAACACCCTGGAGAGCTTCGCCGCCGCGGTCGAGGCGGGGGTCGACACGATCGAGCTCGATGTGCTCTGGCTCGAGGACGCGCATCTGCCGCTGGAGCAGCGGGCGCCGCTGGTCATCGCCCACGACTGGGCCGACGCCGCGGGCCGCACGCCGCTGACCCTGACCGAGGCCCTCGACGCCTTCCTCGAGCCGCCGCTGGACAAGGTCGAGATCGACCTCGACATCAAATTGCCGGGCCGCGAGGAGGAGCTGGTCGACGCCCTGCGCGAGCGCGGCCTGACCGAGCGGGCGATGGTCTCGACGATGGAGCTCTACTCGCTCGGTCGCATCGTCCAGCTGGCGCCGGAGCTGCGGCGCGGCTGGACCTATCCCAAAGTCACCAAGGACTGGACCTCGAAGCCCTGGGCGAAGCCGGCATTGCCGGTGGCGCTGCAGATGATGCGCTACCGCCTGCCGGGCCTGGCGGCCGAGAAGCTGACCAAGATCGACGTCAGCGCGATGTGGGTTTAC
>DASYJK010000105.1:0-11222 GCA_035996525.1 Solirubrobacterales bacterium
GCCCGCAAGAACACGCGCCGGCCGCCGACGCCCTACAACACCACCGCCTTCAGCACCGATGCCTCCAGCCGCCTCGGCATCACCCCCGCCAGCGCGATGCGGATCGCCGAGGACCTCTACATGGACGGCTTCATCTCCTACCCGCGCACCGACAACACGGTCTACCCGTCCTCGCTGCCGCTGCGCGAGCTGGTCAGCTCGCTGGTCAAGGTCAAGGAGTTCTCCGCCGCCTCCGGCCTGCTCGAGGGCGAGCTGAAACCGACCCGCGGCAAAAAAGAGACGACCGACCACCCGCCGATCTACCCGACCCAGGCGATCCACCCGGGCGCCCTCGACGGCTCCAAGAAACGGGTCTACGAACTGGTCGTGCGCCGCTTCCTCGCCACCTTCAGTCCGCCGATGATCACCGAGTCGACCCGGGCCGACATCGAGGCCGGCTCGGAGACCTACTTCGTCCGCGGCTCGGTCGTCGTCGACCCCGGCTACGCCGGCATCTACACCTACGCCCGCTCCTCCGACGAGGAGATCCCGGCGTTGAAGGAGGGCCAGGAGCTGGCCCTCGACGGCGCGCCCTGGATCGTCGACAAGGAGACGCAGCCACCCTCGCGGATCTCGCAGGCGAAACTGATCGAGATGATGGAGGAGCGCGGCCTCGGCACCAAGGCGACCCGCGCCGACATCATTCAGAAGCTGTTCGACCGCGGCTACGTCTTCGGCAACCCGCCGGTCCCGTCGGAGACCGGGATCGCGCTGTACGAGGCCTTCAAGAACTTCGTCCCGGCGATGGCGACGCCGGAGATGACCGCGCAGCTGGAGGCGGAGATGGACCGGATCGCCGCCGGCGAGATGACCAAGGGCGCCGTCGTCGGCGAGAGCCGCGACCTCCTGCACAAGACCTGGACCGAAATCGATGGCAGCCGCGAGGACCTGGCCAAAGTGATCTGGAAAGGGATGGACGAAGACCGCGTCCTCGGCCCCTGCAAGGTCTGCGAAGAAGCCGGCCGCAAAAAGGACGACGGCTCACCCCACATGCTGCGGATCATCCGCGCCAAAAAATCGGGCAAACGCTTCGTCGGCTGCAGCGGCTGGACCCTCGACGATCCGAAATCCTGCGATCAGACCTTCCCGCTGCCCCAGCGCGGCGACGTCTTCAAGCTCGAAGACCGCTGCTCGATCTGCGAGCAGACGCCGCGGCTGAAAGTGGTGCCGTTCCGCGGCCGGCCCTGGAACCTCTGCCTCAACGACGACTGCGAGTCGATGCAGGAGATGAAGAAACGTCGGGCCGAGCGCGAAGCCGCCAAAGCGGCGAAAGCGGCGATGAGCAAAAAACCGCCGGTCGTGGGTGACGAGGACGCGCCCAAGAAAGCTAAAAAAGCGAAAGTCAAAGCGTCCAAAGCGGACACCGCCACGCGGGGGCGCAAACGCGCCAAAGCCGCGGCCAAAGGCTGAGGCCAGCGGCGTTGTTCATTTCGCTCGAGGGCGTCGACGGCTCGGGCAAGAGCACCCAGGCGCGACTGCTGGTCGAGGCGCTGGGTGCGGAGACGGTGGCGATTCGCGAGCCGGGGGGGACCGATGCGGCGGAGCGGATCCGCGACCTGCTCGCCGACCCGGCCGTGGCGCTGGAGCCGCTGGCCGAGCTGCTGCTCTTCCTCGCCGCTCGCGCCGACCTCACCGAGCGGGTGATCCGGCCGGCGCTGGAGGCCGGGCGCACCGTCGTCTCCGACCGCTTCTCCGATTCCAGCGTCGCCTACCAGGGCGCCGCCCGGGGATTGGGAGTGGGGGAGGTGATCGGCCTCTGCGACACCGCCACCGACGGGCTCTGGCCGGACCTGACCCTGCTGTTGAAGGTCGAGCCCGAGCTCAGCCTCGGCCGCGCCGACGGCAAGGACCGCTTCGAGTCCGAGGGGGTGGAGCTGCAGCGCGCGGTCGCCCGTGCCTACGAGGAGATCGCGATCATCGCCAGCGACCGGGTCGCCGTGATCGACGCCGACGGCACGGTGGACGAGGTCCACGAGCGCGTGATGGAGGCTGTGAGTGAGCACCGTTCTCGACCAGAGCACTGAGCACCAGGCCCGGGCGCGGGTCTCGCTGACCGCGGCGCTGGCCTCGGGGCCCTCGCATGCCTACCTCTTCCGCGGTCCCCAGGGAGCTGGCAAGCGCGCCGCGGCGCGCGCCTTCGCGGCGGAGATTCTCGCCATCGGTGCCGAGGACCCCGACGATGCCCGCCGCCGCGCCCTGCTCGACCCTTCGCCGCATCCCGACCTGGTCTGGCTGGTCCCGCGCGGCGCCCAGCACCTGGTCGAGGAGGTACGCGAGCGGGTGATCCGCGCCGCCGCCTACCGGCCCTTCGAAGGGGCCAAGCGCGTCTTCGTCGTCGAGGCCGCCGAGGCGCTGCGCGACGAGAGCCAGAACGCGCTGCTGAAGACGCTCGAGGAGCCGCCCGCGTACGTCCACCTGATCCTCCTCACCTCCGAGCCGGAGGCCCTGCTGGAGACGATCGCCTCCCGCTGCCAGCCGGTCGACTTCGCCCCGCTCTCGGCCGAGGTGCTGGAAGCGGAGCTCGGCGGCGAGTCGGCGCCGCCGGAGGAAATCGCAGCCGCGGCCCACCTCGCCGCCGGTGACCTGGAGCGGGCGCGGCTGCTGCTGGGCGCGCGCGGGCGCGAGGTCCGCGAGGACGCCGAGGATTGCGTCGCCGCCGCGCTCGGCGGCGCGGTCGCCGCGGCGCCGTGGCAGCACCTGCTCGAGCGCGCCAAGGCGGCCGGTGAGGACGCCGAAGCGGCGACCCGCGAAGGGCTGGAGGAGGAAGCCAAGTCCGGCCTCAAGCGCACCGCCCGCGATATCGCCGACGAGTCCAAACGGGCCGGCCGCCGCCGCCGCACCGAGATCCTCGACCTCGGCCTCGAGCTCTGCGCCGCCTGGTTCCGCGACCTCGCCGCGATCGCCGCCGGCGCCGAGGACGTCGTCTTCAACCGCGACCGCCTCGACCCGCTCCGCTCCCAGGTCGCCGGCCTCGCGCCCGGCCGCGCCCGCGCCGCCGCCGAGGCCGTGCAGGAGACGCGGCGGGGCCTCGATCTCAACGTCTCCGAGGAGCTGGCGCTGGAAGCGCTCTTCTTCCGGCTCGAGCGCGAGCTGAGTTAGAGAAGCTCCAGTTCCGCGCGTTCCTGCGCGCCACGAGTGCGCCGGCGGCTCCTACGGTCCGGGCATGCTTTGGCCGAGGTCGGACTTCATCCCCGTAGCCGGCGTCCTGATCGAAGCAATTTCCGGTGTCGCGGGGACGCTCGTCGTCTCAACTGGCCTCTCGGCCGGAGCCCTACGGGCGTGGGCCGTTCTCAAGGAGTTCCCATCCGACAGAGTCGAGCGGGTAACGGCGGCAGGTTTCGCTGCTGGAGCCGCATTCGGCGCCTTGATCGTCGCCTTCGACTTGGTCTTGAGCTAAGGTGATCGCATGCACTCAGCGCTGACAATACGTTTCGTCCTGTCCTTGGTCTTGATGAGCGTGCTGGTCGTCGCCCTCAATCTCATCGATGCCTCGCCGGGGCTCGCCGTGTGCTCCTATTTTGCATGTATGGGAACGGCGATCTGGCTCATCGGGAGCTGTCTCTTGGCAGATGAAGATCAGATCAGCCCTCGCGCTCAGCGACGGCGCGATCACCGAAGCTGAGGAGCTGAAGGATCTAAGCGCGCTCGCGCTCGGGGCTCGCGCTGCCGCCGTTGCTGCGTTCTTCCGCCGCTTGCGCGCGCGCTTTCTCCAGTGCCCGCTCCTGGGCCAGTCGGGTTATCTGGGCCGCCTGGCGGGACATGATCACGCTGAAGTTGAGCGCCAGGCCGAGCAGCAGCAGGAGCACGACCGAGAAGAGGGCGACGTTGGTGTCGCGCACGCCCATCACGTCGGCGACGAGCTCGAGCAGGCCCGGGAAGGCGGCGAAGGCGAGCATGCCGACGCCGGCCAGCAGCCAGATCACGCTGTAGCGCTCCTGCAGGCGGTTGCGGCGGATCAGATCGAGGATCAGGAACATGAAGAAGACGGCGATGATCGCGGCGACGATCCGGGTCTGCGAGGTCAGGTGGACCTGCGTGGCCTGGGCGGCGAGGGGCAGCCCGTTCATCGCTCCGCCTCCGCGTGCCGGCGCGGGCGGAACTGGCCGACCAGCAGCACGACGATGCCCTTGAAGATGAAGAAGGCCGAACGCACCGGCGTCAGGAAGGAACTGCCGCCGGCCCGCTCCAGCATCCGCACCGGCACCTCCTCGACCCGCAGGCCCTCGCGCACCGCCAGCTGCAGCGACTCGATCTCGGCGAAGTCGGGCGAGTAGTTCTCGCTGAACAGGCTCATCACGCGCCGGTTCGCCGCCCGCATGCCGCTGGTCGTGTCGGTGAAGCGCTGGCGCGTCGCCAGGGTGAGGAAGAAACGGAAGACACCGGTGCCGATCCGCCGCGAGAAGGTCGGCTTGTAGTCGTCGCCGGCGGGGACCGCGTCGGGGTCGCGGTAGCGGGAGCCGATCACCAGGTCGGCGCGGTCGGCTTCGACCTCGTTCAGCAGCCGCGCGACCTCGACCGCCGGGTGCTGGCCGTCGGCATCGAGGTGGGCGCAGCAGTCGTAGCCCTCGCGCAGGGCGTGGAGGTAGCCGGTCTGCAGCGCCGCGCCCAGCCCCTGGTTGAAGGGGAGGGTGGCGACGAGGACGCCGCACTCGCGGGCTCGGGCCGTGGTCGCGTCGGTCGAGCCGTCGTCGACGACGAGGATGTCGGCGCCGGCGATGTGCTCGCGCACGTCATCGACGACGGCGGCCAGCGAGGCCTGCTCGTTCCAGGCGGGGATGAAGACGAGAGTCCGCACGCGCCGATTCTCCCATGATGGCTCCCGGCCGCTTGCCCGCGGCCCGCACCGTGAATGGATTGTGTTAGTAAACCTTCATGAGTTCCGCCGAGGAGAAGCCCACCGAGCCGACAGTCGCGGCTCCCCGGATCGGCATGCGGCTCTGGCTCACCGGCGCCTTCGCCGCGGTCAGCCTGATCACGGCCGTCTCCGTCTACCTCTTCGGCGACGACCGCACGGCCCTGGTCGCCTCGGTCCTGGTCGGGATCCTCGCCGGCTTCCTGATCGCGGTCGCGATCTCCCACCGCGTCGTCCGCCTCGCCCGCGCCGCCGGCGAGATGGCGGGGGGCTCCTTCGATGCCCCGCTCAACGTCTCCGGTCCCGACGAGATCGGCGACCTCGCTCGCGCCCTCGACTCGATGCGGGCCTCGCTGAAAGAGAGCTTCGGCGTCCTTACCGCCGACCGTAACAAGCTCGCCGCGATCTTCGACGGCCTCACCGACGCGGTGATGGTGGTCGACTTCGAAGGCCCGGTCCGCTTCTCCAACAGCGCCGCCTCGTGCCTGCTCGACGTCGACGGCAAGCCGCCGGACGTCGTCCTGCCGCAGCTGCACCGGGCCTCCGAGCTCGGCTTCGCCGCCCACCCGGCGCTGCGGATCGGCGACCGCGCCTACGCGCTCAACGCCCGCTCGCTGCCGGACGAGCGCGCGGTGCTGGCGGTGCTACGTGACCGCACCGACGAGCTCCGCCGCGAGCTCGCCGAAGCCGACTTCGTCTCCAACGCCGCGCACGAGCTGCGCAACCCGCTGGCCGGGATCTCCGGCGCGATCGAGGTCCTGCAGAGCGGCGCCAAGAACGATCCGCGCGACCGCGACCACTTCCTCTCGCGCCTGGCCGACGACGCCGACCGCATGAGCCGGCTGACCCAGTCGCTGCTGACCCTGGCCCGGGTCGAGTCGCGGGGGGCGGCGGAGAGCGAGATCGTCGACGTGCCGGCGGCGATCCGCGACGTCGTGGCGGCGGTGCCCTCGCCGCCCCATATCGCCCTCGAGGTAGACGTGGAGCCAGATCTGGCGGCCACCGGCGACCCGACGCTGCTGCGCCAGGTGATGATCGGCCTGCTCACCAACGCCTTCAAGAACACGCCACCCCCCGGCACCGTTACGGTGCGCGGGCGCCATGACGGAGAGGCAGAGGTCATCTTGGAGGTAATCGACACCGGCACCGGGATCCCGGCGGCGGAGATCGAGCGCGTCTTCGAGCGCTTCTACCGGCGCAGCGAGTCGCGCAAGCAGGAGGGCTTCGGCCTCGGCCTGGCGATCGCCCGCCGCATGGTCGATGTGATGGGCGGCCAGATCGGCGCCGACTCCGTCGAGGGGGAGGGCAGCACCTTCTGGGTCCGCCTCCCCGTCGCTCAACCGAGCCCGACCCCGGTGGCCTGACCATGCCTGTATATAGAGAGCGAGCATGAGCAGCGGCCGCATCCTCATCGCCGACGACGAGCCCTCGGTCCGTGACTCGGTCGGTTACGCGTTGACCCAGGAGGGCTTCGAGGTCAGCCCCGCCGAGGACGGCGACCAGGCGACCGCGATGCTCAGCGACGGTATTCCCTACGACCTGCTGATCCTCGACATCATGATGCCGGGTCCGAGCGGCCTCGACATCTGCCGCGAGGTCCGCGCCCGCAGCGCCGTCCCGATCATCGTTCTCACCGCCAAGGACGCCGAGGTCGACAAGGTGGTCGGGCTCGAGGTCGGCGCCGACGACTACGTGACCAAGCCCTTCTCGGTGCGCGAGTTGCTCGGCCGGGTGCGCGCCCAGCTGCGCCGGCGCGAACTCGACCGCTCGCCGCTGGCGCAGGCGGTGAAGATCGAGTCCGGCGCGGTCTCGATCGACCTCGTCCGCCACGTTGCCACGGTGCGGGGGATCCCGGTCAACCTCACCCGCTCCGAGTTCCAGCTGCTGCGCCTGCTGGTCGGCCGTCCCGGCGAGGTCTTCGGCCGCGCCCAGATCATGGAGGAGCTCTGGCAGACCGAGTTCGACGGCGACGAGCGCGCCTGCGACGTCCACATCTCCAACTTGCGCCAGAAGGTCGAGCGCGACCCCCAGAAGCCGGAGCTGGTGGTGACCGTGCGGGGCGTCGGCTACAAGTTCAACGGCGAGGGCACCTGATTCAGCGCGTGCGTTAACGTATCCGTTATGGAGCCACCTGCCCTTGGACGCATCCTTGGCGAAGCGCGCCAAGGCGCCGGAATTTCCCAGCGGCAGCTCGCGATCAGGACGGGGGCCGCCGCGCCGG
Source organism: Solirubrobacterales bacterium (assembly GCA_035996525.1). Classification (GTDB taxonomy): domain Bacteria; phylum Actinomycetota; class Thermoleophilia; order Solirubrobacterales; family 70-9; genus VAYN01. The sequence goes on from DASYJK010000105.1 coordinate 7,113, forward strand.
CAATCAGCCGGATCGAGAATGGGCACGAGTCGCCGTCATTCGAGCGGTTTACTACTTTCATGGCGGCACTCGGCTTTGAGCCCAGTGTCGAGTTGCGCCCGCTCTCAGGCAGCGAGGCGGACCCTGTCCATCTTGCGGCCGAGGCACAGCTGACCCCCTCACAACGTTTGGAGAGCCTCTTCGAGTGGATGAAGTTCGGCGACCGCCTGGCCCGTGCCGAGCTTCGCCCCATTGCCGATCGCGAAGGCTGACATGCTGGACGAGCTGCCATCCGAACTCGACCGCGGACCGCTGGATCCGGTCCGGATCTTCGAGGTATTGCAACGCCATGAGGTCGAGTACCTGACGATCGGCGGGATCGCGGTAAGTGCTCACGGCCACGTTCGCAACACTCGCGACGTGGACATCCTGATCGAGTGGACGCCAGAGAACATGCGGCGTCTCGCTACCGCGCTTGCCGAGCTCGATGCCGTGCTCTTTGGGGTGGACGCCGACCTGATGGATGTGGATCCCCAGGACCCCGACGATCTCTTGAATGGCGGCAACTTCACCCTACGCACGTCGGCTGGAGGTCTCGACCTCTTCGACCCTGGCGAGATCCCTGGCGGCCGGCCCTATGAGGAGATGCGCCCACGTGCCGTCGAAGCCATCGTCCAAGGCATCCAAGTCCGCGCCGTGGGCTTCGACGACCTGATCCGCCTCAAGAGAGAGTCTGGCCGCGACCGCGACCTCGAGGACGTGGCCACCCTGTTGAAAGCTCGCCGCCGAGATTGATCCTCGGCGGCGGAGCGGGGGTCGGCTTCAAGTTCAACGGCGAGGGAACCTGAGCCACCCAACCTGATCTCCATCTAGGGCGTGAGTCCGTCGGCCGTACCGAAGCCGCCTCCAATCGAGGCGGCTTTTTCCTTTTCTAGAGCCGTTTGAGGACAAGAAACAAATTTGTCCTTGACATTTATAGAACCGAGTGTCTACCCTGTGACCGTCTTCGGGAAACACCGATGTCCACCATCGGATCCGGTCGACCGAACCACAGGGAAGCAGTACGAAACCGAGCCCAAGGGGCCGCTTTAGGGAAGCGGCCGGCAGAGGGGCTCACGGGACAAGGAGAGTTTGTGATCGCACCGTCTTCGGGACTCGGCTCGGGCCGCCGCACGCTCGGTCCCGCCAGGTCTCTGCTTCGCAGGAGCGGCGGTGGGGGTGAGGGTCGTGCAAGAACGTCTTCGCTCGGGTCGAGCTCCCTGGCCGGTGTCCTTAACGAGGTGTCCGCCTCTGACCGATGCGGCGATTCGCCTCATGCACCTCTGAGCGCCGAGTCGGCGAAGTTCGCCCCCCGGCGCGCGGATCTTCGTTTTAGCTCGACGCCCGGCCGCCCCGGCGGCAAGAGGGTGAAGGTCTCATCGACCTTCACCAAGAGGAAGGCGCAAACGCTTTCAAACACCAGCACTAGGAGGGATTCGTGAAGTCACCGCGCACTTGGGTCGCTTTGTCCGGCCGTTCTGACTCGAGCACGAGCGGGGTCGGTGGCTACGTGAACGTGTCCGAGCTCCGTGGTGGCGGGAGTGGTGCGGGGGGTTGGGGTGGGACCGGTCTGTTGCGGATGGCGGGGCTGCTGGCCCTTTTCGTCGTCGCCTCGATGGCACTGACTGCCGGCTCGGCTTCGGCCGCCCGCACCCATGTGTTCAAAGAAGCCTTCGGCACTGCCGGCCATGGCGACGGCGCCTTCGAACTCGCCGCCAACAGCGGACTGGCAGTCAACGACGAAACCCACGACGTCTACGTCGCCGACACCGGCAACCACCGCGTCGTCGAGTTCTCGGCCGCCGGCACCTTCATCCGCGCCTTCGGCGCCGACGTGGGCGGCCCCGGTGTCGACGTCTGCACGACCGCGTGCGCAGCCGGCACCGCCGGAAGCGCCCCCGGCCAGTTCGAAGCCCCCACCTTCATCGCGGTCGACAATGCCCCGGGCGGCGCCGGGAGCGTCTACGTCGCCGACACCGCCGACCACTTCGTCACCAAGTTCGAAGCCGACGGCACCCTCGTCGCGGCCTGGGGCAACAACGGACTCGCCGAAGCTCCCAACGGCCAGCTCGTCGGCGCGACCCAGGCTGAACCCTTCGGAGCGATCGCCGGCATCGCCGTCGACTCCGCCGGCAATCTCGACGTGCTCCGCGAATTTCCGGAATCCGTCGTCCGCTTCCTCCGCACCGGCTCCTTCGTCGAGACCGTCGCGAATCCCCGCGGCAACGCCATCGCCGGTCTTGGCGTCGATTCCTCCGGCAACTTCTTCAAGGTCAACGGCAACCGTACGGTCGAGAAATTCGAACCGAACGGCGGAGAGGTCGCCCCCGGCTTTGGGCAGGTCGCTCCTCCCGGAGAACCCGTCACCGCCACCGGCCTCGCCGTCGATAGCTCCTCCGGCGAACTCCTCGTCGACACCGGCGAAGGCGTCGAAGCCTTCGCCTTCTCCCCGTCAGGGGAAGTGGTCGGACCCGGTTGTACCCCTGCTCCGTCTGTGGGCTGTCCGCCCAGCGGCAGCTTCGGCGCCGGCCACCTGAGCGGCGGTGCCGGCCTCGCTGTCGACAGCTCGACCCATGACGTCTACGCCGCCTCGGCCACCGCCGGCCAGATCGTCGTCTTCTCCGCCGCCATCCTCCCCGACGCAACCACGGAAGCCGCCACCGCGATCGGCGTCCACCAAGCCACTCTGCACGGCATGATCGACGCCGCCTCCGGCCCTGAAGCAACCTGTCGCTTCCAGTACACGACCGAGGCCGCCTTCGAATCCAACGGCTTCCAAGGCGCCACCACCGCCCCCTGTGCCCCCGTTGGCCCCTTCACCGGTACCGCCTCCGAAGCGGTCGCCGCCACCGTCGCGGGGCTCGCCGCCGGCACCCCCTACGTATTCCGCCTCGTCGGCGAAAACGAAGTCGGCGCCAATCCGGGCTCGGTGCTCGATTTCCAGACCATCGGTCCCCAAGTGGTGACCGAGTCGGCCTCCGAAGTGACGGCCACCACGGCGAAGCTCGAAACGGAAGTCAATCCCCACGGCACTGCCACCACCTACCGCTTCCAGTACGGCACCACCCCGGCCTACGGCTCAGAGACCCCGGCCGGATCCGCGGGCTCCGGCACCGCCGACGTGACCCGCGGCGCCTTCGTCTCCGGCCTCCAGCCGGCCACTACCTACCACTACCGGGTCCTCGCCGAAAGCCATTGCAACGAAGCGGCGCCGCTCGAAGTGTGCGTCGCCGAAGGCCCCGACCGCACCTTTACCACCCAGCCCGCCGCCGGCTCCTCGCTCCTCCCCGACGGCCGCGGCTGGGAGCTCGTCTCCCCGGCGTTGAAGCAGGGCATACCCCTTGGGCCGATCACCGTCGAAGGAGGCATCATCCAGGCTGCCGCCGACGGCTCCGCGATCACCTATTACGCCACTGGCTCCATCGTCCCGGAACCTGCCGGCAATCGAAGCCTCCTCAATTCACAGGACCTCTCCAGCCGCGGCCCCGCCGGCGGCTGGTCGACCATCGATATCTCGACTCCACACCAGCAGGCCGTCCCTGTCGCCGCCTCTCTCGGCAATTTCTCCGAGTACAAGCTCTTCTCCTCCGACCTCTCATCGGGGGCGGTCGAACCGTTCGGAGCCACCCCCCTCTCGCCCCAGGCCGGCGAAAAAACGATCTACCTGCGCTCCCTCGACGGTTCCTACGAACCGCTGGTGAATTCCTCCAATGTCCCTTTCGGAACCCATTTCGGAGGTACAGAAGCTGCACTCGAAGTGTTCAACGGAGGTGTCGAATTCAAGACCGCCACCCCCGACCTTTCCCACATTCTCCTCACCTCTGCCCCCACCCTCGTCGAAGGGTTCGAAACTGAAGGTGCAAATGGGATCTACGAGTGGAGCGGTGGAGCGTTGACCCCGGTCAGCTTCACGCCCCCCGGCACCGCCGCCTCCTGTGCAGGCTCCGCCTGCGTGCCTCATGGAGGCGAAGTCGGCAATCAGAACGTCGACATGCGGAACGCGATCTCGACCGACGGCTCCCGCGTCATTTTCTCCAACAACAGCGGCGAATTCTTCCTCCGTGACTTACTCCGCGGTGAAACCCTCCGGCT
>DASYJK010000106.1:0-12129 GCA_035996525.1 Solirubrobacterales bacterium
GACCCGCGCCTGCGCGCGATCACCGAGGAGACCCACGGCTGCGTCATCTACCAGGAGCAGTTGATGGAGATCTCGCGCTCGATGGCCGGCTTCACCGGCGCCGAGGCGGACGATCTGCGCAAGGCGATCGGCAAGAAGAAGCGCGAGCTGATGGCGACGATGCAGGACAAATTCATGCAGGGGCTGGCCGAATCGAACACCGCTCCGAACGTCGCCAAGGATCTCTGGAAGCTGAACGAAGCGGCCGCCGACTACTCCTTCAACAAGTCCCACGCCGCCTGTTACGGGCTGATCTCCTACCGCACCGCCTACCTCAAGGCCAACTACCCGGCCGAGTACATGGCGGCGGTGATCTCCTCGGTGATGAGCACCAAAGACAAGGTGCCTTTCTTCGTCAACCGCTGCGAGGAGATGGGGATCGAGGTGCTGCCGCCCGACGTCAACTCCTCCGATCACAGCTTCGTCGTCAACGAGAAAGCGATCCGCTTCGGGCTCGACGCGGTCAAGAACGTCGGCCACTCGGCGGTGGAGGCGATCCTGCGCGCCCGCGAGGACGGCAAGATCTCCTCGATCTGGGACTTCTGCGAGCGGGTCGATTCCCGCGCGGTGAACAAACGCGCGATCGAATGCCTGATCAAGTGCGGTGCCCTCGACTCGACCGAGGACACCCGCAAGGGAATGCTGGAGATGCTGCCGGCGGCGCAGTCGGCCGGCCAGAAGGCGCAGGCCGACGCGCAGATGGGACAGGGCTCGATCTTCGACTTCGGCGAAGACGCCGGCGCCACCGGCTCCGGAGCGGCGCAGGCCCACCACCGGCCGCCGATCTCCGCCGCCGAGTTCGACCGCGCCGAGCTGCTGGCGCTGGAGAAGGAGACGCTCGGGACCTACCTCTCCTCGCACCCCCTGGCCGAGGTGCGCGGCGCTCTGCGCGCCCGCGTCGACTGCAGCCTGGCTGAGCTCGGCGGCAAGGCCGACGGCTCCTGGGTCACGGTCGGCGGCATCGTCGTCGAGTGCAAGAAGATCCGCACCAAGAGCGGCAGCCAGATGATGTTCGCCACCCTCGACGACGTCGAGGGTCAGGTCGAGATGCTGGTCTTCAAGGCGGACGAGTCGGAGAACGCGCAGGTGATCGCTCCCGACGCGATCGTGCTCGTTCGCGGCCGCCTCGATCACAAGGATCGTGGCGAGACCAAGCTGGTCGTGCAGGAGGCGCAGCGCTTCGAGCCCGACGGCGACGAGATCGCTCGCGGCAACAAGTCGACCGCGACCGTGCCCTCGGGCCCGTTCAAGGTGCCGGTCGACCCGAGCCGGCTCGACGCCGGCCTCGTCGACGAGCTCAAGGCCGTGCTCGAACACCACAAAGGCGACGCCGAGGTGCACCTGGTCCTGGAGACCAGCGAAGGCTCGAAGAGCCTGCGGCTTGGTGAGGGCTACCGGGTGCGGCCCTCCAGCGGGCTCCTGGCGGAGATAGACCACGTCCTGGGACAGGCCGCGCTGGCCGCGTGAAAACCGGCGCATCTCGGCGTCCTCAGTCGCTTGTGTGCGGAGCACACGGCGCTCCCTGCGTCCTTGACCTGCTTGGTTTTCCCGCGTCCAGACTGGCCTAGACTTCCTATATGACCGTTACGCGCACCCAGGTAGGCGAGTGCCGCCAGTGCCGTTCTTTCTGCGACAAGATGGTCGAGCCGCGCGGCTGCATCGAACTCGGCTGCCGCTACCTCTACAGCTACGTCGATCGCTTCAACGGCGAGCAGTACGTCGGCTGCATGCAGGAAGTCTTCGCCGCCGATGTCGAGCTCTCGGCGGTGCTCGAGCCCGGCGGCTTCGGCGGCGTGAAGATGACCGGCGAGCCGCTGCCGCACTGCCAGTTCGAGGTCGAGCGGGCCTACGAGGGCTCCGGCGAGTCCTACGGCTGCGTCAACAGACGCTTCTTCGACTGCTCCGACGGCGGCGCCGAGGGCCTGCGCGCCTTCGACCTGCGCGACGTTTGACGTAACACAATTCTGTGTAAACAACGACACGGTTTTATGTAGAATCCGTCGTCATGTCCGAGACGGCCGCGGTGGCGGAGATCGATGCGAACGAGGCCCTGGCGGCGGCAACCGGAGGCAACGGCGACGCCGCCCAGGACGGTCCCAAGTTCACGCTCGAGCTCAATCAGGACCAGAAGGACATCAAAGAGTGGGTCCACGGCTTCGCGGAGGGCGTCGTTCGCCCCGCGGCCGAGGAGTGGGACGAGCGCGAGGAAACCCCCTGGCCCGTCATCCAGGAGGCCGCCAACATCGGCCTCTACAGCTTCGAAGCGCTCGGCCAGTTCTGGGCCGACGAGACCGGCCTCACCCTCCCGATCGCCAACGAGGAGCTCTTCTGGGGGGATGCCGGCATCGGCATGGCGATCATGGGCACCTCTCTCGCGGTCGCCGCGATCTTCGGGCAAGGGACGCCGGAGCAGATGGGGGAGTGGATCCCCCAGTGCTTCGGCACGCCGGACGACGTCAAGCTGGGCGCCTTCTGCGCCTCCGAGCCGGACGCCGGCTCTGACGTCTCGGCCATTCGCACCACCGCCAAGTACGACGAAGCCAGCGATGAGTGGGTGATCAATGGCCAGAAGGCCTGGGCCACCAACGGTGGTATCGCCAACGTCCACGTCGTTATCGCCAGCGTCGACCGTGAGCTCGGCTCGCGCGGCCACGCCGCCTTCGTCATCCCCCCGAACACCAAGGGCTGCGAGCAGGGCGCCAAGGTCAAGAAGCACGGCCTCCGCGCTTCCCACACCTCTGACGTTCACCTCGACGACTGCCGCGTCCCCGGTGCCTGTCTGCTCGGTGGCAAAGAGAAGCTCGACGAACGGCTGGCGCGGGTCCGCGAGGGCAAGAAAGCCAAATCGCAGGCGGCGATGCAGACCTTCGAGGCGAGCCGGCCGACGGTCGGCGCCCAGGCGCTCGGCATCGCCCGCGCCGCCTACGAGTACGCCCTCGAGTACGCAAAAGAGCGTCGTCAATTCGGCAAGGCGATCATCGAGAACCAGTCGGTCGCCTTCGACCTGGCCAACATGAAGCTCGAGATCGACGCGGCCCGCCTGCTGGTCTGGCGTGCCGCCTGGATGGGCCGCACCGGCCAGAAATTCGAGAACGCCGAGGGCTCGATGTCGAAGCTGAAGGCCGGCGAGGTCGCCGTCTGGGCGACCGAGCGGGCGATCCAGATCCTCGGCGGCAACGGCTACACCCGCGAGTACCCGGTCGAGCGGATGCACCGTGACTCGAAGATCTACACGATCTTCGAGGGCACCTCAGAGATCCAGCGCCTGGTCATTTCCCGCGCGATCTCCGGCGTCCACGTCAAATAACGAACTTACGGCGGGAGAGCGTGGGGCCGGCGAGAGCCGGTCCCCGTCGCCTGCTCGGAATGGGCCGCTCCCGGAAGGGGTTTCGCTTAACTTCTTTCGAGGTTCGCGCTCCCGCCGCTCCGAGGTCGAGCGCCGCCGAAAAAGTATAAGACGCTTCACCCCCTCCCGGGACCGGCCCAACGGGATGGGCGACCGGGTTCGGCTGTCTCCGGTGGATGGGAGGGATGGACCGCCGCCGCAAGAGGGACCGAGACCGCCCGTCGGCGTTGCGCGGTTCTAAATCCACGGATTACGTGGAAAGGGAACCGCGGACCCGAAAGGTGCGCCGTTTTCAGGTTCCGGGGTTCGAAGTCCACGCATGACGTGGGAAAGGAACCACGGAACTGGGGAGCTCAAGTCTGGCGGCGTTTGAGGCCTTCGCGGCGTAGGCGCTTGGCCAGGGTGACTTCCTTCTTGTCGGAGCCTTTCTTGTCCGGGCCGGGGGTCTCGAGGGTCGCGGGGAGGCCCTCGAAGCGGGGCTCGGAGAGGAAGGCGGCCAGGCCCTTTTTGCCCATCTCGCCTTTGCCGATGTTGGCGTGGCGGTCGCGGCAGGAGCCGAGGGGGGCGGCGGCGTCGTTGACGTGGACGGCGCCGAGGCGGTCGATGCCGACCTTGGCGTCGGCTTCGTCGAGGACCTGGGCGAGGTGAGCTTCGTCGGTGATGTCGTAGCCCTGGACGAACATGTGGCAGGAGTCGAGGCAGAGGCCGAGGCGCTTGTCGCCGCCAGCGCCGTCGATCAGGTCGGCGATCTGGTCGAAGTCGCGGGCCAGCAGGCCTTTGTGGCCGGCGGTCTGCTCGAGCAGGAGCCGGCAGGAGTCGCTGTCCTTGAGGGCGCCGGCGATCGTCTTGGCGGCGCGTTTGATCGAGGGCCCAAGCGGCTCGTCTTTCTGCGAGCCGGGGTGGAGGACGACGCCGGCGGCGCCGATCGCGTCGCCGATCCGCAGGGCGTGGGTGAGCGAATCCCGTGACTTCCTGCGCAGCTCTTTGTCGGTGCTGGCGCAGTTGATCAGGTAGACGGCGTGGATGATCACCGCTTCGACCTTCGATGCCTCCATCGCCTCGCGGGAGGCGGCGACGTCCTCCTCGCCGTATTTGGTCGGCCGCCACATGCGGGGGCTCTGGTTGAAGATCTGGATAGATTCGCAACCACGCTCCTCGCCGCGCTCGATCGCTTTGGCGAGGCCACCCGCGGTGGAAACGTGCGCTCCTACGAACATGACCAGCGATAGCCCCCGTTTGAGATTTGCCCCCTCGCCGACCGGCGCGCTGCACATCGGCGGAGCGAGGACGGCACTCTATAACTGGCTTGCGGCGCGCCACGAGGGCGGCGCCCTGGTGCTGCGGATCGAGGACACCGACCGCGAGCGCTCGACTCCGGAGAACGTCGAGCAGATCCTCGACGCGCTGCGCTGGCTGCGGCTCGACTGGGACGAGGGACCGATCTCCCAGGCCGAGCGCGCCCCCAGTCATGAGGCGGCGCTGGCGCGGCTGCTGGAGTCCGGCGCCGCCTACCGCGACCCGGCGACTGCCAAGGACGTCGAGGCCTGGAAGGCCGAGCACGGGGCCGGCAGCGGCTACCGCGGCACGCCCAGCGAGGAGCCCGGCGCGGCAATCCGGCTGCGGGTGCCGGATACGGGGGAGACGGTGGTCGAGGACCTGCTGCGGGGCCCGGTCGCCTTCCCCAACGCCAGCTACGACGACTTCGTGATCGCCCGCGGCGACGGCTCGGTCCTCTACAACTTCGCGGTCGCCGTCGACGACGCCGAGATGGGGATCACCGACGTGGTCCGTGGAGATGACCACCTCTCGAACACGCCCAAGCAGCTGCTCGTGCTCGCCGCGCTCGGTCACACCCCGCCGCGCTACGCCCACCTGCCGCTGCTGCACGGCCCCGACGGCAAGAAGCTCTCCAAGCGCCACGGCGCCGCCTCGGTGCAGGAGCTGCGCGACGCCGGCTACCTGCCGGCTGCCGTGCGCAACTACCTGGCCCTGCTCGGCTGGGGAACCGACGACGACACCACCCTGATGTCGACCGAGGAGCTGGTGCGGCGCTTCCGCCTTGCCGACGTCGGCAAGGCGGCGGCGATCTTCGACGAGAAGAAGCTGCGCTGGCTGAACGGGCGCTTCATGCGTGAGCTGCCACCGGAGGAGTACGTGGCCGCGGTCGCCCGCCACCTCGGCCGCGAGCCCGACGAGTGCCTGCGCGGCGCCTGCGCGATCGCGCAGGAGAAAGCGCAGACGCTGGACGAGGTCTGGCCGCTGATCCGCTTCCTCTTCGAGCCCCCGGTCGACGACCCCAAGGCCTGGGAGAAGGTGATGAAGGAGGATTCGGGGGCGATGCTCGAAGCCGCGGCGGAGGCTCTGCGGGCAGCGGAGCCGTTCGAGCCGGAGTCGATCGAGGCGGCATTGGCGCCACTGCTGGAGCGCTTCGAGGTCAAGCCGGGCAAGCTCTACCAGCCGATCAGGGTCGCGATCACCGGCAGCTCGGTCTCACCTGGGATCTTCGAGTCGCTGGCGGCGCTGGGCCGCGAGCGGACGATCAAGAGGCTGGAAACGGCGGTGGAGCGTCTTTCGGTTGCCTGAGTGGACGGATGATTGAGGCTGTAAGCGGGTTACACGGGTACTTTCGGCTAAACCTCGATCCTTCATCTGCCGATGTGGAGGCCAATGGCGGTCACCACTCCCAAGACCCAGACCAATGGCAAGGTCCCCGCGCAGGAAGTCCCGGCCCCGTCAAACGGAGCCAACGGATCCTCCGGGGCACGCGGCGCCGCGGCGCCCGGCAGCCGCCTGGCGGAAGCCTTTGAGGCAGTCGAGCGCTTCCCGGTCCTGATCGAGTCCCGCGAGCGCGTGATCCGCGCCGCGACCAGCGAGACGTCCCGGATCGGCGACCTCGTCGAGGCGGTCGAGTCCGACGTCGCGCTCTCGATCTCGGTCCTGCGCTTCGCCAACCGCAGCGGCGTCGTCGCCGGTGGCGTCGGCAGCATCCCCGAGGCGATCGAGGTGCTCAAACCTTCAGGCGTGCTGGCGATCGCCGGCACCGCCCCCAGCTTCGACTTCTTCGAATCCAACGGCGGCTGGGAGCTGAAGCCCGAGCGCTTCCGCGTCCACGCCCTCGCCACCCAGCGCGCCGCCGACCACATCGGCCGGGTCGTCGGCTGGGTCGAACGCGACGAGCTCGCCGTGGCGGCCCTGCTGCACGACGTCGGCCGCCTCGTCATCTCCCGTCTGCACCCGGGTTACAAGGTCTACTTCGACGCCGGCTCCCGCACTCCCGAGCAGCGCCTGCGCGACGAACGCGAGCAGCTCGGCATCGACCACACCCTGGTCGGCGGCGTGCTGGCCCGGCGCTGGAACCTGCCGCAGCGGATCGCGATCGCGATCGAGCGCCACCACGCCGAAGACGCCGACGGCCTGGCGGCGATGGTCGCCACCGCCGACATGGTCGCCCACTACTCCCAGGGGGAGGCGATCTCCCCCGAACGGCTGCGCGCCAGCGCCGAGCGCTGCGGCCTCGGCCCCGATGGCCTTCGCGACCTGCTCTACGAGATGCCGCTGCCGCGCGAGGGATCGAGCCGGATCAGCGAGCCCTGCCCGCTCTCGGCCCGTGAGCTCGACGTCCTCCGCCTGCTCTCCGAGGGCATGGTCTACAAGCAAATCGCCGGCGAAATGCAGCTCTCCGTCTCGACCATCCGCACCCATCTGCACAACGTCTACGGCAAGATTGGCGCCGTCGATCGCGCCCAGGCCGTGCTCACCGCTCGTGACCGTGGCTGGATCTAGCGACGCCGAGGGTCAGCGGCTGCCGACCGAGTGGCGCCGCCGCTCGGTCGTGCGCGTGCGTCGTCCCCTCTGGGCGGCTTCCGCCGCGGCTCCGGAGCCGGCTAGTCGACCAGGCACTCGCGCAGGGCAATCGCCACTGCGTGCGTCCGGTTCCTAGCGCCGAGCCGGGCCAGGGCGGTCTTGATGTGGGTCTTGACCGTCTCTTCGCTGAGGCCGAGTTCGCGCGCTGCCACCGTCGTCGATTCGCCGTTGGCGAGCAGCTGCAGGATCTGACGCTGGCGACCGGTCAGCTTGCCGCGGCTGCCTTTCGGCGGCACCGCCGGGTCGACGAAGCTCTCCTGAGCCGCCGCCGCGGCAACCGCCCGTCGCAGCTCCGCGGTTTCCGCCGTGCGCGAGACGTAGGCGCTGGCGCCGGCCTGCATCGCGGCGCTGGCGATGTGGCGCTCGGGGCGCTCGCCGTGGGCGACGATGCCGATCCCGGGGGAGGAGCGGCGCAGCATCCGGATCGTCTCGGGGCCGCTGATCGCCGCTCCGGCACCGTTCTGGCGCCAGCGCATGTCGACGATCGTGACGTCGAAGTCGCCGATGTCACGGACCAGCTCGAGCGCCTCCTCGCGGGTGACCGACTCGTGCACCTCGAAGTCGTCTCCGAGCACTCCCCGCACTCCGAGTCGGACCAGTGGGTGATCGTCGATCACCAGGCAGTTGGGACGCTCGCTCAGGACTGATTCCGTTCACTCGTTTGCGGGTCGGGGCGGCCTGCCGGTGACGACCCCGTCGCTTGCGATCCTAGCCCAGGCCCGGAGGGTGCGGTAGAAAGGGCACTTGATCTCGATCACGTCAAAGTCGCGCTATGCGGTCGTTGCGATGGCGGAGCTCGCCCGCTCCGGCGATCGCCCGGTCCCGATCAAGGAGCTGGCCGAGCGCCGCGAGATCCCCGAGCAGTTCCTCGAGCAGCTCTTCTCGACCCTGCGCCGCGGCGGCCTGTTGACCAGCCACCGCGGCATGCGCGGCGGCTACACGCTCTCCAAGCCGGCAGAAGAGATCACCGTGCTCGAGGTCGTCCAGGCCCTCGACGGCAAGATCGGCCAGGAGGCCGACGAGGCCGGCGGCATCTGGGCCGAGGGCGTAACCGCCCTGCGCAAGGTCTTCGGCCAGACCACGATCGCCGAAGTCGCCCGCCGCGAGGCCGAAGAGGCCGGCAGCGGCATGTACTTTATTTGAGGCTTACGGCCGCTCTCTGAGGCGGGCCGTCCACTGCGCATGGCGTCGCCGGAGCTCGTCTTCGTCGAGGTCGGCGCGGCCCAGCGGCAGGTAGTTCGGCGCCCAGGACCCGACCGCGTCATCGGACCGAGCGACGGCCCAGGCGTCCCAGAGGCGCATCTCGCCGACTGCCTGGCCGGTCGCCGCTTCGTAGGCCGCGAGAAAGTCGTCGGCAATCCGCTCGTCGAAGAGGAGGACGAGGTCCAGCCGGCACCAGCCCAAGTCGAAGCCACGCGGACCGCGTGACCCGTCCGACCAGTCGACGATGCCCGTGAGCTTTCCGTCCCGCCAGACGACGTTTCCCGACCAGTAATCGCAATGGATGAGCACCTCCGTCGAGCCAACGATCTCTGGCCAGCGAGACCGGACTTCCGCCGCCAGCGGACCGCCCAACATCTCCTCGGAGACTCCGCTGTGGTCGAGCACGCTCGGCAGCTCCGCCAGTCGCTCGCACGGCACCGCGTGCACCGCGGCGAGCGCGCGACCCAGCTGGCGCGCCCACCCCCGGGGGTCGGTTGGGGTGATGTTCGGCCGACCATCGAGCAAGCTGATCAAGGAAGTCGGGTACTGCGACCAGCGGCGGTCGAGGTCGGCGCCGAGCAGCACCGGGACGATGCCGCCGAGTCCGTCGAGGACTCGTAGTACGCGCTGCTCACGCAAGGGCGCGGGGTCGCCGACCGGAAACTGACGAACGACGACGCTGGTCGGGGGATTACCGGTATCGACCCGCCAGGTGTTCGCGTGCTGGCCGCCTTCGAGGCGCGCGGCCCCCAGGATCACGGCTGACGGGCCCGCCAGGCGCCGAGCCTCCTCCAGCGCTCCAGGCGAAGGCAGGGCCTCGGATCGAGTCATCGCCGAAACGCTAGTCAGCCCACCAGTCGCGCTGGCCCTCGACGTCGTCGCGGGGGTTCTCGCCGAGGTTGGGCGCCCCGATGACGAGGATCTCCAGGCCCTCCGGACCGGCCTCATAGCCTCGCCAGGTACCGGGCGAGACGCGCACCGCGTCCCATTCCTCGAGCTCGACGATCTCGTCGTCGAGCTTGATCCGGCCGCTCCCGCGCAGGACGACGTAGACCTCCTCCTGCGTCTTATGGGTGTGGCCGTAGGGGAAGCGATAGCCGGGCGGGACGCGCTGGTAACTGAGGCCGGATTTCTCGAGCTCGAGCGCCTGGGTCGCCATGCGGAACTCGAGGCCCGGCGCGCCGTCGAAGTTGGACCCGACATCCTCCAGATCCTCCCTCAGGTTCCTGCGGGTGAATGGCACGGCGCAATCCTATGCACCCCAACCGCCGTCCCGCCCCCGGTCCTGGCTTAAAGTGAGCGGCATGCGAAGCGCGCTGGGCAGGCCAGTCTGATGAAGATCGGGGCGGAGACCTCCGCGGTCGTCGGCGGCACGCCGCTGGTCCTCTTGGACCGGCTGGCGGACGGGCTGGCGGGGCAGGTCTGCGCCAAGCTCGAGTACTTCAACCCCGGCGGCTCGGTCAAGGACCGGATCGGGGTGGCGATGATCGACGCCGCCGAAGAGGAGGGACTGGTCAAGCCGGGGCGCTCGGTGGTGGTCGAGCCGACCAGCGGCAACACCGGGATCGCGCTGGCGATGGTCTGCGCGGCGCGCGGCTACGAGCTGATCCTGACCCTGCCGGAGGGGATGAGCCGCGAGCGCGCGAAGCTGCTGCGGGCCTACGGGGCGGAGGTGCGGGAGACGCCGTCGTTGGGCGGGATGAACGAGGCGGTCGCCCTAGCCGAAGAGATCCGCGAGCAGCGCAAAGCCTTCATGCCGATGCAGTTCTCCAACCCCGCCAACCCGGCTGCCCACCGGCGCACCACGGCGGAGGAGATCTGGAAGGACACCGACGGCCAGATCGGCGCCTTCGTCGCCGGGGTCGGCACCGGCGGCACGATCACCGGCGTCGGGCAGATGCTGAAGGAACGGGCGCCGGAGGCGCTGGTCGTCGCGGTCGAGCCGGCCAGCTCCCCGGTCCTCTCCGGCGGCGCCCCCGGCCCGCACAAGATCCAGGGGATCGGCGCCGGTTTCGTGCCGGCGGCGCTCGACCGCTCGGTGATCGACGAGATCGTCTCCGTCAGCGACGAGGACGCGCTGGAGACGGCGCGCCTGGTCGCCCGCGAGGAGGGCGTCCTCGCCGGGATCTCGGCCGGGGCCAACATCAAGGCGGCGCTGGAGATCGCGGCGCGGCCGGAGCTGGCCGGCAAGCGGGTGGTGACGGTCGTCTGCGACTCGGGCGAGCGCTACATGTCCCTACCTTTCTTCTCACCATGAGCGGGTGGAAGCGGGTCGTCTCGGAGGTGCGCGCCGACGTCTGCGCGGCCCGCGACCGCGACCCCGCGGCGCAGGGGGTCTCCACGCTCGAGATCCTCAGCAGTTGGGCCGGCGTGCAGGCGCTGCTGGCGCACCGGGCGGCGCACGCGCTGCTGGGCGCCGGCGTGCCGGTGCTGCCGCGGGTGATCGCCTACCTGACCCGAGCCGTGACCGGGGTCGAGATCCACCCCGCCGCGGTGATCGGCAGGGAGTTCTTCATCGACCACGGAGCCGGTGTGGTGATCGGCGAGACCGCCCGGATCGGCGACCGCGCGACGCTCTACCAGGGGGTGACCCTGGGTGGCACCGGCTTCCAGCGCGGCAAGCGCCACCCGACGCTGGGGAACAACGTCACCGTCGGCTCCGGCGCGAAGCTTCTGGGCCCGATCGACGTCGGCGACGGTGCCAAGGTCGGCGCCAACACGGTCGTGGTCGAGGACGTGCCACCGGGGGCGACGGTGGTCGGCAACCCGGGCCACCCGGTCAAGGTGGAGGGCAAGCGGGTCGAGGGGCCCGACGCGGATTGGATCCACCTGCCCGATCCGATCGCCGAGGCGATCAAGGCGCTATCGGAGCGGATCGCCGACGTCGAGCGCCGGCTCTCCGACCTCGACGGCGGCAACGGGCCGGCGTCGGATTCGCCGGACATCCGGCCGCGCACCGGTCGCTCCTCGGCCGGCGGCTGAGCGCCGAGGGGCGTTTAGGTCTCGCTATCGGGAGCAAAACGCTCCAGATCGCCAGCCGCCCGCCTCTCTATTCTCGGGTCGATGCTTCAGGAGACCGAGCCAGACACCCCAGCGGCTGAGACGGGCGGGGGTGGGGGGGCGCCGACCGAGCCCGGCGCCGACCGCGTCGAGCGGCTGCTTGCCGGGCTGAACCCGCCGCAGCGCGAGGCGGTCGTGCACGGCGAGGGACCGCTGCTGGTGCTTGCCGGCGCGGGATCGGGCAAGACCCGCGTTCTGACCCATCGGATCGCCTACCTGCTCGCCACCGGGGCCGCCCGGCCGGGGGAGATCCTCGCGATCACCTTCACCAACAAGGCGGCGGCGGAGATGCGCGAGCGAGTCGGGCAGCTGATCGGAAGCTCGGTGCGGGCGATGTGGGTGACGACCTTCCACTCCGCCTGCGCGAGGATGCTGCGCGCCGATGCCGAGCGCCTCGGCTACTCGCGCAGCTTCACGATCTACGACGAGTCGGACTCGTTGCGGATGCTGAAACGCTGCATGAACGAGCTCGGCACCGACCCCAAGCGCTACCCGCCGAGGGCGATCCGCTCGCAGATCTCCGGCGCCAAGAACAAGCTCGTCGACGCCTCCGAATACGCGCAGGCCCAGGGCAGCGTCTTTGAGGAAACGGCAGCCGCCGTCTATGAGCGCTACGA
>DASYJK010000107.1:0-9854 GCA_035996525.1 Solirubrobacterales bacterium
ATCCGGTACTGGTTGCTGGGGGGAGGCCAAAAAGGCGCGGCTTCTGGCTTCGAGGTCGGCGTACACCGCCGGGTCGGGGTTGATGCGATCGAGCAGCTTTTCGCGGACCGCATCGAGGCTCGGCTCCGGGAACGTTTCCGCGTAGGTCGTGAGCGCCTTGAAGGTCGCGATGGCCTGGCCGACGGACAAATCCTCAACGAACGCCTTTCCCCCCGCCCCTCCAGTCTCTGATGAGGCTGAGAGGGAGGCGACCTCTCGTTGCAAGGCATCGACTGCGCGCCAGAGTGCGGGGCCGTCGATGTCCTGAGGCGCGCCTACGTCGTCGGTGTCGGGAATGTTGCCGACCTCGTAGATCGCGGCGATGAGCGGCGTTAGCTTCTGCTGGATCAGGTGGTTGGGCTGGTCGCAAGCTGGGACGGAGGCCTCAAGCGTCCGCTCGATTGCGCTGTTGAGCGCGCTTTCGATCTCGGTGCTCGGAATTTCTTCGTCGCCGCTCCAGCCATCAGCCTCAAGCTGCCTGAAGAACGTCTCGCGAAGCTCACCCAGCAGCTTTTCCCGTATCGAGTCTCCTGAGGGGGGTGAAGGTGGGTTGGCATCGAGGGATCTGGCCCGCTCGTCACAGAGCGCGTTTTGATGCTCTTCCACTCGCATGACCGAGATGGTGTGAGAGAAGCGCTCGCCGCAAAGCTGGCCTTGCTCGTCGCGGACCGCGCAGCGGTCGTTGTGCGTCTCCGTCGTCCAGCGGTGGGTCGGGCACAGGTGAACCTCCCAGCGGGTCTGCAATTTCACGGCTTCTCCTGACCGAGGACCTCGTCCTTGAGCGTTCGTAGCTTGTCGGCCGGTCGGTCCGCCTGCGCCTCTCTTAGTCCCGCCTCCCCGTCTCCTGAGAGGTCTGAAGGCTCGTAGAGGTCGCCATCAGGATCACCCTCAGCGTCGAACCGAGCGTCCGTTTCCGAAGTGGAAACAGATCCCGAGAGGCAGGTGACGCTTACCACCTGCCCGTGCCGGTCGACTCGGGCGATGATCTTCTCCAGCTTCGCGACCTGATCGGCCCCCAAGGAGAGTGCTGGTAGGTCTTGCTCGGCTAGGGCAATGGGTGGTCGCTCAAGAACCTCACCGCAGCCCGTGTCTTCGTCCAGCATCACTGGGCAGGTGCCGTATTCGCCGGGCTCCCCCGTGCCCCAGCCGCGAGAGAGCTTGTGAGGCTCCAGTACGCCGTGGGCCGGGCAGCGCCAGAGCTCCTCCGCCGGCTCTATAGAGGTATGCGGGGTGTCAGGGGTGGGCCGATCAGGCATTCGCGATCAGCTCCCAAACCCACTCGATGAAATGCTCGCCGGGAACGGTGCTGCCGCCGCCGTCAGGCAGGGCGAGCGTGACGGTGGCTCCCTTGGCCTCGATCTCGGCTCGGAAGTCCTCGAAGTTCCAATCGTCGGTTTCGACGGATGCGCGCTCAGGCTCGCCGAAGAGGTAGCCGACGGCCTCCGCCGTGGCACGATCCAGGCGGATTTCCTCGCGAGTCTTTGCCGCCGCCTCTACCTGCCTGTCCTCTACTTCAGCGGGCATCGGGCACCGCCGATGCTCCAGAGGTTCGGCCTACGTTCGGAGAATCGCCGCTGACCCCTTCCCTAAGGCGGGTTTTTTGGCGATGGGCGGTACTGGGCTCGAACCAGTGACCCCTTCCTTGTAAGGGAAGTGCTCTCCCAACTGAGCTAACCGCCCGGGTGGTACCGGGTGCGGGGAATTATGAACGAGGTTTGAACCATCGCCAACCCGGTCCCGTACTTCCCGACGATGACGACGCGCTCGAGCACCCGCCCCGGCCGCCAGAAGCTCGCACTTCTGATTGCGGTCGCCGCCTTCGCCCTGGCTCTGGCCGGGCTGACCGGCACGGCCGCGTCCGCCGGTGACGCCACGGCCGGGACGAGCCGGGCGGGCAGCGTCGAAATCAACCACTTCGCCTTCCACCCGCCGACGCTGCGGGTTGCCAAGGGCAGCACCGTCACCTTCTCCAACGCGAGCAAGGTGACCCACACGGCGACCGGCGGCAGTTTCGACACCGGCCTGATCAAGCCCGGCAAGTCGGTCTCGGTGCGCTTCAAGCAGAAGGGGACCTTCGCCTATCACTGCGAAATCCATCCCCTGATGCACGGCAAGATCATCGTCAACTAGCCTCGTCCCCACATGGACACGTCGATCCTCTGGCGAGCGGCGCTGCTGCAGCTGGCCGCCGTCGCGGTTCTCTCGATCGCCCTCGGCCTCGCTCTTCCCCACGACTTCTTCGTCGACTGGGGCTGGATCGCCGGCCCAGCCTCCTGGATGCTCTGCGCGGCGTTCACCGCCCGGGCGCTGCGGCTGCCGCTGGCGCCGACCTTGATCGGCGCCGGCCTGGCCGGCCTACCGAGCCTGATAGCGGTGTTGATCGATCTGCACTGGGCCGGGGCGATCCTCGCCGTCGGGCTCTTCGCGCTTTGGTGCGCTCGCCTGCGCCCCGGCGAATTTGGCTCTGCATAGGGAATACACAGGTTTCTCATATGATCTAGAAGTCCTGAGTCACTCAAGAATCTCGATCGTTCAGCCGATCTAAAGAAGATCAGCCACCGATGGGGCACTCGCATGCCTGAGAGAGGTTCAGATGAGCAACCGAACGAAGATCCTGAGGACGGTCGTAGTTCTGGGGGTCCTCGCCTGCATCGCCGGGGCGGGCGTCTTCTCCGCCTTCTCGAGCCAGACCGACAATCCCGGCAACGTGGTCACCGCCGGCACCGTCACGCTCGCCGACAACGACGCGGGTACCGCCCTCTACGCGATCACCGCGGCGAAACCGGGCGATAGCCAGACCTCCTGCATCAAGGTCACCTACACCGGCTCCCTCAATGCCGGCGTGAAGATCTACACGCCGAGCACGATCGGCGAACTCGGCCCCAACGTCACCCTCAAAATCGAACCGGGCACGCAAGCTTCGCCGACCTTCCCGAGCTGCACCGGCTTCACGCCGGACTCCGGTGGGCCGCTGTTCGAAGGCACCCTGGCCGCTTTCGCCAGCGAACACAACAGCTTCGCGAACGGGGTCGCCGACAACCCCGGCACCGTCGCGACCAAATGGGTGACCAACGACTCGGTCGTCTACCGGGTCACCGCAACCCTCTCGGCCGCCGCCCCCGACTCGGCCCAGGGCAAGACGACCGGGACCCACATCATCCGCTGGGAGGCTCAGAACCAGTAGCGGCGAGGCGCCCGGCGGCGGCCGCCTCCCGGTCCCGGCAAGGAACTACTGACAGGACGATCCATGCCCGCTGACAACCCTCCTACGGTCCCCCGCCAGGTCGCCCGCGGTCTCGGCTGGGCGGCCCTGGCACTGGCCGGGCTGCTGGTGGCGGCGATCGCGCTGCCGCTCGCCTTCGGCGCCCGTCCGCACACGGTGCTGACCGGCAGCATGGAACCGACGATCGCCGCCGGCGACGTCGTGATCGACGAACGGATCTCCCCCAACGAGGCGGAAGTCGGCGACGTCGTCACCTTCCGCGACCCCGAAGACCAGAGCCGGCTGATCACCCATCGCGTGCGCAGCATTCGCCGCGCCGGTTCCCACCTCTGGTTCGTCACCCAGGGGGATGCCAACAACACCACCGAGCACTGGCGGATCGCCGCCGACGGCGAGCTCGGCCGCGTCTCCTACACAGTGCCGTGGGTCGGCCACGCCGCCGTCCTCACCCACACCCCGCTCGGCCTGGGACTGCTGCTGGTCGTGCCGCTGCTGCTGCTGGGACTGGACGAGCTGGCGCGGATCTGGCGGCCGGCGCGGGAGCAGGTGACGTAATGAAGGGCCGTAAGCGACTGACGGCGACCCTCAGCGCGGCGGCGATCGGGGCGGTCGCGCTCGCCGCCGTGCCCGTCAGCCTCGCCGCCTTCGGCGCGAGCACCGAAAACGGCGGCGACATCGTCTCTGCCGCGAGCGATTTCCGTCCGCCGCTGGTGACGGCGGCCGTGGTCGGCAAGAGCGTCGGCGGCGCCGCCGGCTTCGTCAAACAGGGCGGCGAATACTTCGTCTACGCCAACGTCGCCGCCGACACCGGAAACCCGGCCAGCGGCATCGCCGCGGTGCGGGCCGACGTCTCCAGTGTCACCACCGGCGCGAGCGCGGTGACGCTTAACGCGGGCTCCTTCAGCGCCGGCGGCGTCTCCTACGGTTACCGCGGCGCCGCCCTCACCGCCAACGCGATCCTCACCGAGGGCGCCAGAGCGTTCACCGTGACCGCCACCGACAACGCGGCCAACGCCAACAGCCTCGGCGGCTCGGTCACGGTCGACAACACGGCGCCGAAAGCGAGTGACGTGCAGACGACCAACGTCGGCGGCGGCACCAACGGGCTCGCCGAGCAGGGCGACACCCTGGTCCTCACCGTCAGCGAGCCGGTCGAACCGGAATCGATCCTCGCCGGCTGGAACGGCACGGCGACGAACGTGACGGTGCGGATCGTCGACAACAGCCTGCTCGGCCTCGGGCTCGGCAACGACGTCGTCCAGGTCTTCAACGCGGCAAACACGGCGACGCTGCCACTCGGCTCGGTCGACCTCGGACGCAGCGATTACGTGACCGGCTTGGTCGGCGGCAACGTCAAATTCGGCGCCAGCGGCACCAAGTCGACGATGACGATCAGCGGCAACACGATCACGGTCGTGCTCGGCACCTACGAAGGCGAAGGGCTGCTCGGCTCCAACCGGATCACCGCGGGCGGGAACGGGACCGCCGTCTGGACCCCGACCGCGACCCCCTACGACCGCGCGGCGAACGCGATGTCGACGGCGGCGGCAAGCGAGTCCGGGCCCGCCGACAAGGAGTTCTGACGGTGCGGGCGCTATCCCTGCTCGTCTTCCTGGCCCTGGCCGGGAGCGCCACGGCCGCCGTCCTCAGCGGCGGTGGCGAGGCCGGCGCGCGGGCGAGCGCGATCGCGGCCGCAGGCAGCTTCAGCTTCACCAACTCGCGCGGCGGGATGCCGATCTTCAGCGCCACGGGGATCGCCCCGGGCGACAGCGTCAGCGGCAGCGTCGAAATCGCCGACATCGGCGGCGAGCCGGGGGAGCTGACGCTGACCCAGCATGACGTCAGCGACATCGTGGGGAGCGGCGGCGGCCGGCTCTCCGAAAGGCTGTCGGTGCGGATCGTCGACATCACCGCGCCCGCGGAGCCGGTCACCATCTACGAAGGGCCGCTGGCCCCAATGCCGGCTCAGTCGGCCGGGCGGGTCGCGGCGGGCGACGCGCGGACCTACGAGTTCGTCGCGACCCTGCCGGAGGGTGCTTCGGCGGCAGGCGCGGGGGCTCAGAACGACGTCCAAGGCGCCGTCGCCAGCGTCGCCTACACCTGGACCACCGGCGAAGTGACGGCGGAGCCGGCGCTCCCTCCTTCGCCGCCAAGCTCCTCGCCGGGTCAACTCTCACCCGGGTCCGGCGACGCCGGCTCAAATCCGGCCTCCGCACCATTGCGGCTGAGAATCGTCTGGGTCCGGCCAAGTATTCGGCGAGGCCGCCTACTCGTCCTGGCTCGCTGCGATCGGCCCTGCGTGATTTCAGGCCGCGGCCGTTTAAGCGCCGGCGGTGCCGCGGGTCGGCGCGCCGCCAAAGTCCGACTTAACCCGCGGCCGGGGTATGTCGCCGGTACCCAGCGCCTCGGGATCCGCATCCCTGGCCATGTTCGCCGCTGGCTGCGGGCGCACCCGACGGGCGTGCGAGCGAGAGCGCGCATCGTCCTGACCGCGCGTGACGCGATGGGGAAGATCGCGAGGGGCCGGCGCACCTTGCGACTGACGGGCGACCACTGACGAGCGCGCCTGACTGACGAATTCTTCGATCCCGGCCCGGCCGACCTGCGCGAGCGAGCCAGCGATCAGCAGCTCGAATCCGGAACCGGCCGCCCCGAAGAGCAGGGTCACCACCGCCATGAACATCAGCATGTAGAAGCCGAGCGCCAGCCCTTCGGCGATCTCCTCGAGCTTGTCCAGGTCGAACCTCTCCATCGTTCATAACTTCGCCGGGGATCTCCACTTCCCTTGGCCGTCGGTGGTCGAGGCGACCTCGGGCGATCAGTCCCCCGACTCCTCGACAGGGTCGAGCCGATCCGCGAGACCGCTGAAAGCTCCTCGCCATTTGGAGGTCGTGGGCAGTCGATCGGCGTGATAGCGGGCCGTCGCCGCTATGTCCGCAAGGGCCATCTCCTCACGCCGCTTGATCTCGGCCTTCAGCATCGGTTTGGGCGCGACCATCCCGGGGCTCAACCGGCCGCGAGGGCGGTCATCGCCACCTGCAGCTGCGCGAAGTCGAAGTAGGTGTCCTTGGTCTTCACCAGGCCACCCTCAAGGGGGATGACGTCGATGCAATCGACGCTCAGATCGGCGTTGACCATCGTCCATTCCATTACCCAGTGGTCGGGGCCGAAGAGGACTCGAATCGGCCTGGAGGCGAACTGGGGGAATTGCGCGAAGGTCTCGGCGGCGGCCGTGCGCATAGCCTCGCGGCCCTTCGCCGCCGTACCGGCGCCATGGGTGCAAAAGCGCGTGTCCTCGGTGTGCAGCGCGGCGATCGCGTCCGGGTCGTGACCATTCCAGGCCTGCGAATAGCGCTGCTGGATCGTCTTCACATCGGTCTCGGTCGCCATTTCGCTCACGGATCAGCCTCTCGTTGGGGTCGACCCACTGTCTCATACAAGTTGCAAATGCCGCTTTCGCTGCCGGCCGACGCCTTCGCTATAGTTCACCAAATGGTTAACAATTCATTCAGGGCGCTCTCGCACCCGATCCGCCGCGGGATCGTCGAACGGCTCGCTCTTGGGCCGGCGACCGTGGGAGAAGTCACCCGCGACTTCGGCGTCTCCAAGCCCGCGATCTCCAAGCACCTGAAGGTGCTGGAGGAGTCGGGCGTGGTCACCCGGGTAGTCGAGGGACGAACGCACCGGCTCTCGCTCGAGCCCGCCGCGCTCGGCGAGGCCGCCGAGTGGATGGATCGCCAGCGCGCCCTCTGGGAGCGCATGTTCGATGTCGTCGACGAGTACCTCAAGGAGGAACCGAAATGAAGATGCCGCCGATCGTCTCGCCACAGGAGTGGCAGTCCGCCCGTGAGGAGCTGCTGGTCAAGGAGAAGGGGCTGACCCGCGCCCGCGACGCGCTCGCCGCCGAACGGCGGCGGATGCCGCGGATGGCCGTCGAGAAGGAGTACCGCTTTGAGGGGCGGGCCGGGCCGGTCAGCCTGCTCGACCTCTTCGAGGGCCGCCGCCAGCTGATCGTCTACCGCTTCTTCTTCGAGCCCGGGGTCGCCGGCTGGCCGGAGAGCGGCTGCCGCGGTTGCTCGTTCATGGCCGACGAAGTCGCCAACCTGGCCCACCTGAACGCGCGCAACACCACCTTCGCGCACGTTTCCCGGGCGCCGCAGGCCGACATCGAGCGCTACCGGAAGCGGATGGGCTGGGAGATGCCCTGGTACACGCTCGCCGACGAGTTCGATGCCGACTTCGGGGTCGACGAATGGCACGGCACCAACGTCTTCTACCGTGACGACGAGGATCGGATCTACCGCACCTACTTCACCGATAAGCGCGGTGACGAGGCGCTCGGCAGCGTCTGGTCCTATCTCGACATCACCGCGCTCGGGCGCCAGGAGAAGTGGGAGGACTCGCCGGAGGGCTACCCGCAGACGGATCCCTACGGGTGGTGGAACCTGCACGACGAGTACGAGGAAGCGACCGTCTTCGAGGCGGCCCTATCGGAGGCGACCAACTCGCAGCGGGGCTCGCGGAGCCAGGTCTCGTGATCCCGCTCGCGCACGTCGGCGGTGTGCCGGTGGAGGAGCTCCTCCCCTGGCTCGCCGGTCCCGGTAGCGGCCTGGTGCTGGTGCGGGCCTGGCTCGCCGCGGGCAATCGCCGCCGCGATGAGGAGCGCGACCGATGAGCGGCGAGACGCTGGTCATCGAGCGCCCCTTCCAGGCCCCCGCCCAAGCCGTCTTCGACGCCTGGACCAGCGAGGAGGTGCTGCGCCGCTGGTTTTACGGCCAGCAAGGTTGGGAAACCCCCGAGGCCCAGGTCGATCTTCGCCTCGGCGGCAACGTCCGCGTGGTCATGCGCGACCCGGTCAAGGGCGTCGAGCACGGGGGCAGCGGCTACTACACGGAGATCGAGCCGCCGTCCCGCCTGGCCTTCACCTGGACCTGGGACAGCGACGAAAGGGAGACGCTGATCGAACTCGACTTCGAGGAGGTCGAGGGCGTCACCACCGTCCGCCTCACCCACAGCAGCCTCCGCGACCGCGAATCGGTGCTCAACCACGAAGACGGCTGGAGCACCTGCCTCGACAACCTCGGGCGGGTGCTGGGGGCGGCGCGGTCTGCATAGTCGTTGAACGCACCCCTGCCGTCAGCCGTACTCCGAGCGGAATCGAAGTTGGCGCGCCGTTGTCTGGGCCGGGCGTCGAACCAAGCAGACAACGAGGAGACGGCAATGAACAGGTCATACGCGGCACTGACGGCACTGGCATTGGTAGCGGCACTGGCGATCGCCGGCTGCGGCGCCAGCGGGAGCAGCAGCACCAGCTCGAGCGCCACCGAAACCAGTGGCACGACCGCGAGCTCCGGCGGCGGTGCCTACGGCGGCGAAGAAAGCGCGAGCACCACGAGCGCCGCCAGCACGAGTGGCGAAGCCACCCCGGTCGCAGTCGGCAGCGCCGCCGGCGTCGGCACGGTCCTGGTCGACTCGAAGGGCATGACGCTCTACTACTTCGAGAAGGACCAGAAAGGCAGCGGCAAGTCGAAGTGCGAAGGGGCCTGCGCCAGCGCCTGGCCACCGCTCACCACCAGCGGCGAAGCCGAAGCGATGAGTGGGGTCAACAGCTCGATGCTGGGAACGATCGAACGAACCGACGGCACCACCCAGGTCACCTATGCCGGCTGGCCCCTCTACACCTTCGTCGAGGACAAGAAGCCGGGCGAAGACAACGGCACCGACAGCAAGGCCTTCGGCGCCTCCTGGTACCCGCTGCACCCGAACGGGCAGAAGGCAGGGCACTAACTCGGAGTCGTGGCGGCGCCCTTGTCCAGACGCAGGGGCGACCGCCGCGGCGACTCAGTCGCCGAAGGTGCGATGGGCCGAGAGCTCGAGCCACTCGACGCGGCTCGGCGGTCCCTCCACCCCACCTTCCTGCAGCGCCTTGCCGAGGCGCTCGTTCATGAACCGCTCCTGGTCAGCGCGCGAGGCCCAGACCTCGAAAACGACCCAACCGCCGTCTTTGGCGCCACCGCTGTGGGCAAGCATCCCCTGCGGCCAATCGCCCTCACCGCTCTCCATGTCGATGCCGAGCAACTCGTTTACACGCTCATAGGTGTCAGCGCCAAACCCCTCGAACTCGAGAATCAGACCATCCGCCATCGCTCTCACCTCTCAGTTGGGGAACCGCTTAGACGATGAACGTCTCACCAACTGCCGGGGCGGTCAAGCAACCCGCAGCCCGTCGAGCGCGAGGCCGAGGATGCGGTCGATCTGCTCAGCGTCGGCGGTGCGGATCGCCGCAATGCCGCCGACCATCTTGGTGACGTCGGAGATGTCGACGTCGGCGCGGACCGCACCCGCCTCTTGGGCGCGCTTCAGCAGGTCCTCGCCGGCGCCGTAGATCGCGTTGGCGCAGGAGCTGAAGACGGGCGAGTCGCGGTCGACGTAGGCGAACAGCTCCTCGGCCAGCGCGCGCTTGTTGGCGGCGAAGCCGACGAACTCGTGCAGCCACCCGGTCAGCGCCTGCAGCGGCGGCTGGTCGACGTACTTCTCGGCCGAGTCGCAGATCGCCTGGACTTCGTCGAGGTAGACGGCTTCGAGCAGGTCC
>DASYJK010000108.1:0-33190 GCA_035996525.1 Solirubrobacterales bacterium
TTCTCGCAGAGGCCCATGAGGCGGAACTCCGGCCGCTCGACGACGTTGCGGACGATGTTCGGGCCCCAGTAGCCGTATCCAACGACCATGGTGCCTATTTGTCCTGATGGGTTCACTCGGCTCCCTTTCTAGTGAGGACGATCCACGGGGTCTTGATCAGAATTGAGAGGTCGAGGCCGAGCGAGCGCCGTTCGGCGTACTCGATGTCGAGCCGGACCATTTCCTCGTAAGTGCGTTCGCTGCGGCCGCTGACCTGCCAGTAACCGGTCAGGCCGGGCTTGACGTTGAAGCGCTCCAGGTACCAGCTCGGGTACTCGGCGACCTCGTAGGGGATCGCCGGGCGCGGGCCGACCAGGGTCATGTGACCGAGGACGACGTTGAAGAGCTGGGGCAGCTCGTCGAGGCTCCACTTGCGGATCCAGCGCCCGACCGGGGTGATGCGGTTGTCGACCGCGAGCTTGTAGAGGTCCTTGCGGCCGCCGTCGGGGGCCTCCTCGCCCTCGTCGCTGCCCTTGATCAGGGCGGTGACGTACTCCTGGTGGCCGCGGGGGTCGGCGTCGAGCCGCATGCTGCGGAACTTGAAGAGGGTGAACTCGCGCTCGTGGAAGCCGACCCGGCGCTGGCGGAACAGGGCCGGTCCGCGGCTGTCGAGGCGGACCGCGAGGGCGACGGCGACCAGCACCGGCGAGAGCAGCAGGATCATCGTGCCGGCGACGGCGAGGTCGAAGATCCGGCGCAGGACCGAGCCCCAGCGCGATTCGCCGTCGACCCGGGTTACTGCTTGGTTGCCGGTGAGTCCGTGTGCCTCCATGCACCGAAGACAACGCCTGGCCACCGGGAACTCTTGCGTCGTGGGCGGTTATTCAAGGCTGAAAAAAGGTCGGGTCTCAATAAGAGCCGCAAAAATTTCCGGACCGCGCAAAGACACGACGGGTTCGTGCGTTGATTACCCATGGCGGCACGAATCCTCTCCATCATCGGCTCCCGGCCTGAGATCGTCCAGGCGGCACCACTCTCGCTCGCCTACTCCAACTGCGTCGAGGAGATCCTCGTCCACACCGGGCAGCACTACGACCCGGGGATGTCGGACCTGCAGATCGCCGACCTGCGCCTGCCGCTGCCCGAGTTCAACCTCGGTGTCGGCTCGCTGCCCCTGGAGAAGGGCGTCGAGGTCGCCGAAGAGCGGATCGCCCGCGTGATCGAGAGCACCCGCCCGGACGCTGTCCTGGTCCGCGGCGACACCAGCGCCACGATCGCCGGCGCCCGCGCCGCCGTCGCCGCCGGGGTGCCGCTGCTGCACGTCGAGGCCGGCCTCCGCAGCTACCGGCAGGACATGCCGGAGGAGCACAATCGGATCGAGACCGACGGTCTCTCCGACCTTCTCTTCGCCCCTTGTGAGCACGCCCGCGACACCCTCCTCGGGGAGGGTGTGCAGGGCGTGGTCCACGTCACCGGCGATGTCCTCGCCGATGTCCTGCTGGCGAACCAGAGCCGCCTTCCGGAGGGCGTGGAGGAGGGCGAATACGTCCTCGCCACCGCCCACCGCAACTACAACACCGACTCGCCGGAGCGGCTCGGCGCCGTGCTCGACTGCCTGCGCGCGGCCGAGCGACGGGTGATCTTCCCGCTACACCCGCGGACCCGCAAGAGCATCGAGGCCTGGAGCCTGGAGCTGCCCGCCAACGTCGAGGTCCGCGACCCGCTCACCTACACCGAGATGCTGGTGCTGGAGCGCGGCGCGACCGCGATCGCCACCGACTCCGGCGGGGTCCAGCGCGAGGCTTATCTGTGGGGGGTGCCGTGCATCACGATGCGCGAGGAGACCGAGTGGATCGAGACGGTCTCGACCGGCTGGAACACGCTGGTCGGAGTCGACGCCGAGAAGTTCGGTGAGGCCCTCGCGAAGCCGCTGCCGGGCGAGCGCCCGCCGATCTTCGGCGACGGCCACGCGGCGGAGCGGATCGCCGAGCTGACGGTGTCCCATCTCGACCGTGTCCTGGAGAAGTCCGGTGTCTGAGCAGCTGCGCATCGGCGTCGTCGGCTGTGGCCGCATGGGCGGGTTCCACATCCGCAACTACGCCCAGCTCGACTGCGCCCAGCTCGTCGCCGTCGCCGACCCCAGCGAGGAGTCCCGGCGCCGGGCCCTGGCCGACACCCGCGTCGCCGAGTACGACAGCTGGCGCGAGATGATCGAGTTCGGTGCCGCCGAGCTCGACGCGGTCTCGATCGCCTGCCCCTCCGAGTTCCATGCCGAGGTCGCCCTGGAGGCGCTCGCGGCTGGCCTGCACGTGCTGGTCGAGAAGCCGATCGCGACGACCCTGCCGGACGCGCTGCGGATGCGCGGTGCCGCGCTCGAGGCCGACCGTAAGTTGATGGTCGGCCACGTCGAGCGCTTCAACCCGGCGGTGGAGAAGCTGCGCGAGCTGGTCGCCGACGGCCGCCTCGGCACCGTCTACCGCGCCCACACCACCCGGGTCGGGCCGCTGCCGACGCGGATCCAGGACACCGGCGTCGCGATCGACCTCGCCACCCACGACCTCGATGTCATGCAGCACGTACTCGACAGCTCGATCCACGAGATCTACGCCGACGGCGGCCGCTTCCTGCACGACTCCCAGGAGGACCTGCTGACCTGCCTCGCCCGCTTCGGCGAGGAGGGCGAGGCGCCGACCCTGGGCCTGCTCGACGTCAACTGGCTGACCCCGGAGAAGAAGCGCGAGATCGCCCTGATCGGCGAGAACGGACTGCTGCGGGCGAGCTACATCACCCAGGACGTGTGGTTCGTCGAGTCGACCACCGCGCCCCTGCAGTGGGACGGCCTCTCGATGCTGCGCGGCGATGGCGAGGGGGCGGCAGTGCGCTTCTCACTCGCCAAGGCCGAGCCGCTGCGGGCCGAGCTCGAGGCCTTCTGCCGCTGCGTGCTCGACGACACGCCGGAGCCGGTCAGCGCCCACGACGGCGTCAAGGCTTTGGCCGCGGCGCTCGCCGTGCGCGAGTCGGCGGCCGTCCGGCGCCCGGTCGAGCTGCTCGACATCCCCGCTCCCCGAACTCTGGAGGTCCTCGCGTGATCCGCTTCGTCATTCCGGCCTACAACGAGGCCGAGAACATTCCCCGGCTGCTCTCCGACCTGGCGCCGGTCGCCCGTGAACTGGGCGCCCGCGTGATCATCGTCGACGACGGCTCCACCGACGGCACCGGCGACGTGATCCGCGAACACGCCCAGGACATGCATCTGGCGGTTGTCACCCACACCGTCAACCGCGGGCTGGGGACGGCGATCAACACCGGCATCCGCTCGGCCCTGAAGGAGTCCTCCGACGACGACGCGATCGTCACCCTCGAGGCCGACACCACCTCCGACCTCTCGGACCTGCCGCGCATGCTCGAGCTCTTCGAGCAGGGCACCGACGTCGTCCTCGCCTCGGTCTACGCCCCCGGCGGCGAGATCATCGGTGTCGCCGGCTGGCGCCTGGCGGCGAGCAAAGCCGTCTCCAACACCTTCCGCTACCTCGGCGGGCTGCGCGACATGCACACGCTCTCCTCGCTCTACCGCGTCTACCGCGCCGGCACGCTGCGCAAGGCCGCCGACACCTACGGCTACCTGCTGGTCCGCGAGCCCGGCTTCGCCGCCAACGTCGAGCTGCTGCTGAAGCTCTACAACGCCGGCGCCAGCGTTGCCGAGGTGCCGACGACGAACGACTGGCGGACTCGCAAAGGCGAGTCGAAGATGCAGCTGAAGCCGACCGTGCTCGCCTACTTCCGGGTGATGGCCGCCCAGGTGGTCGGCCGGATCCAGCCGCCGCCGGTCTCGCCGCTGGCCGAGGCGACGGCCCCGTTGGCGCTGCCCGAGCCCGCTGCCGCGACCGCGACCGAACCGCCCGCGGCGAACGGCCGCGAGCCCGTCGCGCGGGCCTGATGTCTTCGCAGTCGCCCCGGATCGGCGTCGTCGGCGGCGGCGTCCTCGGCACCTCGCTCGCCCTGCGCCTGGCCCAGGCAGGGGCCAAGGTGACCGTGATCGAGCGCGGGCCCAGCCTCGGCGGACTCGCCGGCGCCTTCGACTTCAACGGCCACGAGGTCGACCGCTTCTACCACGTGGTCACCCCGGCCGATCAGCGCATGATCGAGATGGCCGAGGAGGTCGGGCTCGGCGACCAGCTGCGCTTCAACCCGGTTGGCGCGGGCTTCTTCGCCGACGACGAGATGCACGACTTCAACGGGGTCGGCGACCTGCTGCGGTTCTCGCCGCTGAGCCCACCGGCCCGCCTGCGGCTCGGCTTCTTCGTCGCCCAGTGCCAGCTGCGCTCCTCCTACGCCAAGCTCGACCAGATCCCGCTCGAGGACTGGCTGCGGAAAATCTGCGGCAACGAGGTTTGGGAGCGGATCTGGAAACCGCTGCTCGACTCGCGCTTCGACGGCGACCCCTCGGGCCTGCCGGCGACCTATCTCTGGGCCCGCACCAGGCGCATGTCCGGGGCCCGCAACAGCAAGGGCAGCGGCGGCGAGGAGATGGGTCACGTCATTGGCGGCCACCAGCGCCTGATCGATGCGATGGTCGCCCGGGCCGAAGCGCTGGGCGTGGAGACGCTCACCGACGCCCCGGTCAGCGGACTGGCGATGGCCGAGGACGGATCGATCACCGGCGTCGAGCTCGGCGACCGCACCCTCGAGTTCGACCTCACGATCCCGACCCTGCAGCCGCCGGCCCTGCGCTTCCTGCTGCCCGAGCGCCACCAG
This sequence comes from Solirubrobacterales bacterium, assembly GCA_035996525.1. Classification (GTDB taxonomy): domain Bacteria; phylum Actinomycetota; class Thermoleophilia; order Solirubrobacterales; family 70-9; genus VAYN01. The sequence goes on from DASYJK010000108.1 coordinate 4,735, forward strand.
AACCTGCTTGCCCCGTATCCGGAGCGCTGGCTCGGCTGCGTCTGCCCGATCATCAAGGTCAAGCGCTCGCTGCTGCCCTACTACGCCATCAACATCGTCGAGGAGACCCCGATCACCAGCGCGATCGAGACCACGCAGGTGCTGGGAACCGACCACACCGACGGCCTCCACCTCGTCTACCTGCCCAAGTACTGCGCCCCGGACGCCAAGGAGCAGAGCGAGGACGACGAGTCGGTCTACCGCCGCTTCACCGACTTCCTGGCGCGCCTCTCGCCCGGCTTCAGCCGCGACGAGGTGGTCGACTGGACCGTGCAGCGGGCGAAGCTGGTCGAGCCGGTGCACAGGCTCGGGCCCGACCACGACGTCCGCGTGGCGCCGGTCTGGCCCGGGGTCGAGGGGCTGGCGCTGGCCTCCAACGCCCAGATCTATCCCTACCTGCTGAACGGCGACTCGGTGATGGGCTTTGCCGAAGGCGTCGCCGCCGAAGTCGCTGAGCGGCTGGCACTGGACGCTAAGGCCACGGATGAAAGTGCGAGAAAAGGACTAGTCGGCACGTTGCATCACTGAGGACAGAGAAAAGCCGGCCTCCGGTCTCGTCCTCTGAGATGCCATGTACCAAGTAGAAGCCTCAAAAGCCCTCCTGAAACCGAGCCTCTGGGCTCGGCATTCCGCACGCCTCAGCGTGCCACGCAACGTGGTCATGCTGGGATTGGTCAGCCTGCTGACCGACGTCTCCTCGGAGATGGTCGCGACCGTCCTGCCGCTCTACCTGGTCTTCACGCTCGGCGCCAGCCCGCTCGTCTTCGGCGCGATCGACGGCACCTACCGCGGCGCCGCCGCTCTGGTTCAGGTCGCCAGCGGCTTCGCCTCCGACCGCTGGCGCCGGCCCAAGGAGGTCGCCGGCCTCGGCTACGGGATCTCCGCCGTCGGCAAGGTGGCGCTGGTCACCGCCGGCAACACGATCGGCGGGATCGGCGCGATCGTCGCCTTCGACCGGGTCGGCAAGGGGATCCGCACCGCGCCCCGCGACGCCCTGATCTCCCTTTCCAGCGCTAAGGAGAACCTGGCGACCTCGTTCGGCGTGCACCGGGCGATGGACAGCGCCGGGGCGATGCTCGGACCGCTCGTCGCCTTCGGCATTCTCTTCGTCGCCCCCGCCCGCTTCGACGCCGTCTTCGTGGTCAGCACGATGTTTGCCGTGCTCGGCCTCGCGGTCCTCGTCCTCACCGTCCAGGGCCGCCCGCGCCGGGCGCCGCCGCTGGAGACGGCCGCGCCCTCGTTTCGCGCCGCCGCCGGCCTCGTGCGCGACCCGCGCTTCGGCCTGCTGCTGCTGGCCGCCGTCGGCCTCTCGATCGCCAGCGTCTCCGACGCGATGATCTACGTCGGGCTGCAGCGCAAGATCGACTTCGAGCCGGCGATCTTCCCGCTGCTGTACGTGGTCACGGCCGTTGTCTTCATGGGTCTCGCGATTCCCTTCGGCCAGCTCGCCGACCGGGTCGGCAAGGTGCCGGTGCTGCTGGCCGGTTACGCGCTGCTCTTCATCGTCTACGGCCTGCTGTTGATGACCTCGCTCGGCTACGGGATGCTGATCGTCTGCCTGATCGCCCTCGGCGGCTACTTCGCCGCCACCGAAGGGGTGATGACCGCTCTCGCCGGCGCGGTGCTGCCGGAGAAACTGCAGGCGAGCGGGATCGGGATACTGATCACCGTGGTCAGCATCGGACAGTTCGCCTCTTCGCTCGCCTTCGGCGCGCTCTGGTTCGCGATCGGCCTGCAGAGCGCGGTCCTGATCTTCGCCGCCGCCCTGGCGCTCGCGATTGCGGTGGCGGCGCCGCTGCTGTGGCGAGCGCAGCGAGCCCCCCTGCATGGATAGCCGCAGCAAGAAGATCCTCGCCGTCCTCGTCGTCCTCTGCGTGGTCGCCGGTGGCGCCTACGTCGCGGTCGCCGCGCTCGGGCCGAATCGGACGACGACCGACGCTCGCCCGGAGGCCGGCGCGGTCCTGGCCAAGACCGACCTGATGGTGCGCGCCGTCGATCCGGGCAACCCGCGCCTCAACGGGCGCGTCTACGAAATCGACGACGGCAAGGTGCGGCAGGGCGCCGGCGACCTCGCCTGCGAGCGGGTCTACTACGCCGCCGGCCACGGCATCTGCATGGGTGTGGCGGCGTCGGGCGTCGACTACGACGCGACCATCTTCAACTCGCGGATGCGGCCGGTCCACAAGATCACGCTGACCGGGCTGCCCTCGCGGGCGCGGGTCTCGGCCGACGGCCGCTACGGGGCGATGACGGTGTTCGTCAGCGGCGACGCCTACCTCGAATCGCCGAGCGCGTTCTCGACCAGGACGACGATCGTCGACATGGCCAGCGGTCGCCAGGTCGGCCAGCTCGAGCAGTTCGCCGTGAGCAAGGACGGTAAGCCCTTCGACGCGGTCGACTTCAACTTCTGGGGGGTCACCTTCGACCCCACCGACTCGGACCGCTTCTACGCCACGTTGGGCACCGGGGACCATCACTATCTCGTCGAAGGCAGCGTCTCGGGTCGCAGGCTGCGCGTTCTGCGCGACGGCGTCGAGTGTCCCTCGCTCTCGCCGGATGGCAAGCAGATCGCCTTCAAGAGCCGGGTCGAAGGTGAGAACCGCTGGCACCTGCGGGTGCTGGACGTAGCCACCCTCGCCGACCATCCCGTCGCCGAGGACCGCTCAATCGACGACCAGGCCGAGTGGATCGACGCGAACACGCTTGCCTACTCCGATGGCACCAACGTCTACACGGTCCCCGCTGACGGCAGTGGCGCACCGGGGCTTCTGGTGCGCGACGCCACCTCTCCGGCGACGCTGAGGAATTGAGATGACACCGGTGAAACGTGGCATCTTCCTGGCGGTGCTGACTGCGCTCGTGGCCGTCGTTCTCGTCGCCTGGCTGACCTCGACAGGGGCGGGGGACGGGGCGAGCGGAGCGATTGTGGCGGCGAGGGCGCAGCCCGTCGATGGCGGCTGCTCGGTGGTGCGCCGTTCGCTCGCGTCGCTGCTGGACGCTGTCGACACGGCCGCCGAAGGAAGCGTGATCTGCCTCGCCGACGGCTCCTACGGGAGGCTCGAGATCCCCGGCGCCGGGGCATCGCCGCCGGCGGTGACGGTGCGGGCCGTGCACCCGGGCCGCGCCACCCTCGCCGGTGCTGACCTGGGTAGATCGAAGCTCACCCTCGCTCGCTTCGTGGTCACCGACGAAATCGCCGTCGAGCCGGGAACCGTTGGTGTCACTGTCTCCCACAACCGCGTCACCGGCGGCTACCTGGGCGTCGACGCCGGCCCGACCACGACCACCACGGTCAACGACGTCGCGATCGTCGGCAACAAGTTCGTGGGGCCGTTCGGTGAGGATGCGATCAGGCTCAATCGCTATCACGACGCCAACGGGGACGGTGTCGGGGCTCTGGTCGCGGACAACGAGTTCACCAACATCAGGGAGAACGGCAACCACAGCGACTGCCTGCAGACGGTGTGGGTCGGCGATCACCTCGTCTATCGCGGCAACTACCTGCATGACAATCGCTGTCAGGGATTCTTCGTCAAGGACCAGGAACGAGCGGTGGTGGGGATCGTGATCGAAGACAACCTCATCGTCCGCAACGAAGCTCCTTGCGCGCCAGACGCGCAAGGGTGTGGTGCTCCCAGCGACTTCCAGGTCTTCGGTCCCTACACCGGGTTGAGGATGCGCCGCAACACGATCTGGGGGAACGGCGCAATCGCCGCCTTCCAGGAAGCCGATGGGACCAGGGCCAGGATCGAAGCGAACGTCGTCTACAAGTTCTGGACCTCGTCCGATCTGTCCGCTGCGAGGTTTCGCGACAACACCCGTTGTCAGCGGCAGTCGTCGGAGGGCGGGTCTTGGCCGGTGCGGGTCACCGGGGAGGTCGTGTCCTGCTCTCCACATTTTCTGGCGCCGCGCCTGGACGACTACCGGGTCCGGGGCGGACGGGGGGTCGATTGGGCGCCCCGCGAACGCCATTTCGGGCCCTGACCGGCCTTGGAGGATGAGATTCAGTCAGGCTTTGGAAGCAATTTGCGAACTTGCGGGGCTCCCGGCCACCGACTAGGCACCCTACCGACCCTAGGATCGTCCTGTCCGCAAGCCACGTTTCGCCGCGCGCCGGGAGGGTATCGGACATTCGTCCACCACTTGATATCGGATTCTTGATCGGTGGACGAGGGACCGATTTAGACGATGCGATGAGCGGGAAGGAGGCGCCATGCGGCCGATAACGATGCGTGCAATGTCCCGGAGCTTCATCGGGCTTGCGGTTCTGCTGGCGGTAATCCTCGCCGGCGTGGGCCTTTCGCTGGCGCGGTCGGGCAAGATCCACCAGGATGCCTCCCAGCGCCCGGGGGTGAGTGACCGCATGCGGGTCGCCATGCGGCGCCATCACCATCGCGTCAAGGCCCCGGTGGGGTCGCCGGTCGACGCGGCTTCCGCCGCACCTGTTTCCTCGCAGCCGGCGAGCGAGGCATCGGCGCCGAATGCCCCGCTCCGGACCGATCCCGGCGGGCCGGTGAACCCCGCGGATACGACGCCCCCGAATACCACGATCTCCAGCGGCCCGGCCGCCAGCACCACCGCAACCGCCGCCAGCTTCTCTTTCTCCTCGAGCGAGTCCGGCTCGACCTTCGCCTGCAAGCTCGACGGCGGCTCCTGGCGCAACTGCTCCTCGCCGGCCTCCTACACCGCCCTCGCCTTCGGCACCCACCAGTTCTCGGTCCGCGCCACCGATGCCGCCGGCAACGCCGACGCCAGCGCCGCGACCCGGGCCTGGACCGTGCAGGACCCGGCCGACACCACCGCGCCGAATACCACGATCTCCAGCGGCCCGGCCGCCAGCACCACCGCAACCGCCGCCAGCTTCTCTTTCTCCTCGAGCGAGTCCGGCTCGACCTTCGCCTGCAAGCTCGACAGCGGCTCCTGGAGCAGCTGCGCCTCACCCTCCTCCTACACCGCCCTCGCCCTCGGCACCCACCAGTTCTCCGTCCGCGCCACCGATGTCGCCGGCAACACCGACGCGACGCCGGCGTCGCAGAGCTGGACGGTGAGCACGCAACCTCCGCCGCCGCCTCCAGGCTGTGGCTCGACGGTGTCGAGCGTGTCCGCGGCGCAGTCAGCCCTGTCCTCGGCGGCGCCGGGTGCGACCGTATGCCTCGCCGACGGCACCTACGGAGGGCTTTCGCTGACCTCTTCGAAGGCTGCCCCGGGGGTCACGCTGACCGCGGCTCACCCGGGAGCCGCGACGATCGGGAGCGTCTCGATCTCCGGTTCGGGGTACACGATCTCCCGCTTCGTGATCGACGGCGGGGTGACCATCAGCCGCAACACCGACCGCACGGTCGTCGACCACAACCGCATCCTCGCGGGCGGCCACTATGGCGTCTTCGTCTGCACGGCCGAACCCCCGGATCAGTGTGACGACACCGCGATCACCGGGAACGTCTTCGACGGCCCGATGAACGAGGATCAGATTCGCGCCAACGTCTTTCATGACGGTGACGGTGACGGTGTCGGTCTCCTGGTGGAAGGGAACGAGTTCAAGGGCAACACCGAGCGCGGCTCTCACAATGACGTCTTCCAGTCGGTCTGGGTAGGTGACCATCTCGTCTTCCGCAAGAACTACCTGCACGACTTCGGCGGGCAGGGCTTCTTCGTCAAGGACCAGGACGAAGCAATCAATGGCTTCATCGCCAACGACAACCTGATCGTCGACCAGGACCTGCCCTGCGAACCGTCCAGCCTCTGTACCGGCTATCAGCTCTCCCCGTGGCAGATCTACGGACCGATCGCGAACGGGGAAATGAGGCACAACACGGTCGGATGGGGTGCGGGTGGAGGGACCGCGGTGCTCACTGGCACCTACACCAACATCAATTTCTCCGACAATGTGTTCAACCGCCTCTCCGACACCGATGGCGGTGGCACCGTGCCGTCACTGACCGGCTCCAACAACACTTACTGCGATGCCGGCGCCTGGGACGTTCCTCCCGGCTCTTCCAAGGACTGCGGTCCGGATTTCCTCAACACCGCCGCCGGGGACTACCGGCAGGCGAACGGTCGCGGGGTCGATTGGACCCCGGCCGGACAGCATTACGGCCCCTGAAACGACACCGGTCGACCTTTCCGCGCCTTGTGGCCCGGCGCGGTTAAGTCCAACGAGGCCCTAGTACATCTGTCTGAGACCGGTCCGCGGGGTCACCACCCGCCGATGCCGACCCGACCTAGGGGGGGTGAGGCAAAAGAAAAATCTCCCTTTCGAAAGGCGGCCCGCGATGCGGCGCTCGATCCTGGTTGGTGCTCTGCTGGCGATGATGCTGAGCGCCCTCGGCGTCGGCTGGGCTGTCGCTCAGCCCGGCGGCGGCGGTGAAGGGCCGGCGTCCGCCACTTCGCACCACACCGCGGGGGGCGCCCTCGGCAATCGCCAACCGCTCCTGCGGATCCGCGGCGGCAGGCCGTCACGGGACGCCACCGCGCCCAACACCTTGATCACCAAGGAGCCGGCGGCGAGCGGCAGTGTCAGTACGGCCTCGTTCTCGTTCAGCTCGAGCGAGTCGAAGTCGACCTTCGCCTGCAAGCTCGATGGCGGTCGATGGGGTCGATGCTCCTCGCCGAAGTCCTATTCCAAGATCGCCCTCGGCGCCCACCAGTTCTCGGTCCGCGCCACCGACGCCGCCGGCAACACCGACGCGACTCCCGCGGCGGACAGCTGGGCCGTCACAGGGATTGCGTCGGCGCCCGTTGAAACCGACACCACCGCGCCCGAGACCACGATCTCCAGCGGCCCCGAAGCGAGCACGACCGCAACCGACGCCAGCTTTGCCTTCGCCTCCAGCGAGTCCGGCTCCACTTTCGCCTGTCAGCTTGACGGCGGTGGCTGGGCCCCATGCTCCTCGCCAGACTCTTATTCGGCCCTCACCCTCGGCACCCACCAGTTCTCGGTCCGCGCCACCGATGCCGCCGGCAACGCCGACGCGACGCCGGCCTCGCAGAGCTGGACGGTCGAAGCGCCACCGCCGCCCCCCGACACCACCGCGCCCGAGACCACGATCTCCAGCGGTCCGCAGTCGAGCACCACCGCCACCGCCGCCAGCTTCGCCTTCTCCTCGAGCGAGTCCGGCTCGACCTTCGCCTGCAAGCTCGACAGCGGCTCCTGGAGCAGCTGCGTCTCGCCGACCTCCTACGCCGCCCTCACCCTCGGCACCCACCAGTTCTCGGTCCGCGCCACCGATGTCGCCGGTAACGCCGACGCGACGCCGGCATCGCAGACCTGGACCGTGCAGGAAGCGGCCCAGGGCGGCGCGTGCAGCCAGACCGTGAGCTCGATCGCCGCGGCGCAGAGTGCGCTCGGCTCCGCCGCGGTCGGCTCCGTGGTCTGCCTGGCCGACGGCAGCTACGGGAGCCTCAGCCTCTCGATGAAGCGGCCCGCGCCAGGGGTGACCCTGCGCGCCCAGAACCCCGGGCAGGCATCCGTCGGCAGCGTCAGCGTCAGCGGCGGCGGGGTGGCGGTCGAACGCCTCGTCACCGGATCCCTCAACGTCTCCGCCTCCGCCGACGGCGTCGCCTTTCGCCATAACTCCACCACCGGCGGTGTCTACGTGATCGGCACCACGAGCTCCTATGCGAAGAACATCGAGATCAGCGGGAACCTGATCAAGCCGAGCAGCGGCAGTGGCGAGAAGGACACCTTCATGTTGCAGCGATTCGAAGCGCTGCGGATCGAAAACAACCAGATCTGGATCGCCGACGAGGACGGCAACCACAACGACGGCCTGCAGACCGTCTGGGGCGGCCGGGGCCTGATCTTCCGGGGCAACTGGATGCGCGGAGGCGCCGGTTCGCAGGGCTTCTTCATCAAGGACGGCGAGGTCACCAACGTGACCTTCGAAGACAACCTGATCGCCGGCCGTCCCAGCAAGGCGCCATACGCCGGGGCGCCGCTGCAGGTCTTCGACACCGTGCCGAACGCCGCCGACCCGTTCTACACCGGCTACGGGTTGCTGATCCGCCACAACACGATCTGGTCGAACCCGAACACGAGCTACGTGCGGGAATGCCAGAACAAGGCGATCATGGTCGAACTGAACGTGATGGATGGCTGGGGCGCGCCGGACGGAACCTCCTGCGTGCTCAGTCAGCTTACCCAGGACTACAACGTGATCACCGGCGGGACGATCGGCAAGCGGGGCGCGCACGACACCTCGACCGCACCCAGCTTCGTCGACAGCGCCAACCAGGACTGGCAGCTCACGTCCGGATCGGCGGGCAACTTCAGCGGCGCTCGTGCCGGGATCACCTGGCAGCCGGCGGCTCAGGCCTACGGGCCCTGAGCCGGGCCGCCGGGCGCGGCTACATCGTGGCGGCGCTCGGGTCCGCCGGTCGCATCCGAGCGATCGGCAGGGACCGCAGCACCCGGTTCACCTGGGCCGGGGCGATGAACGGGAGGGCGCCGACGTAGAGCGCCGCGCCCGCGCAGCCCGAGACCAGCGAGGCGGCGAGGCCGTCCCCGACCGCGTCTCCGAGCAGGGCGCCGACGCCGAAGCAGACGGCCGCGGTACCGAGGAATCGAACCGCGTCGCGGCCGATCTCTCGAGTAAGCAGGCTGGTCGTCTCGCGACCGCTCTTGGCCAGCATCGCGCAGGCAAACAGGGTTGGCGCGACGAAGGCGGCGCCGACCACACCGTAGGCGCCGAAGAGGGCCCCGCCCAGGGCTGATGCGGCGACGTGGACGACGAGCAGCGCCGGCGCCAGCAGGTTCGTGAAGCGTGCCTTGCCGATCGCGAACATGGCCGGGAGCAGGAGGTTCACGAGCAGCGCCGCCACCGTCCAGATCGACAGCAGCGCGACGAAGCCCTGGAGGACCCTGACGTCCTCGGGTCCGAAGCTGGCGGGAAAGAGGTCGCCGACGATCGCCGCTCCGGCGGTGATGAAGACGGCCAGTGCCGGCGCGCAGATCAGCATCGAGTAACGGAACCCCGGGGGGACGGTTTCGGTCAGGACGGCGCGCATGTCGGTGCGCAGGTTCCGGCTCATGTCGGCGATGCGCGACATGCCGAGCGCAAAGGCGGTGCCGGCTACGAGATAGCTGGCGAAGAGATAGGCGTAGGAGAGGACCGTCGCGTCGCCGGGGGCGAAGTCGGTGGTGAAGGCGAGAGTGATCAGGTAGAGGGCGTTGAAGGCGAGGTAGATGCAGGTGCGGCCGAGGATCAGGCTCGCCGTGGTCAGCAGGCGCCGCGCTCCCAGCTTGCGCCGTAACTCCGGCGCCGCGGCGGGCTCGCCGCTGCGGCGCAGGCCGAGGAGCATCAGGCAGCAGGTGACGACCGCCATCGCCAGCATCGAGTAGCCGAGCGAGAGCTCGCCGGCACTGCTGTAGACGGCTACGTAGGCGACAAGGCCGGACCCGGCGCCGGCGATGTAGGCGCCGGCGACGGTGTTGAAGCGATCGCGGACGGCGAGCAGCGTCGCCCCGCCCGCTGCCCAGAGCTGCAGGATCATCGCCAGCCCGAGGATCGGTAGCGCTTCCTGGGTCACGCCGCGGGCGCCGTCGCTCAGACCCGGGGCCAGGATCAGCGCGAGCGGGTGGGCGAGGGGGATCGTCAGGATCGCGACCGGCACCGCGATCAGGACCAGGGTGGCGCCGAACTCGCGTGGCTGTAAGCCGCGAATCGCATCCACCAGGAGTGGAGCGGAGGTGACGCGGATGCTCTGGCTGAAGACCCCGAAGACGCTGTAGAGGGCAAAGGCGACGAAGAAGCCGTCGGTGCGACCGTCGATCCCGAAGGAGTGGAGATAGAGCGCGGCCTGCAGTCCGGAGGCGACGGCCATCGCGAACGTGGCCGCTGCCATTGCCATGCCCGCCTGGGCGTGCTTGCGCTCGATCGCGCCTTCCTGTGCCATCAACCGATCAACGTCGGATCGGGTCCGGAACTTGCTAGCGCCGGCAGAACCCGGCGGATCAGCGAGCTGATGTCGGTCCAGACCGCGGGGAAGCAGGTGCGCAAGGTGAGTGCCTGCACCAGCAGGCCGGTACTGCCGGCGACCACGATCAGCAACGGCGAGGGGAAGCTGAGCTCCCGCAGGAGGGCGGCGAGTGGCAGCCCTACCGCGACGATCGCGGCACTGCCGACGACGGCGGGCGCAAGGTCGCCGACCAGCCGGCCGATCGGCATCCCGAGGACGCGCCGGAAGAGGATCAGATAAACGGCGGCGAGCATCGCCACGTGGACGACGACGACGGCGACCGCGACCGTGGCGAGGCCGAGACTGGCGGTCGCGAAGACGGCGAGGCCGTAGACGACGAGCACGCAGCAGTTGAAGATCATCAGCGGCCGGGGGCGCCCGGCGGCGAGCATCAGCTGCGGGTAGCCGGTGAGGATCGCCGCGATCATCCCCGCCACCGCGAGGATCTGGGTGGGCTCGACGGCGGCGCGCCAGGCGTCGCCGAAGACCAGCGGCACCAGCTCCGGCGCGGTCACGATCAGGATCGCCAGGAGCGGCACGACGACGGCGCCGTGCACGCGAGTGGCCCGCTCGTGCAGGCGTTTCATCTCGTTGAGGTCACTGGTGCGGGAGTAGAGCGGGAAGGCGAGCCTCATCATCACGCCGCTGAGCTTGTCCTGGTAGAGGACGCCGAGCTGGAAGGCGCGCCAGTAGATGCCGACCTGGGTGGCGCTGAGGCGAGCCGCGAGAACGGCGTAGTCGACGTTGCTGATCGCCACATAGAGGACGCCGGCGGCGGCCGCCGGCGAGCCGAAGCGGCTGATCTCGGCGAGCTCCTGGGAGCGCCATCGCGGCCGCGATGGCGGCGCGGCCAACACGAGCAACAGGGAAGCGAGCGCGGTCGTGGTCAGACCGCCGAGGACGAGTGCCTCGGCGCCCAGCCCAGCTGCCGCGAAGCCGACCGCCGCGAAGGAGCCGACTACCAGCGAGGCGGTCTCGATCAGGCTGCTGGTGCGAAAGTCGAGGCGCCGCAACAGGTGGGCGCGGGAGACGGCGCCGATCCCGGCGATCGCGAAGGCGGGGGAGACCAGCTGGACCAGGCCGGCGATCTCGTCACCGAAGATCGGCGCGGCGACGATCGGGGCGAGGAGGAAGGTGGCGAGACTGAGCGCGAAGCCGCTGACGACGCTGGTCAGGGTCGCCGCCTCATAGTGGCCGTCGGTGATCAGCTTGCGCTGGACCAGGGCGCTGCCGAAGCCCTCGTAGGTGAGGATGACCGCCAGCGGCAGGACGATCATCGCCACCGCGGCGTTGCCGAAGGCGGCGGGCCCGATCAGGCGGGCCAGGGCGATCGCCGCGACCAGCTGCAGGACTTCGCTGGCAACCTTGGCGGCGCCGAACCAGCGCACGCCGGAGATCGCCGCCTCGCGCAGCTCGCTTGAATCCAGCTCTCGGTCGGAGATCGTCTGACGCCCCATCCATAAGGGAACGGCCGCGACGGCGGGAGGCTTGTGAGGCAATCGAGAAAGCGAGCAAGTTTTTCGGGCGACCGGGCGTTGTACCTGCGATGGATCGGATGAAAAACGTCGGAAATGGAGCTGATGTTCGATGGAGCTAGTCGGGTTTGTAAAGTCGCTCCTCCGCCATAAGGCCGTTCTCGGAGCGATCCTGGCGGTGGCCACGCTGGCGGCGTTCCTAACCGCCTTCAAGGTCGGTCCCGGCGGCATCGAGCGTCGCTCGACCTCGGTCGGCGCGGGAACCAGCCAGATCCTCGTCGACTCGGCCGAATCGACCCTGGTCAAAGGCGCCGCCTCCGACCAGTTGGCGGCGTTGGGCACGCGCGCGAGCGTCTATGCCCAGTACCTGAGCAGCCGTGAAGCGGTCGGCAAGATCGCCCGCGAAATGAAGATCGACCCACTGCTGATCACCGCCAGCGGCCCTTTCAGCGAAGGCACCGGCATCCGCGACTACGGCGAACAGGGCGCGGAATCGCGCGCGACCGCCCTCACCGAAGAGGGCAAGGCCTACCGGCTCGTCTTCCAGGCCCAGGAAGACGTTCCGATCATCACCGTCTACGCCACCGCACCCACGGTCGCGGCCTCGCTGGAACTGGCCCACAGCTCCTACAAGGTGCTTTCGGGCTACATCGACGAACTCAAGGTCCAGGCGGCCAAGGAGGAAAAGGTCAACCCGGAACCCAAGCCCGCGGTGAGCGCGACGGCCCCGCTCATCAATGACATCATCGTCCGCCAGCTCGGTCAGCCCGAGGGCGGCCTGGTCGGCGGCTCCGCCGATCTGATGCTGATGGTGCTCGCCTTCGTCGGCGTCTTCGGGATCGGCTGCCTGGTCTTCGCCATCTCCTCCGGCTTCCTGCGCCACTGGCGGCTCGCCGGCGAGATGGAGCGCCTGGACGCGCAGGCCGCACATCCATGGGAGCCGAAGGTCCCGGCCCACCCACCTATCGATCCCAGCGATGAACGTTGGGGGCTGCCGGGTCCGGAGGAGCCAAGCGATCCGGACCGCGAGGGCGGTCCGGCGATCAGCGGACGGTGACCGCGGGGGATCGCCTGCCGGCGCCGGCCCACCGGTTCCTGCTGGTCAGATACCGCCCCCGTGCTGACGATGTCGTCACCAGGGACGAGTGGCCGCATACGAAGAGGCCACTGCCCTGGGCCCTTGCCGGCTTCCTGGTCATGCTCTGGCTGCTGCCCTTCGACAGCATCGACCTGCCGATCCCGCTGCCGCTGGACGCCAAGCTCGATCGACCGATTCTGCTGATCCTGATCGCCCTCTGGGCGCTCTCGTTGGCCGGCGCGCGGCGCTCGCCCAGGTTGCGCGGCAGCCCGGTCCACTACGCCTTCGCCGCCTTCGTCCTGATTGCGGTCGTCAGTCTCGTCCAGGGTGCCGACGTGACCGTGCGGCTGGGCGAGTTCGAACTGGGGGTGCGCAAGCTGGCGCTTCTGCTCTCCTACGTCGCCCTCTTCGTCATCGTCGCCTCGAGCGTGCGCCCGGGCGAGGTGCGCCCGCTGATGAAGCTGGTCTGCGGCCTGGCGGCGCTGACCGCGCTCGGTGTGCTTTGGGAGTACCGCACCGGCTTCAACGTCTTCTACGAACTGACCTCGAAGGCCCTGCCGATCTCCTGGCCGGCCGAACTCGGCAACGTCGACTCGCTGGGGCGCAAATCGGTGATCGGACCGACCATCCACCCGCTGGCGCCGGCGATGATGATGGCCTGCGCGATGCCGTACGCGCTGATCACGATGTACGACAAGCGTGAGCTGCGCGACAAGATCCTCTGGGGGGCGCTGGCCGGGCTGTTGTTCGCGGCGGCGCTCTCGACCGGGCGCAAAACGAGCCTGATCGCGCCGTTGCTGGCGGTGGTCGTCCTCGTTGCCTTCCGGCCGCGGATCCTGCGGCAGCTGCTGCCGGCGGCGATCGGCCTGTTCGTGATCGCCCACATCGCCGCCCCGGGTGCCCTCGGTGGGGTGGGCGACGCGATCCTGCCGCAGAACCTGCTCAACACCAACAGCGCCATGAACCGGCAGAGCGACTACGCGGCAATCCGGCCCGATGTGATCGACCACCCGTTCCTCGGGCGCGGCTACGAGACCTATGACCAGAAGAAGTACCGAATCCTCGACAACCAGTACCTGACGACGATGATCGGGACCGGGGCGCTGGGGGTGCTCGCCTATTTCTCGATCTTCCTCTCGATCTTCCTCGTTGCGTTCCGGGTGGCGAGGAACCGTGGCGGCGACAGTGCTTCGATCGCGATCGCGATCGCCGCGACGACCGTGGCGCTGGCGCTCGGCAGTGCTCTTTTCGACCTGCTCGCCTTTCCCCAGATCCCATACCTGCTCTGCTTCTTCGCCGGCTTCGCGGTCGTCCTCTCCTCGGAGCTGGCGCCGGAACCGGTCGTCGCCCAGGCCCGGGGCGCGATGTTGCCCGCGCCCGCGCCGGGGCTGCCCGGGCCGGCCCGGGCGCAGTGACCGCGCCCGCCCCGCGCGACGTCCTCTTCAGCTTCGCCTACGCGAGCTGGGGTACGGCGGTCGCGCGCGGCATGTGCTTCTCCGAAGACCGGATGGTGGAGACCCTGATGGCGCACCCGGCGGTCCGCCGGCTGCTCGTCGCCGAGACGCCCCGCAGCCTGCCGATCAAGCTGGTGCGGGATCGCCTCGCGCCGGCGCCGCCGTTTCCAACCGGCGAGCGCGCCTCGCTCTACTCGCCACTGCGGCTGCGCCGCGCCGACCCGACCGGGATCGCCGCCAACGAGCGCGCCTTCGCGCGCTGGGACACCCGCGCGCGGCGGGCCGCCGCGCGCCACGGCCTCGAGCGCCCGGCGGTGATCACCACCCATCCGCTGATCGCCGGCTTCGCGCCGCTGGAGTGGGCCGATTCGGTCACCTTCTACGCCTACGACGACCTCGCCGAGTCGCCGCCACTGAGACATCTCTGGCCCGCCTACGAGGAGGCCTATCGCCGCATCCGCGAGCTGGGGCGAGGGGTGGCGGCGGTCGCGCCCGCGATCCTCGAGCGGATCCAGCCGAGCGGGCCGAGCGCGGTCGTCGCCAACGGCGTCGACCCGGACGAGTGGGCCGCCCCGGGGCCGCCGCCGCCCTGGTTCGAGGCGCTGCCGCGGCCGCGCTTGCTCTATGTCGGCAGCCTCGAGTCGCGGATCGACGTGGTGAGCCTGGAGCGCGCCGCGCGGGCGCTGCCGGACGCCGCCTTCGTCCTCGTCGGGCCGCTGCTCGAGCCGGCGCCGTTTGCCGCGCTGCGGGAGCTGCCGAACGTGACCCTGAGGCCGAGCGTCGGCCGCGAGCAGGTCGTGGCCCTGGTCGCCGCCGCCGATGCCTGCCTGATTCCGCACCTGCGTAACGGCCTCACCGAGGCGATGAGCCCGCTGAAGCTCTATGAGTACCTGGCCGGCGGCGCGCCGGTCGCGGCACTCGATCTGCCGCCGATCCGCGACGTCTCTCCGCGGGTGGCGATCCGTGACGACCTCGTCACCGCGATCGAGGCGGCGCTGGCCATCGGCCGCGCCCCCGAGGAGGAGCGGCGGCGCTTCGCCGCCGCCAACTCCTGGGCGAGCCGGCAGGCGAGGATCGTCGAGCTCGCGCTCGGCAGCGGCTGAGCGTCCCGGGCGTCAGTGTCTGGAGCCGGCGCGACGCCGCAGCGGCGCGGCGCGATCACGCGCCTCGGCGGCGATCCGCCGGGCCAGCGGCCAGGCGCGCCGCGGCGGGGTTGGGATCGTGGCGGATGAGACGGCGTCGGGAGCGACCAGGTTCAGCTCGAGCCGTTCGCCGGCGCGGACCGGGAGGGCTTCGCCGAAGCGCGCTTCGCGCCCCGGAGCCTGGACCGAGTCGTTCGCCCTGCTCTCCTCCGGCCGCTCGACGACGAGTTCGGTGACGCCGTCTGGAATCTCGACTTCGACGCGGCGGCAGTAGGGGCGGATGCGGAGCGAGTCGCCTTCGCGCCGCCGGGCGAAATTGGCCGCGCCGATCTCTCCCAGCGAGTTCCAGCCGGCGATCCCGAGCCGATTCACCTCGGCCGTCAGCTGGGCGAGGACATCGAGGCCGTCGGCCAGGTCCTCCTGGTGCCCGTAGAGGATCAGCGGTTGATTCAGGTAGGCCCGCAGGACCACCTCGCTTGGCGAATGGCCGCTGCCCGCCAGCGGATGGCGCAGCATCACCGGCAACCCATTGGGGGTCACGTCGGCGGGGCGCCAGCCGGTCAGCCGCCCTCCCTCGGGTGACTCCGTGAGCCATTGCTCGGGCGAAGGTGCCAGCCACGGGAAAGGGCGCGTCATCGTGATCGCGTCGAAGCCGACTCGCGGCAGGGCATCGGCGATCGCCGCCGAGCAGGCCTCGTGGGGAGGCGCCATCACGCGCGAGACCGGCACGCCGCTGCGGCGCTCGAAAACGTCGCTGCGGCGTTGGGCCTGGGCGGCGAGGGGGAGGGCCCCGGCGTCGGCTCGCCCCAGCTCTTGCGCGAGGTGATCGTTGCCGTGGACGAGCAGGGAGAGCGAGTCGCGCTCGCGCAGCAGGCGGGCGGCGGCGGGATGCGCGAACCAGGCATCGAGCGGCACCATCGCCAGCGCCAGGTGATAGCCGTGGCGGTCGCCGTGGTCGGCCAGCTCGCGTAGCTTCACGAATCCGTAGGAGGGCCAGTGCAGGTTCGGGTCATCGAGCAGGAAGGAGGCCCGCGGGAGCGGCGGCCGCCAGCCGTCGTCGCCGAGCTGGCGCAGCAGCTCGAGCAGCGGCAGCAACGCAAGGCAGCGCTCCCCCCGCAGCCGCATTCGCAGCGGCTCGGCGGCACCGAGCTCGTCCGGCCCGACCGCGGCCACGTCGAGCAGGCCCTGGCGGGTCCAGAGCGGGCGTCCCTCGTGCTGGGCGACGACAGTGCCCCCCGCCGGCACCGTCAGCGGCGCCGGCGCGCCGAGATGGCGGTCGGTGAGGGTACGGCCCCGCAGACGGAGGTCGATGCCCTCGGCGTCACCCAGCACGACCCCGGCCGCCGTTCCGGCTGGGGACTCCGCTCCAAGCAGAGCCAGGGCCCGGGTCCCGGCCCCGGCTGCGCCGGCGGCCATCGCACTGTCGCCGAACTCGATCAGGGCGTCGATCTCAGCCAGCTCGCCGGGTTCGCGGGCCACGAACCGAATCGCCGGAAACGCTTCGGAAAGGGCCCCGAACAGACTCGACCGGCGCTCCAGCTCCGCCGCCGAGTGGACGCCGACGACGCGCGCGGCGCTCACGGCAGGGCGTAGATGCGGAAGCCCCGCGAGGGGTTGCCGCCGCCCGGGGCGATGCTCGGGTCGCCGAGGGTCTTGACCAGGGTTCCCGACTTCAGGTAGCGGCCCAGCAGGCGGTCGTAGCCACTGCCGAAGCGGCCGGTCTCGAAGGCGGAGGTGTCGCGGGTGCTGACCAGGGCGTAGCGGACGTGCTCGCTTCGCAGTCGGGCGATCGCCGCCCGCTCGTCGGCGCGGGTGTCGAGCAGACCGGGCAGGAACATGTTCTCGTACAGCGCCGGCCGCCGGTCGGCGAGGAAGTAGATGCCGGCGTCGGCGGGCAGCGCGAGGATCGGTTCGTCGGGAGCGGTGTGGGAGCGGACGAAGTCGATCGCTTCCTGCTCGACCGCGGCGCTGTCGCTGGCGGCCACGTAGTCCCCCATCGCCGTGTGCACGACGGTGCCCTTGTCGGGATAGAGGGCAAGTGCCGAGTAGAGGGCGATGCCGGCGGCGACGACGGCCAGGGCGGCCATCGAGACGGCACGGGCGCTTGGCCAGCGGTCGCCGATTCGCTGATGCAGGAGGCCGAGCAGCAACACTGCCGGGGCGGCGTAATAGGGCGCGGCCGAGGACATCGTGAACTCGTCGTAGGCGCGCGAGGTGAGCAGCAGCGCCGTTGCGGCCAGCGCCAGGTCGAGGGGCCAGGAGCCGGTCAGCGGGGCGTCCTCACGGCGCCAGAAGCGGTAGGTGACCAGGGCCGCGGCGGCGAGCGAGAGGATCGGCAGCCAGGTCATGCCGATCAGCAGCTGGCGGCTCTCTTCCTGCACCGCGCTCTCAGCGCCGGGGAAGAGCCCGCTGGCGCGCCAGAGCCCGATTGCGATGGCGACGACGCCGACGGCCGCGGCCATCGGCCAGAGGGCGCGCAGGCGCCCCAGTCCCCGGGCCGCGGACATCTTCACGGCCGAGGCGACGAGGCCGGCGAGCAGCGAGCAGTAGATGAAGCCGCGCGAGAGCGACGACGCGACGCTGGGGACGTCGAACGGCGTCCATTCGCGGTAGGCGTTGAAGCCGGCGGCGCGGAGGAAATCGACCGGCCAAAGGTTCTGCCAGAACAGTTTGCTGCCACCGACCTGGGCCGCCAGGGCGCCAAGGACGACCAGCGGGATAGCCACGGCTGGGCCGATCATCCACAGTAGCTGGCGCCGCGCCGCGGCCAGGCCTTCGGTGCGCCAGACCCCGATCAGCCAGCAGAGCGCGCCGAGCGCGGCGGCGGCGGCGAACTCCACCCGGGTAAGGGCGGCGGCGCCGATCGCCAGGCCGGCGAGCAACGGACGGCCGCGCACCAGCGCCAGCAGCTCGAGGAGGACGAGCAGCAGCCCGAGGGTCGCGGAGTTGGTGTGGGGGAGGATGAAGTTGAACTGGGTCCCGGAGAAGCCGATCGCGACCAGGATCGCCGTCGACAGGCCGGCCGCCAGCGGTCGCAGGAACTGCCGCGCGAGGGCATAGAAGCTGCCGATGATCGCCACCGTGGTGGCCAGCCCGAAGGCATAGGCGGTCGACAGCCCGGTGCCGAAGAGCTTGAACATCCCGGCCAGCCCGTACACCCCGAGCGGCCCGTAGAAGTAGCGGACTTCCTCGTAGGGGAGGTGGCCGCGCACCGCCTGGGCGGCGGTGGTCAGCTCCGAGCCGGCGTCGATCTCCGGCGTTCCCCATTTGCGCCAGCTGATCGCCGCCAGCACGGCGACCATCAGGGTCAGGCCGGCGACCGCGAGGCCGTCGGCCGAGCCCGCCCAGGCACCCAGCCACTCACGGCCGCGGCTGGCCGCGGGGGGATTCGTGCGAGGTGGGGCGACGCTCGCGTCGTTGGCGCTCATAGTCGACTAACGAGCGGAGTGGGGGAGGGCTTTCGCCCGGTCGAGGCGCTTAGGGTTTGCCGGCTTCGTAGTGCGCGAGCACCGTCGCGGCCGAGAGCGCCGAGGTGTAGACAGCGGGCTCGTCAAGCGTGCCCTGCAGGTAGCGCTGGCTGAGGCTGGTCGAGGAGATCGGGCGCCCGAGCCGCAGATCGCGACTGCCGGCCCAGGTCGGGCTGCCGCTGAAGGTCGCGCTGGCCCGTTCGACCCCGTCCACATAGATGCGCGCCCGGCTGCCGTCGTAGGTGCCGACGACGTAATGGGTGGTGTTGGGGGCAACGGTGGTCGAGCTGGTCGCGGTGGCGCGGGTGACGGTCAGGATGCCTTCCCTCGCGACGACGAAGGATGGCCGGTTGCTGGAGTCGATCACCAGCGAGAAGCCGTTGTTGAGGTCGTCGCTGGAGTCGCTGATCAGGAAGTGGTAGCCACCCGATGATTTGGCGGCGCTGGTCCGCACCCAGGTCTCCGCCGAGAAGGTCGAGGGGGTGGCGAACGGCGTCGGGGAAGCGTCGATGTACTGGCTGGTGCCGTTGAAGCTGCGCGCGAAGCTGTTGGTCTCGCCACCGATCAGGGACGCGACGGAGCTTGGACCGCTGACATAGGTGCCGTTGTCATTGCCGCCGCTGGCGTCGGTCGCCGTCGTGCCGGTGGTCTCGTCGAGGCGCCAGAGGTCGCTGATGCCGGCGGTGCCGAGGACGGCGGTGCGGTAGGCGCTGTTGATCGTCAGTGCTTTGCTCGTGCTCGCGCTGACGCCTTCGTTGTCGGTGACACGAAGGCCGATCGTCAGGGTGGCCGTGGCCGTGAAGGACTTGGTCACCGTCGCCGTCGCACCGGAGCTGGTCTCGTAGCTGCCGTTGCCGTCCAGGTCCCATTCGTATTTGGCGATCGTGCCGTCGTCTTTGGAGGCCGAGGCATTGAAGGTGACCGTCTGGCGCGTGTTGGCCGGGCTCGGGGTGACGGTGAAGGACGGGACGGGCGCCTGGTTGACGACGGTAAGCGATTTGCTGGTGGTCGCAGTGGCGCCATTGGAGTCGGTGACCCGCAGACCCACGGTCACATTGCCCTGGGTCGCATAGCTCTTGGTCGCCGTCGCCGTGGTGCCCGTGCTCGTCTCGTAGCTGCCGTTGCCGTCCAGGTCCCATTCGTATTTGGCGATCGTGCCGTCGGGGTCGCTGGAGGCGCCGCCGTTGAAGGTGACGGTCTGGTTTGGGCCCACGGGGTTGGGGCTGATCGTGAACGATGCCGTCGGCGGTCGGTTGTTGACGACCAGGGTGCGGGTCGTCGTCGCCGTGACGCCGTCGCTGTCGGTGACGCGCAGGCCGATCGTAAAGGTGCCAGGGGTCGCGTAGGTCCTACTGGTCGTCGCCGTCGTCCCGGTGCCCGTCTCGTAGCTGCCGTTGCCGTCGAGGTCCCATTCGTATTTTGCGATCGTGCCGTCCGGGTCGGTCGAGGCGCCGGCGTTGAAGTTCGCGGCCTGGCCGCTTTCGATCGGCGTCGAGGAGACCGTGAACGACGGCACCGGCGGACGGCTGGAAACCGCGAAGGTCTTGGCGGTGGTTGCCGTGGCGCCTTCGTTGTCGGTGACGCGCAGGCCGACGGTCTGGGCTTTCACCGCCGTGGCGAAGCTCGCGGTCGCGACCGGGTTGGTGCCGGTACTCGTCTCGAAGCTGCCGTTGCCGTCCAGGTCCCATTCGTATTTGGCGATCGTGCCGTCGGGGTCGGCCGAGGCGCCCGCGTTGTAGGTCACGGTTTCGTTGGTGGTCGGCGCCGCGGGTTCGAGGTTGAAGGTGGCGCTGGGCAGCCGGTTCTGGACCGTCAGCGAGCGAGTGGTGGTCGACTGGTTGCCGGCGTTGTCGGTTATGCGGAGGCGCGGTTCGACGGAACGCGCGCTCGGGTAGGTCGTCGTCGCGACCGGGTTGGTGCCGGTACTCGTCTCGAAGCTGCCGTTGCCGTCGAGGTCCCATTCGTATTTGGCGATCGTGCCGTCGGGGTCGGTCGAGGCGCTGGCGTCGAGGTTCACCTGCTGACCGCTCTGGACCGGGTTGGGGGCGACCGTGAAGGAGGCCGCGGGGGGTTCGCCGACCAGGTTGGCCGTGCCGGAGAAGTGATCGTCGATGGTCGCCGCCGAGAGCGCCCGGTTGTAGACGGCTACCTCGTCGAGGTCGCCGGTGCCGAACAGGGACGAACCGGCGCGCGACATGAAGTAGAGCGTCGAGTTGGCGAAGTTGCCGGCGCCGGTGCCCGACTGCGTCTTGTCGTAGGCGACCGCTTTGCCGTCGACGTAGGGGGTGATCTGGCTTTCGCCACCCGCGCCGCTGTTCATCACGATCGCGTAGTAATGCCACTGCCCCTCGCTGGGCCGTTCGAAGTAAGCGGTGTTGCGGGTGCTGCCACTGCCGATCCCGACCGCGAACTTGCCGCCGTCCTCGGGCGCGTTCGGGTCGACCAAGAAGCCGCCCGGGTTGCTATTGAAGTTGGGCGTGAACTCGAAGGCGAGGCGGTCGTCGTTGGCGTAGGCGTCCCACTTGAGCCAGAACTCGAGCGTCAGCTGGCTGGTGCCGGAGAGGTCGAGATTGGCCTGCGCCGCGTCGTTGGTGCCGCTGAAGCTGACCGCTTTGTCGGTGTCATTGGGGAGCGCGCCTTCGACTCCGAGGATCGGCGCGCCCAGGGTGGTGGCGTTGACTCCACCTTTGCCGTCAGCCAGCGTCGTACCCGAGGTCTCGCCGAGGCGCCAGTAGTCGGTCAGGCCGACGGTGTTGAGCACTCGGCTCGAGTAGGAGCCCGAGCCCGACTGGTTGACGGTGACCGGGTGCGTCACCTGCGCGGTGTTGCCGGAGTTATCGGTGACGCGGAGAGAGACCTGGAACGTGCCGGCTTGCGCATAGACCTTGGTCACGCTCGGGGTGGTTCCAGTGCTGGTCTCGTAGCTGCCGTTGCCGTCCAGGTCCCATTCGTATTTGGCGATCGTGCCGTCGGGGTCGCTGGAGGCGCCCGCGTCGAAGCTGACCTGCTGCCCGGTCTGTGCCGGGTTGGGCGCGCTCTGGAAAGCGGGGATCGGGGCCTGGCTGTTGCCGCCGAAGTGCTGGGCGATCGCACTGGCCGGGAGGGCGCGGTTGTAGATCGCGACCTCGTCGAGGCTGCCTTTGCCGTTCAGGGCGGAGGCCGCTCGCGACATGAAGTAGAGGGCCGAGTTGGCGAAGTTGCCGGCGCCGGTGCCCGACTGCGTCTTGTCGTAGGGGACTGGCTGGCCGTCCACGTAAGGCTTGATCTCTTCAGAGGCGGGGGCGCTGCTGTCGAGAACGAAGGCGTAGTGATGCCACTGGCCGGCCGAGGGGCGGTTGAAGTAAGCGGTGTTGCGGGTGCTGCCACTGCCGATCCCGACCGCGAACTTGCCGCCGTCCTCGGGCGCGTTCGGGTCGACCAGGAGGCCGCCCTGGTTGCTGTTGAAGTTCGGCGTGAGCTCGAAGGCGAGATCATCGTCGTTGGCGTAGGCGTCCCATTTCATCCAGAACTCGAGCGTCAGCTGGCTGGTGCCGGAGAGGTCCACGTTGGCGCTGGCCGCATCGGAGGTGCCGTTGAACCCGACCGCGGTGTTGCTGTCGCCGGCGAGTGCTCCGGTGACGCCGAAGGCTGGGGCGCCGACCACGGTGGCTGGGGAGTTGCCGGCGCTGTCGGCAAGACTGGTGCCGCCGCTCTCGCCCAGGCGCCAGTAGTGGGTCAGGCCGGCCGTGTTGAGCACGCGGCTGGAGTAGGAGCCGGCGCCCGACTGCTCGACGGTGACCGTGCGAGTCGCGGTCGCCTGCTGCCCGGCGCTGTCGGTCACCCGCAGGCCCACGCTGTGGGCGCCGGGGCTGGAGAAGGAGGTCGAGGTTGAGGCCGTGGTGCCGGTGTCGGTCTCGTAGCTGCCGTTGCCGTCGAGGTCCCAGGCGTAGTCGCTGACGGTGCCGTTGGGAGAGCTCGAGGACGAGCCGTCGAGGCTGACGGTCTGGCCGGCGCTGGCGGGGTTCGGCGACGCTTCGAAGGAGGCCGTCGGAGCCTGTGTGTTCCCGGCGTAGTGGTTGGCGATCGTGGTCCCGTCGAGGGCGCGGCTGTAGAGCGCGACTTCGTCGAGTGAACCCGCTCCGAAAAGGGAGGCGGCCCCGCGCGACATGAAGTTCAGTGAGGAGTTGGCGAAAGCGCCGGCGCCGGTTCCGGATGCGGTCTTGGCGTAGGCGACCGGTTTGCCGTCGACGTAGGGAATTACCTCTTCGTTGGCCGGCGCGGCGCTGTTGAGGACGAATGCGTAGTAATGCCATTTGCCTGCGCTCGGTCGGTTGAAGAAGGCGTTGTTGCGGCTCGAGCCATTGCCGATCGCGACACCGAACTTGCCGTTTTCCTGCGGCGCGTTCGGGTCGATCAGGAAGCCGCCCGCGGTTGAGTTGAAGTTGGGGGTGAACTCCATCGCCAGGTTGTCGTTTTCCTGGAATGCGTTCCATTTCATCCAGAACTCGACCGTGATCTGGGTCGTGCTGGAAAGCGAGACGTTCGCGGTTGCCGCGTCGTTGAGACCGTCGAAGCTGACCGCCCCGTCGCTGTCGCCGGCGATCGCGCCGGGCGCGCCCAGCGTCGGGGTGCCAGCGGTCGTCGCGTTGTTGTTGCCGAAAGCGTCGGTGAGGGTGGTGCCGCTGGTGTCGTCCATGCGCCAGTAGCTGAGCAGCCCGTTGGTGCCGAGCACCCGTGCCGGGTAACTGCCGCTGCCGCTCGCGTCCACCGCCAGGGCGCGGTTGCTGACAGCGGTCTGCCCCTGTTCGTCGGTGACCCGGAGGCGCACCGTGTAGACGCCGACGTTCGGATAGCTGGTTTTCACGATCGGGTTTTTGCCCGAGTTGGTCTCGAAGGTGCCGTTTCCGTCCAGGTCCCATTCGTATTTGGCGATGCCGCCATCGACGTCGGTCGAACTGGTGCCGTCGAAGGTGACCGTCTGGTTCGGCTGCGCCGGGGTGGGCGAGATCGTGAACGAGGAGGTCGGGGGCTGCGGTCCGGAGGGCGGGTCGAGCGTCACTTCGGTCGGCGTTCCCGGCTGGGCCCCCATGTCGGAGAGGATGTTGTAAGTCGCCTGCTCGATGCGGCTGTCCAGTTCCGGTGCCAGGCCCCAGGCCCAGTCGATGGTGCCGCTGGAGAAGACGAGAGCGCCGCTCGGCGCCGTGTACTTGACGGCCTGGCCGCAGGCGCACATGCCCGGTGCCGGCGCTTTCGTGTAGATCCGGCCCTCGTCCTGGAGCCAGTCGACGTTTTCGCTGAGCGGCACGGTGGAGTTGGTCAGTGGCTTGACCCCGGCCGGCTCGCGATTGAGGTACTGCGCCTGGGTCGGGATCGCGTCCCACTCCCAGCCGACCAGATGACTTCCGATCGTGGTCGTGCCACTGGTCGAGACCCCGGTGTTGCGCCAGATCCGGTCGCCGGCGTACTGGCTCTGCGCGTTGGCGGCCGGGACCTGCAGCGGGAATGCGCCGGCCTGCAGCTGCGAGGCCTGGTACATGTTGCCGAGCAACATGTTCTCCGGGCGGTCGGGACCGACGCGGCCGCCTTCGGGCGCGTTCGGGTCGCCGGGAGGCGCGCCGTTGTCACGCCAGGTGGTGGTCGAGTTCTGCGGCTTGTCGTCGGCGGTACCGGCGATCTGGTCGAGGCCGAGGGCGTCGTCGGCGGTTCCTTTTTTGCCGTCGGGGCCCCAGTCGTTCTGGCCGTCGACACCGCTGCCGGTGGAACCCGAGCCCTCGACGGTCTTGTAGCAGACGAGGGTTTGGTAGTTGTCCTCGTAGCGCACCTTCCAGTAGGCGGTGTTGCCGCTGAAGGCGGCGATGTTGACGCCGGCGTTACGGGCGGCGAAGAAGCCGTTCATCTGTTCTTCGGACCAGTACTCGCTGTGGCCGGAGACGATGTCGATCTTGTGGCCGAGCAGCTGCGACGGGTTTTCCGAAACCGAGACGTCATCGGTGTAGGAGACGTCGTAGCCCTCCTTCTCCAGCCACTGGATCAGGTAGAAGTCGGGGCCGATGAAGCGGTTGCCCACGCGCGGGTCGTTCATCGGCCGCTCGAAGGAGACCTTGACGGCGCGCGGGGTGCCGGCGACGGTGTTCTCGCCACCCGCGGTGTCGTAGTAGAGCGACTTGCCACCCCAGTCGTTGTAGGCCTCGTACGTCGTCCGCGGCACGACGAAGAGGACATCCGACTTCGGCGTGCGGTTGTCGTCGCGGACGGTGAAGGTGATCGTGTTCTGCAGGCCGGAAGGCGTGGTCAGCATCACCGTGTAGACGCCGGACGCCGGCAGGGCGCCGGCGGGGATGGTGTAGCTGTTGACCCATTTCGCGCAGCTCTTCAGGCCCGTCGTCGTATCGGTCGCGGCGCAGCCGGAGAAGAGGTTGTTGACGGCGACGCTGGAGCTGGAGGCGGCTTTGATCAGGCGGCCGCCTTCGTTGCCGTAGTAGCCCATCCGGTAGACGTCGAGTTTCACCGCGCCGGCGTCGCCGGTGCTCTGGCGGCCGAGTTTGATCTGCACCGCTTCGCCGAGCGCGTAGCTCGTCTTCACCGTGAAGCCGGCGACATCCGGGTCGTATTCGTTCAGTCGCCAGCCATCGGTGCCCGAGCCTTCGCAGCTGTTCTCCTGCAGAACCGGGTTCGACGCCGGGCATTCGATGCTCGCGCCCGACGCTCCCGAGATCATCAGGGCGGCCGCAACCACCGCCAGGAGGGCGAGGATCGGGAGGGTTCGTTTGATCTTGCTCATGTGAGAGATGGGGCCGCCAGGTGGGAAAGCCTGGGCGAGGCTACTTCAGTAAACGCACCGAACCGGTGATTTAGTCCGTTTCGGTAGGCTGAAAAAAGGACGAGCCAGGCATGGCACGACCGCGCAACTCGCGTCGCACGAACCGTTTGAAGCTGTTGTCCTCAACCTTAGGTTGAGCCTTAAGGAGGGCCTTCAGGTAGCCGTAGAAGAAAGCGAATCCCGAGAGTACGTACGGCTTTTGAGCGGCGACCTTGAAGGAGCGGGCGAAGACCCAGGGAAGGCCATAGCGAAGGATGTAGGCGCACTGGCCATGGCGGGCGCGGCCGCGCAAGGCGCCGCCGCGGGTTGCCACGGGGCGATGGTGGTGGGCAGGGAGCTCGGGGAAGGAGCGGGTCGCGAAACCATGCATGCGCGCGTAGGTCTCGTCGATCGTGTCCCAGCCGAGGCGCTCCTCGATACCGCCGATCGCCTCGAAGCAGGCTCGGTTGTAGAGCTTGAGGGCGCCGCGCACGTGGTAGGCCGGGACGCTCGTCGGCCGCCACTCGCCGCCGTTGCGCTCGAGCAGGATGCCGCCGCCGACGCCGAGCCGGGGATCGGCGGCGAAGCGATCGAGCAGGCCCTCCAGGTAGTCGGACGGCAACTCGATGTCGGCGTCGAGCTTGCCGATGTGGGTGAATTCGGCGGGGTCGACGGTGGCCAGGGCGGCGTTGAAGGCACGCGCCTCGGCGGCGACGGCAAGCCCGTCGGCGTCGCCGCCGGCGTCGCGGACAGGAGTCCGCCGCAGCTCGAGGAAGGGCAGCTCCGCCGCCTGGCGCTCGAGGATCGCCGGGGTCTCGTCGCTGGAGCCGTCGTCGATGATCAGCCAGAGGTCGGGAAGGCGACTCTGGGCGGCCACCGCCCGGATCGTGTTCTCCAGGTGGGCTGCCTCGTCGCGGGCCGGGGTGATCAGCAGGACGCGGGACATCTCAGTGGCTCCGGGCGCCCTGGACCAGGCCGTCGACCAGGGAGAGGTACTGCTCCTTCTGGCGGCGCCACTCGATCTCGGCCAGGCGCTGCGAGGCGCGCTCGGCCCGCTGCAGGGCCAGCAGCGGCTCGGCCCGCACACCTTCGATCGCGGCGGCGATCGAGGCGGGGTCGCCCGGCTCGGCCAGCAGCACGTCGTCGCCGAAGTAGCGCTCGATCACCGGCAGTCGCGAGGCGACCACGGGCAGGCCCATGTGCACGTACTCGAGCAGCTTCACCGGCAGCAGCAGCTCGGTGAAGTCGTCGCGCAGGGTCGGTACCACGCCGAGGTGGGCGGCTGCCAGGCGCGCTGGAATCTCGTTGACCGGAGTCGGTTGCGGGGCGATCCGCACCCCCTCGGGGGCGATCTTCGCCGCGGCGGCGGCCAGGGTGCGGGCCGCCTCGGCGTCGGCGCCGTAGACGTCGAGCGAGACCGGCTGGCCGCGCCGGCGCAGCAGCGCCACCGCCCGGACCAGGGTCTCGACCCCGAAGCGGTCGGCGAGGCCGCCGTGGTAGACGACGCGCAGGTCGCCCTCCTCGGGCAGCGGCTGCGGCGCCCGGCGCTCGCCGAAGACGCGCTCGTCGGGGGTGTTCATCACGACCTGGGAGCGGGCGGCGCTGATGCCGCGGTCGCGCAGCAGGTCGCGGGCCTCGGCGGTGACGAAGATGTGGCCGTCGGCGAGGGCGGCGCTGACTTTCTCCTCGACCCGGACCAGGCGCACCAGCGGGTGGTCGGGCGACTTGTCGAAGAGGGTCGCGAACAGCTCCGGGAAGGTGTCGTGGAAGTTGAGGATCAGCGGTGTGCCGCGCAGCTTCGGCCCCAGCGCCGCGAAGACGAGGGCGTCGGGCATGTTGTGGATCTCGATCAGATCGAAGCGCTCGCGCCGGTCGAGGGCGGCGACCTTGCGGGCGGCGCCGGCGAGGAAGCGGGCGTTGCCTTCCAGGTAGCCGCGGGTGCCGCCGCGCGGCTTGCCCGCCGCGGCCCGGTGCAGGACGATCTGGCCGTTGCCGACCGGGATCTCCTCGTGGTCGTTGAGGCAGACGCAGTCGACCCGGTCGCCGCGCTCGGCCAGGGCCCGCGCCTGGCGCTGGATTCGCGAGTCGACGACGAAGTCGGAGTAGTGGACCATGCAGACCCGCAGGCCGCCCCGGCGTTCGCTGCGCGGGCGGTCCTCAGTTATCTGCTGGGACTTCAAAGCCCTTCACCGCCGCCACGATCTCCGCGATCTGAGAATCCTCGATCGCCGGGAAGATCGGCAGTGAGCAGTTTTCGGAGGCAAGCCGCTCCGCCACGGGAAGGTCGCCCCGACCCAGCCCGAGCTCGGCGTAGGCCGGCTGCAGGTGGATCGGCGTCGGGTAGTGGATGGCGCTGGCGACGCCCCGGGCGTCGAGGTGGTCGCGCAGCGCGTCGCGCTCTTTGCTGCGCACGACGAAGAGGTGGTAGACGTGGTCGCTGTCGGCCGCGGCCGGAGCCGGGGAGATCGCCGAGGTGCCCTCGAGGCCCTCGCGCAAGGCGTCGGCGGCGTCGCGGCGACGCTGGTTCCAGGCCGGGAGGTGTCGCAGCTTGACCTCGAGGATCGCCGCCTGCAGGGTGTCGAGGCGGTGGGTGCCGGTGGCCAGCTCGTGGTGGTGGCGGATGCCCTCGCCATGGGAGCGCAGGAGGCGGACCTTGGCGTCGATCTCGGCGTCGCTGGTGACCAGCGCGCCGCCGTCGCCCCAGCCGCCGAGGTTCTTGGTCGGATAGAAGCTGAAGCAGCCGGCGTCGCCGAGCGAGCCGACCGGCTTGCCCTTGTAGAGGGCGCCGTGCGCCTGGCAGGCATCCTCGATCACGGCGATCCCGCGCTCGCGGCAGAGGCTGAGCAGCGGGTCCATGTCGACCGGACGGCCGAAGAGGTGGACGGGGATCACGCAGCGCGTCTTCTCGGTCAGGGCGGCCTCGACGGTCGCGGCCGTGAGCAGCGCCGTCTCCGGGTCGATGTCGACGATCACCGGGGTGGCGCCGACGGTGCTGACCGCCTCGGCGGTGGCGATGAAGCTGTAGGTGGGGACGATCACCTCGTCGCCGGGGCCGATCTCCAGCGC
>DASYJK010000109.1:0-17574 GCA_035996525.1 Solirubrobacterales bacterium
CCGATCGCGAAGACGTCGCGGAGGATGCCGCCGACCCCGGTCGCCGCCCCCTGGAAGGGCTCGACCGCGCTCGGGTGGTTGTGGGACTCGACCTTGAAGGCGACCGCGTAGCCGTTGCCGACGTCGACGGCGCCGGCGTTCTCGCCCGGCCCCATCACCACCCGCACGCCCTCGGTCGGCAGCTGCTTGAGCAGTTTGCGCGAGTGCTTGTAGGCGCAGTGCTCGGACCAGAGCAGGCTGAACATCGCCAGCTCGACCACGTTCGGCTCGCGCCCCATCTGCGCGACGATCAGCTCGAACTCGGAGTCGGTGAGGCCGAGCTCGCGGTGTTTCGCGGTTCCGATGCTCACGCCCGCGCTCCCGCGGCCGCCACCGCTTCGAAGATCCGCAGCCCATCGGTCGAGCCGGTCAGCGGATCGACCGCGTGCTCCGGATGCGGCATTAGCCCGACCACGTTGCCGGCCTCGTTGCGGACTCCGGCGATGTCCCGCGCCGACCCGTTCGGGTTCTGTCCCGGCGCGTAGCGATAGGCGACCTGGCCGTTTGCCTCCAAGTGGTCGAGTACCTCCTCAGGCGCGTAGTACCGCCCTTCCCCGTGCTTGGCCGGGATCGAGAGGTGGAGGACTTGACCACCCTCTGGTGGGGTCAAGTCCTCCAGCGCCGGGTCGGCGATCAGGTCGAGCTGGCGGCAGAGGAAGCGCATGCTCTCGTTGAGCAGGAGGGCGCCGGGGAGCAGGCCCGCCTCGCAGAGGACCTGGAAGCCGTTGCAGATGCCGAGGACCGGGGCGCCGGCCGCGGCCAGCTCGGCGACCGCCTCCATCGCCGGCGAGAAGCGGGCAATCGCGCCGGCCCGCAGGTAGTCGCCGTAGGAGAAGCCGCCGGGGACGACGACGGCGTCGACGCCGCTGAGGTCGCGCTCTTCGTGCCAGACCAGCCGCGCCTCGCCGAGCAGCGAGCAGGCGTGCAGGGCGTCCCGCTCATCGCATGATCCGGGGAACTGGAGGACGCCCCAGATCACAGGTTTTGGATCTCGTAGTCCTCGATCAGGGGGTTGGCGAGGAGCTTCTCGCAGAGCTCCGCCAGCCGCTCCGGGTCCTCCGCCTCGAGCTCGACCATGCGGCCGACGTGGACGTGTTCGATCCCCTCGAAGCCGAGCGCCGGCAGCGCCCGCTCGACCGCCTTGCCCTGGGGGTCGAGGATGCCCTCCTTGGGCCGGATCAGAACCCGCGCCTTCGGCACTAGAAGCTCGTCTCCGTGATCCGCTCGTAGGCCTCGACGTATTTGCCGCGGGTCTGCTCGATCACGTCCGGCGGCAGCTCCGGCGCCGGCGGGGTTTTGTCCCACCCCTGCGCGCTGGCCCAGTCGCGGACGAACTGCTTGTCGAAGGAGGGGGGCGTCCTGCCCGGCTCGTAGCTGTCGGCGGGCCAGAAGCGCGAGGAGTCCGGCGTCAGCACCTCGTCCCCGAGCACTACCTCGGCGCCGGCGTGGCGGCCGAACTCGAACTTGGTGTCAGCGAGGATGATCCCGCGCTCGGCCGCGTGCTCGGCGCCGCGTCGGTAGACCTCGATGGACACACGGCGCAGCTCTTCCAGCAGTGCCCGGTCGCCAACGATCTCGGCCGCCCGCTCGAAGTCGACGTTCTCGTCGTGGTCGCCGATCTCGGCCTTGGTCGCCGGCGTGAAGATCGGCTCCGGCAGCTTGTCGGACTCGATCAGCCCGGCCGGCAGCTCGATCCCGCAGACGGCGCCGCCCTCGCGGTATTCCTTCCAGCCCGAACCGGAGAGGTAGCCGCGGACGACGCACTCGACCGGGTACATCTGCAGCCGCCGTACCCGCATCGCCCGGTCGGTGACCTCCTCCGGCACGTCGTTGGAGAGGAAGTGGTTGGGGACGATCCCCTCAGTCAGGTCGAACCAGAATTCCGACATCCGGTTGAGGACCTTGCCCTTGTCGGTGACCGGCGTAGGCATCACCACGTCGTAGATCGAGATCCGGTCGGAGGCGACCATCAGCAGGTCGTCATCCCACTCGTAGATCTCCCGGACCTTGCCTGAGGAATGGAGCTTGAGATCGGTGAGAGCAGTCATTAAGTCGATGCTAACCATCCGGGGAGCGGGACCACCTGGTGGCCCGCTCTGCGATCCTTGCCCGGTGACGCTCCCGCCGGAACCGCGCAACTCGCCGCTGGTTCAGACCCTGCGCTGGACGCTGCGTCCGCTCGCCTTCATGGACGAGTGCCGGCGCGAGCTTGGCGACTCCTTCAGCCTCCGCTTCCTCGGCTTCGAGCGGCCGATGGTGCTGATCTCCGACCCGGCCGCGATCAAGGCCCTCTATATGGAGCAGGCGAACGGGCTGCCGCCGGGACGCAACATCGTCCTCGAACCGATCCTCGGCTCGCAGTCGCTGCTGCTGCAGGAAGACGCCGAGCACCTGGCCCGACGCCGGCTGATGCTGCCCGCCTTCCACGGCGAGCGCATGCGCTCCTACGAGGCGGTGCTGGACGAGATCGTCGGTGCCGAGATCGACTCCTGGCCGCTGCACAGCGAGTTCCCGATCCACACGCGGATGCAGGCGATCACCCTGGAGGCGATCCTGCGGATCGTCTTCGGTGTCGCCGATGGGCCGCGGCTGGAGCGGCTGCGCGGAGTCCTCTCCACGGTGTTGACCGAAACCGCCTCGCCGCGCTCGCAGCTGATCGCCCTCGCCACCCGCCGCTTCCGCGGCGGCAACGCCTTCGCGCGCTTTGAAAAGCAGCTGCGGGAGGTCGACGATCTGCTCTACGCGGAGATCGCCGAGCACCGCACCAGGCCCGACCTGGGCGAGCGCGAGGACATCCTCTCGATGCTGATGCTGGCTGAGTTCGAGGATGGCCCGAGTGCGGAGCGACCGAGCGAGATCGCCGGTGATGATGAGCGCGAGGGAGCGAAGCACGAGAGTGGTCGAGGGATGAGCGACAAGGAGCTGCGCGACCAGCTGATGACCCTGCTGCTGGCCGGGCACGAGACGACGGCGACGGCGCTGGCCTGGAGCTTCGATCTGCTGCTGCGCCACCCCGAGCAGCTGCAGACGCTGCGCGACTCTCTGGCGGCGGGGGAGGACGACTACCTGCGGGCGACGATCTCCGAGTCGCTGCGCCTGCGCCCGGTGCTGCCGCTGGCCGGCCGCCGCCTCGCCAAGGACCTCGTCATCGACGGACTCAGCCTGCCTGCCGGCACTGATGTCACCCCGGCGATCTGGCTCACCCACACCCGCCCCGACCTCTACCCCAACCCCCTCGCATTCGAGCCCGAGCGTTTCCTCGGCGACGGTCCCGAGAGCTACGCCTGGATCCCCTTCGGCGGCGGCATCCGCCGCTGCATCGGTGCCGCCTTCGCCGAGTTCGAGATGCGGATCGTCCTGCGCGAGGTGCTGACCCGCTGCGACCTGCACAAGGCCAGCCCGCTGCCGGAGAAGACCGGCCGCCGCAACATCACCCTCTCGCCCAAGGACGGCACCCCGGTAGTGGTCACTGCACGCCGCCCGGCCAGTGAGCCTGTGGTCGCCGCTGTTTAGCGCGTTCACCGTTACGGAAATTTCACTTTCAGCACGTAACCCGCGAAACGTTTTGTCTTAGGCTTCGCCATCATGGAGGCGATGAGGCAGAGTTGGAGCGATGACAGGCTGGACGACCTGAACAAGCGAGTCGACGACGGCTTTGCTCGGGTTGACACTCAGTTCGCCCGCGTCGATGCGCGGTTCGCTCGATTGGAGGAGCGGATGGAAGCCGGGTTCGACCGGCTCGACGCCAAGATCGACAGGAAGATTGACAACAGCGCCGCCGAGCTCCGGCAGGAAATGAAAATGGGCTTCGATCAGATCAACGCCCGTTTCGACGCGATGCAGCAGACGATGATGCGCATCGGCGCCGGATTGATCGGCGTTCTTATCGCCTCCAGCGCCGGACTGATCGCCACCCAGATTTAGCCACTCGACCGCGGAGGGCTAAGCGCCGGACTTCGCCGCTGAGTGCGGGTGCTCCTGGGCCCAGCGCGCGATCGTGCCGGAACCGGAGATCACCTCGCCGCTGTCGAGCACGAGGATCGGCACCTCGTTGGTGCCGCTGAGCTTCTTGATCTCGGCCCGATCCTCCTCGCGGCTGCCCCAGGTCCAGGGCATCAGCCGGTAGCCGCCGACGGACTTCAGCTCGTATTCGTAACCGGCCGCGTCGAGCGCCTTGCCCGCCTTCGCGCACGGGTGAGCGAAGCTCGGCCCGGTCTTCTTCTGTCCGCAGGTGTAGAGGATCACCGCGCCAGCCTACCTCAGGCTGAAAGCGCGGCAAGGGCCTCGGTGGCGGCGCGCTCACCGGACTGGACGGCGCCGTCCATGTAGCCGTTCCAGACCGTTGCGGTCTCGGCCCCGGCCCAATGAATCGGCCCAATCGGGGTGTGCAGAGCGCGGCCGTATTCGGTCCAGCCGCCGGTCGTCATCAGGCAGCCGTAGCAGCCGCGAGTCCACTCCTCCTCGGCCCGGACCCGCTCGATGAAGCGTTCGGGCCGGGCCGCCCGCTCACCGAAGAGGCGCGCGTGGCCGGCAAGGATCGCCTCGCGTCGCTCGTCGGCGTCGCTGGCGCCCCACTGGCGCGCCAGCCGGCCCTCGAGGAAGCCGAGCAGGACGCCGGGGCTGCCGTCCGGGGGTGAGTTGTCGAAGACCACGCGCGCGGGCCCGGCGTCGCTGCCCGCCTGCCCGGAGAGGCCCTGCTCGCGCCAAAACGGAGTCTCGTAGATCGCCATCGTCTTGATCACCGTGCCCTGCGGCATCCGCTGGGTCAGCTGATCGCGTCGGGCCGGCAACGGCGGCTCGTAGGCGACCCGCCCGGCCAGGGTCGGGGGGATCGCGACGATCGCCCGTCGCGCCCGCAGCGCCAGTCTGCCCGGCTCGCCGCCCGGCCCGTCAGCGTGGACGACGACCCCGTCCGCGCTGTGCTCGAGCCGCCGTACCGGTGCCCCCAGCCGCAGCCGCTCCGGTCCCAGCTCCTCGGCCATCAGCAGCGCGAGCCGCTGGGAGCCGCCGTGGAAGCGGTCCTGCTGGGCGCCGCCGCCGGTCCCGACCAGGGTGTTGAAGCCGCCGCCGGAGTGGGTGTAGAAGAGGACATGGAGCAGCGAGACGTCGGCCGGCTCGGCCGCCCAGACCGCCTCGGTCGCCAGCTCGAACAGTTGCCGAGCGCCCGCGCTGTGGGTGTTGCGCCCGACCCAGGTGGCGAAGGTCTGACCGTCCCACGCGGCCGCCTTCGGTGCCATCCAGGGCTCCTCCAGCGGCACTTCCCGCGCCATCCGGTCGAGCCGGCCGCGGGCCTGTTCGAAGTCGGCCAGTGCCGGCGGCGAGATCGCCCGCGAGAGCTCCCGCACCAGTCCGACTCTGGCGTCGGTCAGGGCCCCGGTGTAGGAAGCGATCCTGCCGTTCATCTCGAACAGGTGCCGTCCCTCGTCGTGGGTCGGGAAGGTGCCGACCCCGAGCTCGGCGGCGAGAGCGGCCAGCCGCTCCTGGGTCGGGCCGATCCATTGACCGCCGACCTCGACCACCTTGCCGTCGCCGATCTCCTCGTTCAGCAGGCGCCCGCCGACCCGCTCGCGTGCCTCGATCACCAGCGGCCGCTTGCCGGCGGCGACGAGCCGCCGGGCCGCCACCAGTCCCGCCAGCCCGGCACCGACGATCGCGACGTCGGCTTCGAGCTGCTCGGTCATCGTCCCCGGCTCAGGCCTTCAGCGCTTCCACCCGCTCGAAGATCTCGGGCAGGTGGGTGAGGTAGGCGCCGTAGTCGAAGACGGCATCGAGGTCGAGCTGCGGCGCCGCCTCGGCCAGCAGCTGGCGGAACTCGGTGCGGGTGTCCCAGGCGCGCTGGGCGTTCTCCTGGACCACGCGGTAGGCGTCGTCGCGGGTCATCCCGGACTCGACCAGGGCGGTCAGGGCGCGCTGGCTGAACAGGGCGCCGTAGGTGAGGCCGAGGTTCTCCCGCATCCGCTCGGGGTGGATCGTCATCCCCGCCGCGACCTTGGTCGCCAGGTCCTGCATGTAGTCGAGCAGGATCGTCGCGTCGGGCAGGATCACCCGCTCGGCGCCGGAGTGGGAGATGTCGCGCTCGTGCCAGAGGGCGACGTTCTCGATCCCCGCCTGGGCGTAGCCGCGCAGGACCCGGGCCAGTCCGGTCACCCGCTCGGTGCGGATCGGGTTGCGCTTGTGCGGCATCGCCGAGGAGCCCTTCTGGCCGGCGGCGAACGGCTCTTCGACCTCGCGCACCTCGGTCTTCTGCAGGCCGCGTACCTCGGTCGCGAAGCGCTCCAGCCCGGCGCCGGCGATCGCGATCGCCGAGGTGAGCACTGCGTGGCGGTCGCGCGGCACCACCTGGGTGGCGATGTCCTCGCGGCCCAGTCCCAGCCGCTCCATCACCCGCGCCTCGACCGCGGGCGGGATCGAGGCGTAGGTGCCGACGGCGCCGGAGAGCTTGCCGAAGGCGAGCTGGGCGAAGGCCTGCTCGAGCCGCTCGACGTTGCGGTCGGCCTCGAAGGCGAAGCCGGCGAGGCGCAGGCCGAAGGTGGTGGGCTCGGCGTGGACGCCGTGGGTGCGGCCGACGCAGAGCGTGTCGCGGTGCTCCAGCGCCCGCGCGACCAGGGCATCGCGGTAGGCGCGCGCCCCGGCGACGACGATCTCGCCGGCCTTCTGCAGCTGCACCGCCAGCGCCGTGTCGAGCACGTCGGAGGAGGTGAGGCCGTAGTGGATCCAGCGCCCGTGCTCGCCCACCGAGGCGGAGACGACGTCGACGAAGGCGGCGACGTCGTGGTCGGTGACCCGCTCGCGCTCGTCGACCGCCTCCACCGTGAAGGCGGCGTTCGCGCGGGCGGCCGCGGCGGCCTCCGCCGGAACCATGCCCTCCGCGGCCCAGGCCTCGGTCGCCGCCAGCTCGACCTCGAGCCAGGCGTCCATCTTCGCCTGCGGCGTCCAGACCGCGCCCATTTCAGGGAGGGTGTATCGAGGGATCACGGGCCGCTCCGGGATGCCGGGATCGCTGAAAATGCCATCAGCAGTTGATGATTCTCGCGGCCAGCACGCCGGCGTTTTTCGCGCCGTCGATGGCGACGCAGGCGACCGGGATCCCCGGCGGCATCTGCACCGCCGAGAGCAGCGCGTCGAGGCCGCCGAGGCTCTTGCCGAGGATCGGCACGCCGATCACCGGCAGCTCGGTGTGGGCGGCAGCGACACCCGGCAGCGCCGCCGACATCCCGGCCCCGGCGATGATCACCTTCAGGCCCCGCATCTTCGCGTTGGTGCAGTACTCGGTCACCAGCTCGGGGTCGCGGTGGGCGCTCATCACCCGCACCTCGCAGAGGATCCCGGCCTCCTTCAGCGCCTTCTCGGCCGGTTCCATCTTCTCCATGTCGTTCTTGGAGCCCATGATGATCCCGACCAGGGGGCTCTCGGCGTCGATCTCCTCGATCTCCTCCAGCGCCTCCGGCATGGTTGGCGGCTGCGGCCGCTCTGAAACCCCGCTCGTCTGACTCGGCTGCGGCTCTGAGACCTCGCTCATCTCGTTCCTCTCTGGGGCTGGGTTAACTGGGGACGCGCTCGACGGCGCGGGCGGCGATATCGGTACGGATCTGCATTCCCGCGAAGGAGATCCGGCCAGCCGCATCGTACGCACGATCGCGGGCCGCGGCCGGCGTCGGCCCGAGGCCGGTGACGTTGAGCACCCGCCCGCCCGCGGTGACGATCCCACCGTCGCGCTCGGCGGTGCCGGCGTGGGTCACCTCGGCCAGCTCCGCCGCCGCCTCGAGGCCGCTGATCGCGTCTCCTTTGGAGGACGACTCCGGGTAGCCGGCCGAGGCCAGGACCAGGGTCACCGCCCAGTCCTCGCCGAACTCGGCCGTGGCCCCGGCGAGACCGCCCGGCTCGCGGGCGGCGAGGAAGAGGTCGACCAGGTCCGAGCGCATCCGCGGCAGTACCGCCTGCGTCTCGGGATCGCCGAAGCGGGTGTTGAACTCCAGCACTTTGGGCCCGCCCTCTCCGATCATCAGCCCCGCGTAGAGGACGCCGTGGAAGGGGATGCCGCGCCGCCCCATCGCGGCGACGATCGGGCGGTGGACGCTGTCGACGATCGCCTCGATCGCGTCGTCGTCGAAGCCCGGCACCGGCGAGTAGCTGCCCATGCCCCCGGTGTTCGGCCCCCGGTCGCCGTCGAAGATCCGCTTGTAGTCCTGGGCCGGCGCCAGCGGCACCACGTTCTCGCCGTCGCAGAGGGCCAGCAGCGAGAGCTCCTCGCCCTCGAGGAACTCCTCCAGCACCACCGTCGTCGCTCCGAAGCGCCGCTCGGTGAAGAAGACGTCGACCGCGGCCCGGGCCTCGGCCTCGGTCGCGCAGATGATCACGCCCTTGCCGGCCGCGAGCCCGTCGGCCTTGAGGACCGTCGGGTAGGAGGTCTGAGCGAGCCGCTCGAGCGCCTCCTCGCGGCTGCGCAGCAGCGCGTAGCCGGCCGTCGGCACCCCCGCCTCCCGCATCAGCTCCTTGGCGAAGGCCTTAGACCCCTCCAGCTCGGCCGCCGCCGTGCTCGGGCCGAAGGCCGGCACCCCCGCCTCCTCGAGCGCGTCGACGAGGCCGGCGACCAGGGCCGCCTCGGGCCCGATCGCGACCAGGTCGACCCGGCGCTCACGCGCCAGCGCCACGATCGCCTCGACGTCGTCCGCGACCTCCGGGAAGCACTCGGCGTCGGCGGCGATGCCGGCGTTGCCGGGGGCGCAGAGCAGCTCCGGTGCATGGGCGGAACGGGCCAGCGCCCGCACCATCGCGTGCTCGCGCCCACCCCCGCCGACTACGAGCGCCTTCAAGCCCTAGAGCGCGCCGGCCAGATCGTCGGCCGCGATTGCGGTCAGCGTCTGGCTGCTCATCGTCCCGCGCGAGCCGAGCTCGACCGAGACCTTGGCCATCGTCTTCTCGTCGGGCGCCTCGACCACGGTGACGAAGTCGTACTGGCCCAGCGTCGCGTACTGCGCCACCACCCTGGCGCCGATCTGCTCGACCTCTTTGTTCACCTCGGCAACCCGGCCCGGGTTGTTCTTGAGCGTCCGCACGCCCTCAGCGGTCAAATTCGTAAGCATCAGATAAGTCGGCATCTCGTCCCTCCAAGTGTCGGTCAGCGACTCTGAGACAACCGTACTGCTTCCGTGGAGGGTGGCGCTGCGGAGTCCCTGATCGGGAAGGGCGGCTCCAAGGTGCGGGTTCTCTACTGAGGGAGCGAAGACCCGCTCGTGCTCGTCTTGCCGGCTACTGAACCTTCGGCGCTTTGGTGGGGTTCGTTTGTAGGAGGTGGAGATGCCCCTCTCACGGAGGCTCCAGAGCAAGCATCTGCGCCCCGAGAGCGCGCCCAGCTGCGCGACGGTCTTCGGGAGAGGGGCATCTCCACCTCCCCCTTGGGATTCCCCTTGGAATCTCCGTCTGTCGGGTCGTTTAGTACCCGGTCGGGTGCCGCACGACGAAGCCTTCGGGATACGGAGGCTCGATGTGCCAGCGCGGCCCCGTCCCTTCCGCATCTCCCACCGTGTCCCAGCGCAGGCCCGCGATCACCGCGTAGGCGTGGGTGGCGCTGGCGTAGATCGTGATCCACTTGCCGGGGCCCGGTTCGCCATAGCTCTCCAGCGAGCCGGAGGTGAGCGGGGTGTCGAGCAGGCCGCCGCCATAGAGGGCGAAGCTGACGGCGCCGGAGCAGTCGTAGCCGTAGGAGTACCAGGAGCCATGGCCGCCGCCCCAGACGTAGGGGGTGGTGGAGATCGAGTTGGCCGCCGCGATCGCCGCCTTGACCGCGGGCGGGGCGCCGCGCGGGGCGCTGGCCAGGCCCTCGGGGGTGAGGACGGCGTCGGGGCCGGCGGTCTCGAAGCCGGTCGCCAGTGGCGCCACCCGCCAGTCGACGTAGCTGACCTTGCAGCCGCCTTCGATCTCTTCGGCCTGCTGGAGGACCTCCTGCACGTACCACTCGGCCTGGTTATGGGTGAAGACGCCGGCGCTGAGGCTGCCGCGGGACCAGATCTCCCGCGCCAGGGTCGCCGCCGAGTCGGCGATGTCGCCGTGGCGGATGTGGCCGTCCTGGTCGCCGTCCACGGCGTAGCGCTTCCACTCGCTGGGATCGAGGCCGAGCGCGCCTTCGCGGCGCAGCTGCCGCTTGTCCATGCCGCGGCCGAAGTTGGACTCGAGGCGGGCGATCGCGGCCAGCGCCCAGACGCCGCGCTTGCCGAGCTCGTAGCGGGCGGCGGCGTCCTCGAAGGCACTCAGGTAGCCCTCCGGCATGTCCTGCTTCCAGGCCGGGGCGGGGTTGCAGCGGAAGACCTGGATCTGTGGGCCGAGGCCGGCGGCGGTGAAGGCCGGGTCGCCGACTTCGCCGGCGTAGCAGCCGGCGTTGGCGAGGACCTCGCTGACGTACCAGTCGGCGTGGTTGTAGGCGAAGATCGCGCCGTAGGTGTCGGCGGGCATGCCGTTGGCGCTGAGGTAGCTGGCGGCGGCGAAGATCGCGTCTTCGGGGTTGTTGGGGTCGGCAACCCCGTCGCCGTTGGCGTCGACTCCATAGCCTTCCCAGGTAGCTGGCATGAACTGCATCCAGCCCTCGGCGCCGGCCGAGGAGACGTTGAGGTTGGTGCCGAAGGCGGTCTCGACCTCGTTGATGCCGGCCAGCACTGCCGGCCCCTGCGGGCCGAGCCCGTAGGCGGCGGAAGCTCGCTGATACATCGGGATCAGGATCGGCGGCACGCCGGTGGCGGCGCAGCTGGAGGTGGGGAGGGAGGGGATCGCCAGCGCCGTCGAGGGGCTGGGAGCGGTGAGCGCCCCCCCGGAGCCTTCCCCCGTTTCTTCGCTGCCTTCGCCGTCGGCGCTGGGCGCACCGTCCCCTTCGCCGGCCGAGACGCCGCCGCTGGCGGCTGGAGCTGATTTAGCGGAGCTGGAGGGGGCCGGCGGCGCCAGGGTCGTGCCCTGATGCAGCGGCGCCGGCGTCGAGGCCGGAGCGGGAGTCGCGCTCGGGGTTGGCGTCGGGATCGTGCTCGGAGTCGGAGTCGGTTCCGCCAGCGCCGCGCCGGGAGTCGCCGAGACGACGCCCTCCGCCCGCGCCATGGCGATCGGGACCGCGAGCGCCACGGTGGCGGCTGCTGCGGCGGCAGCCGCGCGGATCTTGTGTGAGTTCCTCATCGCTTAGCCGAGTACGTTGGTGACGCGCCAGCCGTCGCCTTTGCGCTGTTCCATTTCAAGCCGCAGCTCGCTGGTCAGGCCGACCCGCAGCAGCGAGACGCTGACCGGGTAGACGGTGCCCTTGGAGGGAGCCGGGACGACGTTGACCACCTTCGCCTTCGGCACCTTGACGTTGGCGGGCAGCCGCGGCGGGCGCCGCAGCAGGGCCTTGGCCAGCGCCGGGGTCGCCGTCGCGCCGAAGCCCTGGCGGACGCTGGGGTCGCTGCTGCCGGTCTCGTAGCGGACGAAGGTGCCGGCGAATTCGCGGGCGACGGAGATCGCCTCCGGACCGGCTGGGGGGCCGGCGACCGACGAGGCCTGGGCTGAAGACTTGGGGCTGGAAGAGGGAGTCGCGGTGGCGTCGCTCGTCGTCGCGGGCTTGGCGCTCGTCGCGTCCGCCGGCGCCGATTTGACGATCGCCTTGGCCGGGTCGACCGTGGAGGCGACCGGCGTGTCGGCCTGCTTGAAGACCGGGCTGGCGCCGTGCAGGGTCGGCTTCGGGTCCTGCTTGGGAGTCGTCTTGGGCGCCGCTGCCGGCGCCGTGGTGTCGCTGACGGCGACCGCGGTGGTGGCGGTGTCGTGGGGGCCGTCGGGCGCGGCCCAGATCAGGCCGCCGACCCCGGCGGCGACGGCGAGCAGGACGACGGCGCCGGTGGCGAGCGCCCGGGCCGGGCGGCCCATCGTCTCGGCCCGGTCCTCGAGCGGCCAAAGCACCCGTTTGCGCAGCTTGTAGGCGGTCTGCTCGAGCGGCCATTTGGCCCGGTCGGCGCCCTCGCGCAGGGCCGGCCCGGACTCGTTGCGGACGCGATCCTGGGCGATCCAGACCGAATCGACCGCCGCGACGCGCCGCGAGTAGGTGCTCGCGTCCTTTGACTCGGATTTGCCGGGTTGCCGTTTGAACATCGTTTAAGCCGTTACAGCGTATTTCGGATTATGCGGCCAAACCCTTAAACCCGCATCAATATGCGTCAGATCGGCGCTTTCTCAAAAGTCAGTTCGCCGTCGGCCGCCGCAATCCTCACCCGGTCCCCTTCGGCGAACTCGCCCTCGAGGATCTTCAGCGCCAGTTTGTCGACCAGTTGCCGCTGGATCACCCGCTTCAGCGGCCGCGCTCCGTAGGTCGGGTCGTAGCCGAGGTTGCCGAGCAGGGCGCGGGCGTCGTCGCTGAGCTCGATCTCGATCCCGCGCTCGGCGACCCGGCCGACCAGCTGCTGCACCTGCAGCTCGACAATGCGGCCGATGTCGGCCTTCGAGAGCCGGTGGAAGATC
Source organism: Solirubrobacterales bacterium (assembly GCA_035996525.1). Classification (GTDB taxonomy): domain Bacteria; phylum Actinomycetota; class Thermoleophilia; order Solirubrobacterales; family 70-9; genus VAYN01. Next base: position 12,502 of record DASYJK010000109.1, read on the forward strand.
ACCGTGTCGTCGATCCGGTTGAGGAACTCCGGCTTGAAGGTCGCCGCCAGCACCTCTTCGATCTGCTCGCGGATCGACTCGTCGACCTGGTCGCCGACGATGCGGTCGCTGCCGACGTTGGAGGTCATGATCAGGACCGTGGTGGTGAAGCTGACCGTGCGCCCCTGGCCGTCGGTAAGGCGGCCGTCGTCCATGATCTGCAGCAGCGTGTTGAAGACGTCGGGGTGGGCCTTCTCGATCTCGTCCAGGAGCACCACCGCGTAGGGCCGGCGCCGCACCGCCTCGGTCAGCTGCCCGCCCTCCTCGTAGCCGACGTAGCCGGGCGGGGCGCCGACCAGCCGCGAGACCGTGTGCTTCTCCATGTACTCGGACATGTCGAGGCGGACGATCGCCGCCTCGGAGTCGAACATGAACTCGGCCAGCGCCTTCGCCAGCTCGGTCTTGCCGACCCCGGTCGGGCCGAGGAAGAGGAAGGAGCCGATCGGCCGGTTTGGGTCGGCGAGGCCGGCGCGTGAGCGCCGCAGCGCGTTGGAGACCGCCTCGATCGCCTCCTCCTGGCCGATCACGCGGTCGTGCAGGCGGTCCTCCATCTGGATCAGCTTCTGCACCTCGCCCTCGAGCAGGCGGCTGACCGGGATCCCGGTCCACTTGCCGACGACCTCGGCGATGTCCTCCTCGGTCACCTCGTCGGAGAGCAGCGAGGCGCCGCCGGCGTGCAGCTCGGCGATCCGCGCCTCCTCCTCCTCCACGGTCTTCTCCAGCTCGGGGATGTCGCCGTAGCGCAGCTTCGCGGCGCGCTCGAGGTCGGCCTCGCGCTCGGCCCGCTCGGCCTCGCGGCCGGCCTCCTCCAGCCGCACCTTCGCCGCCTTGATCGAGTCGATCGCGTCCTTCTCGTTCTGCCAGCGGGCGCTCATCTCGTTGAAGCTCTCGTTCAGCTCCGCCAGCTCGGCCTCGAGCGCATCAAGCCGCGCCTTCGAGGCCTCGTCGGTCTCCTTCTTCATCGCCTCGCGCTCGATCTCCAGCTGCTGCACGCGGCGCCGTACCTCGTCGATCTCGGTCGGCATCGAGTCGTTCTCGATCTTCAGCCGCGAGGCCGCCTCGTCGATCAGGTCGATCGCCTTGTCGGGCAGGAAGCGGTCGGCGATGTAGCGCTCCGAGAGCGTCGCGGCGGCGACGATCGCGGCGTCGGTGATCCTGACGCCGTGGTGCTCCTCGTAGCGCCCCTTCAGCCCGCGCAGGATCGCGATCGTGTCGTTGATGTCGGGCTCGCCGACCAGGACCGGCTGGAAGCGCCGCTCCAGGGCCGCGTCCTTCTCGATGTGCTTGCGGTACTCGTCGAGCGTGGTGGCGCCGACCGCGCGCAGCTCGCCGCGGGCCAGCATCGGCTTCAGCAAATTGGCGGCGTCGACCGCGCCTTCGGCGGCACCGGCGCCGACGATCGTGTGCAGCTCGTCGAGGAAGAGGACGATCTGGCCCTCCGCCTCCTGCACCTCCGAGAGCACCGCTTTCAGCCGCTCCTCGAACTCGCCCCTGTATTTGGAGCCGGCCAGCAGCGAGCCGATGTCGAGCGCGATCACGCGGCGGTCGCGCAGGCTCTCCGGCACGTCTCCGTCGACGATCCGCTGCGCCAGCCCCTCGACGATCGCCGTCTTGCCGACCCCGGGCTCGCCGATCAGCACCGGGTTGTTCTTGGTCCGGCGCGAGAGCACCTGGACGACGCGGCGGATCTCCTCGTCGCGCCCGATCACCGGGTCGAGCCGGCCCGCCCTCGCGTCGGCGGTCAGGTCGCGGCCGAATTTCTCCAGCGCCTCGGCCGTCGCCTCCGGGTTCGGCGAGGTCACCTTCTGCGGCCGCACCTCGCCGATCGCCGTGTCGAGCGAGTCGCGGTCGGGCAGTACCTCGCCCAGCTGCGAGTCCTCGGTCAGGGCGAGGAGGAAGTGGTCGGTGGAGATGTAGGAGTCGCCGAGCCGGCCCATTTCCTGCTCGGCCCGGCGCAGCGTCGCGGCCAGCGCCGATGACATCCGCGGCTCCTCGGACTCGCCGCCGAGCTTCGGCAGTGCCGCGACCGCCTCGCTGGCCCGGGCCGCGATCGTCGCGGTGTCGGCGCCGAGGCGCTGCAGGATCGGCACGACCAGGCCTTCGGGCTGATCGAGCAGGGCGACGAGCAGGTGGGCGGGGGCGGCCTCCGGGTTGCGGTGGCTGCGCGCCAGCTCCAGCGCCGCCTGCACGGCTTCCTGCGACTTGACCGTGAAGCGATCGGCTTGCATCAGTGCAGCCTCCCTTTCGTCGTGCCCTCCAGCTCTTCGATCCGCTTGCGGGCGCGTCCCACTTCGGCGCTCAGCTTCGCCACCCGCTCTTCCAACGCCAGCACGGTCTCGACCCCGACCAGGTTCAGCCCCTGCGCGGTCATTTCCTGGATCCGCCGCAACCGCTCGACGTCGCGCTGGGAGTAGAGCCGGGTGTTCTTCGGCGAGCGCTTCGGCGCGATCAGCCCGCGCTGCTCGTACATCCGCAGCGTCTGCGGGTGCATCTCCGCCAGTTCGGCGGCGACCGAGATCATGAACACGCCCTGCTCCTCGTCGAAGGTCGCCTTGACCCGGCGCCGGTAGGTCGCCATCAGCCCACCCCCGCCTGGCGCAGCAGCTCCGCCCGCGGGTCGGTGCCGTTAAAGGTCTCGGCCAGCTTCTCGGCCGCCTCGCTCTGCTCCTCGCTCAGCTCCGTAGGCACCTCGATCTCGAGCCGGTAGCGGATGTCGCCGCGGCCCTTGCCCTTCGGCTTCGGCGCGCCCTGTCCGCGCAGCCGCTGCACAGCGCCGTGCTTCGTCCCCGGCGCCACCTTGATCTTCTTCGTGCCCTCCAGGGTCGGCACCTCGATCGTGCCGCCGCGCAGCGCCTCCGGAATCGAGATCGGCACCGTCACCTCGAGGTTGCCGCCGTCGAGTCGTTTGAAGACGGGGGAGGCGGCGACCCGGGTGGTCACGAAGAGGTCGCCGGGCGAGCCACCGCGGGGGCCGGCCTCGCCCTTGCCGGCGAGCCGGATCCGAGCCCCGTCCTTGACCCCGGCCGGGACGTTGACTTTGTAGCGCTTGGTCTGCTGGGTGAGGCCGGAGCCGTTGCAGGTGGGGCAGGGGTCCTCGATGATCTGGCCGGCGCCGCCGCACTGCGGGCAGGGCTGGCTGATCGAGAAGAAGCCCTGGCTCTGGGCGTCGATGCCGCGCCCTTCGCAGCGCGGGCAGGTGACCGGGCCGGTGCCCGGTTTGGCGCCGCTGCCGTGGCAGGTTTCGCAGCGCCCGGCCTTCGGCACGGTGACGCTGATCTGGCTGCCGTTGACGGCCTGGTCGAAGCTGAGCTGGACTTCGGTCTCGAGATCGCGGCCGCGTACCTGCTGCGCCTGCGCCCGCCCGCCTTTGCCGCCGCGGTTGAAGAGCGAGGAGAAGATGTCGCCGAAGTCGGCGTTGCCGGAGAAGCCACCGGCCGGGGCGCCGCCGCCGAAGGGATTGCCGCCGCCGAAGCCGCCGGGCCCGCCGCCCCCGAACATGCCGCCGGCGTCGTACTCCTTGCGCTTCTCGGGATTGGCGAGGACGTCGTGGGCGGCGGAGATCTCCTTGAATTTCTCCTCCGCCACCGGATCGTCCGGGTTGCGGTCGGGGTGGTACTGCCGCGCCAGCTTGCGGTACGCCTTCTTGATCTCGTCGTCGGTCGCCTGCTTGGGGACGCCCAGCGTCTTGTAGAGCTCGTCAGCCAATCCCCCTCCTCACTCGCTGACCACCACGCGGGCCGGCCGGATCAACTTGTCGTCGAGCCGGTAGCCCTTCTGCAGCACCTCGACGACCGTGCCCGGCTCGGTGCCCTCCGGCCCCGGCAGCGTCGACAGCGCCTCGTGCTGGTTGGGATCGAACTTCTCCCCCTGCGGGTCGACCGCCTCGATCCCGTTCCGCTTCAACCCATCGCGCAAGCTCCTGAAGACGAGCAGCACCCCATGCGCCAACCCATCCTCCGAATCCCCCTCGGGATCCAAGCCGGCGGCCTGAATAGCTCGCTCGAGATCGTCCAACGCCGGCACCACCTCCTGCGCCAACTGCCCCTTCCCACGCACCCCCGCGGCCAGAACCTCCGCACTCATCCGCTTCCGAAAGTTCTCGAAATCCGCCTGCGTCCTCTTCGCGAGTTCGAGGTACTCGTCTTTCTTCGCCTCGGCGTCAGCCAGCAGCGTCTCCAGATCTTTCTCAACCTGGTCGCCATCGCTCTGTCCCGAGGAGTCAGCCGCCGACGCCCCACCGACAGGCCCCGCCGGCCGGGGCTCGTCAGAACCCTCGTCGTGACCCAGCCTCATTTGTCGTCCCCGTCGTCAACCACCTCAGCGTCAACCACTTCGTCGTCCTCATCGGGAGTGGTGTCTCCACCGCTCGCGCCCTCGGCCGAAGCCTCGGACTCGGCAGCCGCATAGATCTGCTCCGATGCCTTGGTCATCGCCGTGTTCAGCGCCTCGGTCTTGGTGTTGATCTCCTCGACGCTCTCCGAGGTCAGCGACTCGCGCACACCTTTGACCGCGGCCTCGACCTCCTCCTTGGTCGCGTCGTCGACTTTGCCGTCGGCGTCGGCCAGCGCTTTCTCGGACTGGTAGGCGGCGTTCTCGGCGAGGTTGCGGGCCTCGGCCAGCTCCCGCTGCTTCTTGTCCTCGTCGGCGTGCGACTCGGCGTCGGAGACCATGCTCTGGATTTCCTCGTCGGAGAGCCCGGAGCCGGATTTGATCTCGATGTTCTGCTCTTTGCCGGTGCCGAGGTCTTTGGCCGTGACCTTGACGATGCCGTTGGCGTCGATGTCGAAGGTGACCTCGATCTGCGGCATCCCGCGCGGCGCCGGGGGGATCCCGGTGAGCTGGAATTTGCCCAGGCTCTTGTTGCCGGAGGCCATCTCGCGCTCGCCCTGGAGCACGTGGATCTCGACCGACGGCTGGTTGTCGTCGGCGGTCGAGAAGGTCTCCGACTTCTTCGTCGGGATCGTCGTGTTGCGCTCGATCAGCTTCGTCATCACGCCGCCTTTGGTCTCGATCCCCAGCGTCAGCGGGGTGACG
>DASYJK010000110.1:0-8159 GCA_035996525.1 Solirubrobacterales bacterium
TCCTCGCGCAGGTCCTCGAGCCGCGGCGCCTTCTCGCGGGTGGCGAGGGGGTGGTCGGCGGGAAGGGCGAGGTGGAGCGGATCGTCGAAGAGCTCGAAGCGCCGCATCCCGGCGCCGAGCCGCTCGCCGACACCGTCGAACTCGAAGAGGAGTACGAGGTCGAACTCGCCCGCCCGCAGCCGTGGCCCGATCTGCTCCGGCTCGCCCTCGGCGAGGGTCACCTCGACGCCGGGGTGGGAGGCGCGAAAGCCGGCGATCGCCCGCGGCATCAGGGTCGCGCCGGCGGTGGGGAACGACGCCGCCCGCAACCGCCCCCCGTGACCGGCGGCGATCGCGGCGAGCTCGCTTTCGGCCCGTTCGGTCCGCGCCATGATGCCGCCGACATGCGCCGCCAGGGCGGCGCCGGCGGCGGTGGGGCGGAGGCCGCCGCGGCGCCGCTCGATCAGCGCCACCCCGAGTTCACCCTCCAGGGTCGCGATCGACTGCGACACCGCCGACTGCGAGTAGGAGAGGGAATCGGCCGCGGCGGAGAACGAGCCGCGCTCGACGACTTCCTGAAAGACATTGAGCCGGCTCAGGTTCAACATAAGCAAAACTGATTCTATCTATAGGTAAAAGCAGTTGCGCTAATACCGGGACGATGCCACTATCGAAATCGAACTTGATTCCCGCTTTCCAAACTCTCCAAGGAGGCATCGAAATGGCACTGAAGATCATCGTTTCCTACGACGACACCGACACCGACCGCGACGCGCTGGCGCTGGGGCGCCTGCTCGCCGTCTCCGGCGCCGAGCTCTCGCTCGCCTACGTCCGCCACTCGGTCGGCGGGGCGCTGGAGCAAAAAGAGGCGGAGGAGCTGCTCGCCCGCGGGGCCGCCTCGGCCGGGACGCCGGACATGCCCCGTCACGTGGTCGTCAACGCCGGCACCAGTCTCGGCCTGCGCGAGCTGGCCGAGCGCGAGAACGCCGACGTGATCGTCTTCGGCTCCGAGTACCGCACCTCGCCGGGCACGATCAGGCCGGGCAGGCCCGCCCACAAATTGCTCCTCGACGGGCCGACGGCGGTCGCCATCGCTCCGGCCGGGCTGCAGTCGAACCCCGCGGTGAGCATCAACACGGTCGGCGTGCTCGACAGCGGCGACCCGAGCGCGCGGGAGACCGCTTCCAGCCTCGCCGCCGCTCTCGGCGCCGGCGTCGCCGAGCACGGTGCCGGGCCGGTCGACTTCCTGGTCGTCGGCTCCCGCCCGGAGGCCCATCCCGGCAAGGTCACGATCAGCGCCGCCAGCGACTACGCGATCGAAACCGCGAGCTCGCCGGTCCTGGTGACGCCCCGTGGCGTCAGCCTCGGCTTTACGGCGAGCCAGGCCCCGGCGGTCTGACCACGAGGATCACGGCCGTGACCTCAGGGTCACGGCCGTCGATCCGTTCGGCCGCGTCCGCCCAGCGGACCGGCAGCGGGTCCTGGCCGTCGCGGACGGCTTGCAGCGCCGCCTCGAGCGAGGCCGCCACGATCGTTCCGGCGGCCAGGGTCGGGGCGCCGGCCTCGGCCGCCTCGAGCCGCCGCCGCGTCACGTCCTCGGAGGCGCGCTGCGCATTTGACCAACCCTGGCCGAAGCTGAGGTCCGGTCCCTCCATCCGTGGGCCCTCGAGGATCGTCAGCCGGCTCTCGCGCGGGTCCCATTCGCGTTCGCCGGCCTGGAGGGGCGCTCCAGCCACCCAGCGATCGAGCACGTTGGCCCGCAGCTCCGCCTCGTCGATGTTGAAGACCCGGGCGTGCTTGTGGTCGTTGCTGACCTCGATGTGGAATGGCATGGCCCCGAACTTAGCCGTTTCGGGATGATGGGGCGATGGAGTCAGGCCCCCACCCGGATGCCGTCGTCTTCGACAACGACGGCCTCTTGCTGGACACCGAGTCGGTCTGGACCCGGGCGGAGGAGGATCTCTTCGAGCGCCGCGGCGCCACCTTCAGCCCGGCCGACAAGCGCCAGCTGGTCGGCACCTCGGCCGCGATCGCCGGTGGCGTTCTGGAAGAGCGCCTCGGTGAGCCGGGCCAGGCCGCGGCGCTGATCGAGGAGCTGAACGAGCTGGTGGTGGCCGAGCTCGAGCACGGGGTGGAGGCGATGATCGGCGCCCGCGACCTGCTCGCGGCCCTGCGCCGCCGCGGCACCCCGACCGGCCTCGTCTCCAACTCGCCGCTCGCCTTCGTCGTCAGGTCGCTCGAGCTGGCCGGCTTCGAGGGTCATTTCGACATCGTCCTCAGCGCCCACGAAGTCGCGGCGCCGAAGCCGGCCCCCGATCCCTATCTGGAGGCCTGTCGGCGGCTGGGGGTCGAGGCCGGACCGAGCGTGATCGCGCTCGAGGACTCGCCCACCGGCGTCGCCGCGGCGCGGGCGGCCGGGTTGACCGTGATCGGGGTTCCCTCGATCGAGGGGGTGGCCCTTGAGGAGGCTCACCACCTGGCCGCGTCATTGCTCGACGAGGTGGTCGCGCGCCAGCTCGCGCTTTGATCAGATCTAACCCTCGACTTTAGGGTGAAGCTTGTTGCTAGCCACGAAGGATGCGGCGACGGCGCAGCACCCGCTCGTTGATCTCCAGCAGTTCTCGGACCGCTTCTGCCTGTTCGCTTCCCAGCTCACCGGTGAGCGCGGCGTTCGCCGCCTCGCCCACCTCGCCGCGACGGCCGCTCAGCGTTCCCATGTCCGCCTCGTGCTCGGGATCGGCGATTGCGTCCTTGAGCTCGACCAGCAGCGCCTCGATGCCGACGCGCAGCTGCAGCGCCGCCTCGCGCTCGCGGCCGGCGTCGAGGTCGGCGCGGGCGCGCAGCAGCAGCGTCTCGCAGACGTCGGCGTGCTCGCGCCCCCCGAGCACGGCCGCGACCCGTTCCTGTGGCCGCAGATCCTCCTGGCGCCGGCGCCGCAGCGAGGCGCCACTGGCCCAGACGTCGATCTCGCGGGCGACGCTGAAGCGGCTGTCGGCGATCTCGTCGCCCTCGCCGAAGCCGAGCCGCACCGCGACCGCGCGCTCGGGCGTCACCGTGAGGCCGGTGGGGTCCGCCGCGGCAACCGCCTGTGCGTGCAGGGCGCGATTGAGCAGCTCGACCCCGTCGGCGACGAGGGCGTCGGCGGTCTCTTCGGCCTCGGTTGCCTCGTCGAGCCAGCGAGCGGCATCCGCCTCGCTCTCGAACGGCGCGAAGGCACGGACCGCCGTCGCTCGGGTCAGTGACAGCGAGGAGGGCTCGGAGTCGGGCTCGACGCCGCGCGGCCGGCGCCGGCGCTTGGCCGGAGGCGGGGGCGCGCCCAGCGTCCGCACCACGAGAACGCTCTCGCGCTCGCCGTCACGGGCGAGGTAGCGACCGTCCGCCAATGGCAGCGGGCCGGCGAAGTCGAGCTGCGCGAATCCGAATAGCTTGGCCAGAAGCCGGGATTCTCCCGGCTAGTCTTCGCCGCTGCCGCCGTTGGCGGCGTTCTTGCCGCCCGTCTTCTCGTCCGGTTCCGAGAACTGCGAGGGCTTGATCGGGACCTCCGGGTTTTCGATCTGCCCGAGGCGGCCGATCAGGCGCTGCCACTGGTCCGGTTTGAGCAGCGCCGAGAACTGCGCGTCAAGTGGGTTGCCGGCTTCGATCGGGTGGTAGCCGATGTGCACATGGTCGTAGTGATCGGGCATCGCGAAGCTGGTTTCGCCTGGCAGGTCCTCGAGCGAGATCACCTGGTGGGGCTGCATCGTCCCCTGCAGCGCCAGCACGTCGCGGATCAGTTCGTCGGTCATCGTCCCGGGGCCCTGATGCCCGGTCACCGGGATGCCGTTGATGACGGCGATGTCGACGGCGTCGCCGGTGCTGTGCTCGGAGACGTTCCCGGAGGTGGTCAGGTAGCCGTGGCCGCACTCGAGCGCGGTGATCGTCAGTTCGAAGCCTTTCGAGCGCAGGTACTCGAGCACCGCCAGGACCCGGCGGTCGATCAGGCCGGTGGCGATGTCTTCACGGCCGCAGGTGTAGATCGAGAGGCCGGGGTCGGCCAGGACCCGCTTCTGCAGCGCTTCCTTGGAGAGCAGCAGGACGCCGGCACCGCTGAGGCGCTCGGTGAAGGGGTTCTTGCCCTTGGCCCGGTAGATCGCCGTCGCCTCGAGCAGCTTCCAGCCGTCGAGGATCGGCTTCGGGTCGATCCGCGGCGCGCCCTTGCCGGCGGGCCGGATCGAGAAGTTGATGTGCGGGTCGATGCCTTTCCCGGCGCCGCCGATCCGAGCCAGCACGGTGCCGGCGATGACCTTCGAGCCGACCCGGAGGGTGCCGTCGTTGGCGGCGAGGCTGGCGCTGTCGCTCGTCGGCACTTCGCCTTCCTGGCCGTCGCTGTCGGCAGCCCGGGAGGGCAGGGCTCGCAGGCGCGGGCGCAGGTCCTGGCTTTCGACCGGAAGCCGCTGCTCCTTGCCGGTCGGCATCACCAGCAGACGATGCTGACGGACGACCTTGCCGAGCTCGGCGTAGGTGTAGCGGTTGCCGTAGGTGTCTTCGAGGACGATGAACTTGCCGAGCTCGGGCGTGCTGCCGAGCTTGCGGATGACACCGTCGTTAACGGCGACGACGGGGGCGCCGGCGCGAGAGAAGATGTTGATCCCGCGGCGGGTCGGCGAGGAGGAGATGACGTCGGCGGCGTTGCCGGAGACCCGCGAATCGGTGGTCGAGCTCTTCAGCGCCGCCCGGGCCGAGATGTCGTCGGCGTAGCGGGCGTTGGCGGCGACCGGGAAGTGGGCGCCCTCGGTCAGCCCGGTCAGCGAGCCGATCAGGTCGGAGGGCAGCTTGCCGTAGGCGCGGGCGTAGAGCAGGACCTCCTGGGCGTACCAGTCGGCGTGGTTGTAGGCGAGGATCGCGTTGTAGAGGTCGTGGGTACCGCCGGCGATCTTCAGGTACCTGGCGGCGGCGCAGATCGCATCGACCGGGTTGTAGGGGTCTTTGCGACCGTCGCCGTTGGCGTCTACTCCATACGCTTCCCAGCTCGACGGCAGGAACTGCATCCAGCCGACGGCGCCGGCGCTGGAGACGTTGAGGTTGGTGCCGAAGGCGGTCTCGATTTTGTTGATCGAGGCCAGCACCTCCCAGGGGATTCCGTATTCGGTTCCGCAGGCCTGGTAGATCGGCAGTAGGAAGGGGGGGATCTCGAAGGAGTCGATGACGAAGTTGGGGACGCCGATCGGGGCCGGCCCGAACGGCGCGATCGTCGTCGTCGGGTTCGCCAGCGTCGGTGAGCCGCCGGCGTTGAACTGGGAGCCGTCGTCGGCTTCTTCGGTCAGCGGCTGATCGCCGCCGCCGGTTGCGCTGGGGGCACGGACGCCGCCGCCGGAACCGCCGCCGCCGCTGGCGTCGCCGAGGCTCTGGTTATGAGTGACGCCGCCGCTGGTGTCGGCGCCGACGTTGCCGTCGATCGTGCTGCCCTGCTGGAGGCCGCCGGACTTGTCGCCGGTGGCCGGCGCCGTCGCGGGAGCGGGAAGGGGAGTCGCGGGGCTGGCGCCGCTCGGAGCCGCCGCCGGAGTGGGGGCCTCGCTGGTGCCGCTGGGCGAGGTGCAGTCGGGGTCGGCGAGGTCGACCAGGCCGTCGGCGTCGTCGTCGATCCCGTTGGCGCAGGCGGGGGCCTGCAGCGAGGGGACCGCGGTGGTGGTGCCGGCGGTCTGTTCGACCGGCGCGCTTTCGCCCACCGGGTCGGCCGCCATCGCGACGCCAAGGGCTGACAGCGCCAGGAAGCTGGCGAGTACGACTATCAGTGCGATCTTGGCTCTCATCCCAGTGCGCCTCGGTGCCCGCTGCGACGGAACGCGGAATCTGCGTCCGCACCCTCCCCGTGCGGCAGGCGAGACAAAGCTACTTGTTCGCCCAGGGGCACGCAACGGCTCCAGCCGTCCCCCAACAAGGCCTTAATCAACATTTGATCTATACCCAATCGACTTAATCAAGATTAGTGACATCCCTGCAGTCAGCAGACTTTCAACTCGCCCGGATGTGCTCGTTAAGCTGCTGTCAACGAACGGCGAAAGGCAGGCGCGGTGAGCTTCGAGCAAGATGAGCAGGACGGTCTGCGGGCCCGCAGCGAGCAGGCGATCGGCGAAATCGCCCAGGCCCTGATCGACAACCCGACCCTCCATAACGCGATCGGGGCAGCCTTTGGGGCGCGGGAGAAGGCGATCGAGGCCCAGCAGGCGGCGATGGGGGCACTCAACCTCTCGTCGGCCACCGACCTCGAGCGCTTGGAGCGCCGCCTGCGCTCCTTCTCCCAGCGTCTGGAGGAGGTCGAGGAGCAGATCGACGACCTCAGCCGTGAGGTCGGGGCGCTGCGGCGCGAGGCGGCCAAGAAACCCGCCAAAAAATCCAAAGACTAACCCTCGACTTCAGCCTGAGAGTGCCGCCGACGCGGCGGTACCGGCCCGCGTCGCGACGGCCTCGCCGGCTTCGTCCGCGAGCTGCTCGCCGCTCGCGCTCGCGGTGACGATCAGCACCGCCGCCAGCTCGACGCCGAGTTGGCGGCCGCGGGAGAACAGCGTCGCGGTCTGCATGTCAGCCGCGTCGCCGGCCGCGACCGGGGCGGGGGCGCCGCCGCCGTGGAGGGTGTCGAGGCTGGCGACCGTCGCCGGCCGCGCCGCGTCTCCCAGCTCCGCCGCCAGCGCTTCGGCCAGCCGCGCGTCGGCCGCGACCCGCTCGCCGGTACCGCCGCTGCCCCAGGCGTGCGCCTCGGTGATCGCCAGCAGCTGACCGGCGGCGAGGCTCGGATCGAGCGCCGTGCAGGTGCCGACCCGGATCGCCCGCCGCACCCCCAGCTCGGCCAGGTCGGCGAGGACCAGCGCCGCGCTCGGGCCGCCCATGCCGGTCGCCTGGATCGACAGCTCGTGCCCGTCCGGGGCCTGTCCCGAGTAGCCCCAGAGCCCGCGCGCGTGGTTGCTCATCTTCGGCTGCTCGAGCAGCGCCTGGGCCAACATCAGGGCCCTGCCGGGGTCGCCGACGAGCACCGCGTCGGCGGCGATCGGAGCGGTCGGGCGCAGTCTCGCTGGCATCAGGCGCCGAGCCTAGCCATTTGCCAGAAGCGACTCGGGGGATTTTTCTCCCTCCTTCGCAGCGGCTAGCCTCGCCCCGGATGACTGACGAGCGGATCAGCTTGAGCGAGGCGGCCCGCCGTTCCGGGGTGCCGGCGAGCACGCTCAAGCGCTGGGCCGAGGAGAAGATCGTCCCCGTCCGCCGTGGCCGCTGGACGGCCACCGCGGCCGCTCAGGCCCGGGTCGTCGCCCGTATGCGCGAGCGCGGCTACTCGCTCGAGGATCTGCGCGAGGCCGGGCGCGAGGGGCGGCTGGCCTTCGGCTTCACCGAGGAGCTCTTCTCCGAGGCGGAGGAGACGATCTCGCTCACCGCGGTCGCCGAGGAGACCGGGCTGGAGCCGGAGCTGATCGAGCGGATCCTGGTCATCCTCGGCACCCCGAAGGCGCGCCAGCGCCACCTCACTCCGGAGGACGCGGCGGCGCTGCGCCACTGCGCCCGGGTCCTCGCCGCCGGCTTCCCTCTCGTCGCCTTCCTGCAGCTGGTCCGTGTCTACGTGCAGTCGATGCGGCGGATCGCCGACGCCGAGGTCCGTCTCTTCCATCTCTACGTCCACGAACCGCTGATCCGCGACGCCGTGCCGGAGCTGGAGATGGCGGAGGAGATGGGCGACCTCGCCGCCGACATCCTGCCCCTGGCGGCGCCGCTGACCGAGTATCTGCACAACCGCTACCTGCGCTTCTTCATCGAGCAGGACGTGGTCGGGCACATGGAGGCCGGGGTCGATTCCAACACGGCCGAAATCGAACTGGGACAGGTCACCATGGCCCTCTGCTTCATCGACCTCACCGGCTTCACCCGCTACACCGAGGAGGAGGGGGACATGGAGGCCCTCGACGTGGTCGAGAACTTCGTCGAGACGGTGGAGTCGACGCTGCCCCGGGAGGCGACGATCGTGAAGACGATCGGCGACGAGGTGATGGTGGTCTCGCCCGACGCCGCCTCGCTGACCGAGTGGGCGGTCGGATTCCTCGACCGCTTTCCCCGGCGCCCGCAGCCCCGGGTCGGCACCATTGCGGCGAGGCGGTCTACCGCGACGGCGACTACTTCGGCAGCCAGGTCAACCTCGCCCACCGCGTCGTCAACCGCGC
>DASYJK010000111.1:0-3190 GCA_035996525.1 Solirubrobacterales bacterium
GCCTTCGGCTTCACCGAGGAGCTGCTCGCCGGCGAGCCGTCCAGCGGCCCGATCTCGGTGGCCACCGTCGCCGAGGAAACCGGGATGGAGCCGGAGCTGATCGAACGCATCCTGGTCATCCTCGGCACGCCAAAGGGGCAGCAGCGCAACCTGACCCCGGCCGACGCCGCGGCGCTGCGCCACTGCGCCAGGGTTCTGGCCGCCGGCCTGCCCCTCGTCGCCTTCCTGCAGCTGGTCCGCGTCTACGTTCAGTCGATGCGGCGGATCGCCGACGCCGAGGTGCGCCTCTTCCATCTGTACGTGCACGAACCGATGATCCGCGACGCCGTCCCCGAGCTCGAGATGGCGGCCGAGATGGGCGGCCTCGCCGCCGACATCCTGCCGCTGGCGGCGCCGCTGACCGAGTACCTCCACAACCGCTACCTGCGCTACTTCATCGAGCAGGACGTGGTCGGCCACATGGAGTCCGAAGCCGGCGCCGACACCGCCGAAATCGAGCTCGGCCAGGTGCAGATAACGCTCTGCTTCATCGACCTCACCGGCTTCACCCGCTACACCGAGGAGGAGGGCGACATCGAGGCGCTCGACGCGGTCGAGAACTTCATCGCCACGGTCGAGTCGACGCTGCCGCGTGAGGCGACGATCGTGAAGACGATCGGCGACGAGGTGATGGTCGTCTCACCCGACGCCGCCTCGCTGACCGAGTGGGCCGTGGGATTCCTCGGCCGCTTCTCGCGGCGTCCGCAGCCGCGGGTCGGCGTCCATCTCGGCGAGGCGGTCTACCGCGATGGCGACTACTTCGGCACCCACGTCAACCTCGCCCACCGGGTCGTCAACCGCGCCCTGGCCGGCGAGGTCCTCGTCACCGATCGCGTCGCCGCCGCGATCGCGGGCCGCGAGCTGCTGGGGCTGGAGCCGATCGGCCAGGTCAGCCTCAAGGGGTTCCCGGTCCCGACCGAGCTCTTCGTCGTCCGCGCCGCCGGCTGAGCCGGCGCTCCTACACTCAAGCCGTGGACGCCGACCGGATGCTGGAGCGGGTGCTGGCCGAGGGGTTGATCGGCCCCGGCACGCGGGTGGTGGCGCTGCTCTCGGGCGGGCGGGACTCGGTCTGCATGCTCGACCTGGCGGCGCGCGCGGCCGGCGCCGGCGCGGTCACCGCGTTGCACGTCAACTACGGCCTGCGCGACGACTCCGACGCCGATGAGCGGCACTGCCAGGAGCTCTGCGACTCGCTCGGGGTCGAGCTGGCGATCGAGCGGCCGCGGCGGCCGGAGGGGCCGGGGAACCTCCAGGCCTGGGCGCGGGACTGCCGCTATGCCGCGGCGGCCAATCTCTCCGAGCGACCGCCTGCGACGATCGTCACCGGCCACACCGCCGACGACCAGGTCGAGACGATCCTCTACCGCCTCGCCTCCTCGCCCAGCCGCCGGGCGCTGCTGGGGATGCGCCCGCACGACGGCCGCCTCGCCCGCCCCCTGCTCGGTTTCACCCGCGCCGAGACGACCGCTTATTGCGAGCAGCGCGGGCTGGCCTGGCGCGAGGACGCCAGCAACGCCGAGTCGACCTACGCCCGCAACCGCGTCCGCAACGAGCTGCTGCCGGAGCTGGCGAAGATCCACCCGGCGGCGGCGGCCAACGTGCTGCGCACGGCGTCCCTCCTGCGCGACGAGGCGGAGGTGCTCGACGCCCTCGTCGACGCCGAGGTCGACGGTTCCGCCGGCTCGGGCCGCGGCACGATCTCGCTCGAGCGGATGGAGGAGCTGGCGCCGGCGCTGCGCCGCCTCGTCCTGCAGCGGCTCGCCGACGGCGCCGCCGGTCGCCCGGTCCCCGGCGCCGCCCGCTTCGCCGAGCAGGTCAGCGGCCTGCGCCGCACCGGCACCGCCAGGCTCGACCTCGGTGGCGGTGTCCGTGCCGTGGTCGAGGCCGGCGTCCTCCGCGCCGAGCGCGACTAAGCCTTTTTCCAGCCTCCGGCGCGCGCTCTCTATATCTAGACTGCCGCGAGTGCGGAGCGAGGGAGCATCCATATCTGACTCTTTGCGACTGAACGAAGCGCGAGACTGATGTCGGTGAGCGACCCCACGATCGGCGAGACCCTCGTCGCCCAGGAGGATCTGCAGCGCCGGGTAGCCGAGCTCGGCGCCGAGGTCAGTCGCGACTACGACGGCCGCGAGCTGGTCATGGTCGGCGTCCTCAAGGGCGCTGTGCTCTTCCTCGCCGACCTGATGCGCAGCATCGACGTCCCCTGCGAGATCGACTTCATGGCGGTCTCCAGCTACGGCTCCCAGACCGATTCCTCCGGCGTGGTCCGCATCCTCAAGGACCTCGATGCCTCGATCGAGGGGCGTCACGTGCTGATCGTCGAGGACATCATCGACTCCGGCCTCACCCTCCACTACCTGATGCGGAACCTGAAGGCCCGCAACCCCGCCTCGCTCGAGGTCTGCGCCCTGCTGACCAAGCCGGAGCGGCTCCGGGTCGACCTCTCGCCCCGCTATGTCGGCTTCGAGATCCCCAACCGGTTCGCGATCGGCTACGGCCTCGATCACGCTCAGCGCTACCGCAATCTCAATTACGTCGCCGCTCTCGGCGACTGAGCAGGGAAAACCGCCCTGGTACGCTCATTTCACCCTTGAGGCGTTTCTTCAAAAGCGCGGCGTTCCCGATTCTGCTGGTGGTCATCCTGGCCTTCATCGCCCAGCGGGTGATCACTGGCGGCGATGGTCCCCCGGCGCCTCCTTATAACGAACTGGTCCAGCCCAAGACCGGCCTGATCGCGACGAACAAAGTCGAAGAAGTCTCGATCAACACCAAGGACAACACGCTCGACGTCAAGGAGACGAACGGCGAAAGCTTCTCCACGGGCTACCCGCCGAACACCGAGCAGAGCCTGATCAACCTGCTCAACGAACACGAAACGACCAAAACGGTCGTGCACGGGTCCGGCAGCAGCGGCCTGCTCTCGCTGCTCACCTTCATCCTCCCCTTCGTCCTCTTCCTCGGCTTCTGGATCTTCCTCATGAACCAGATGCAGGGCGGTGGCTCGCGGGTTATGAACTTCGGCAAATCGAAAGCGAAGCGGATGTCCGTGGACGCGCCGAAAATCACCTTCCGCGACGTCGCCGGCGTCGACGAGGCGGTGCAGGAGCTGGAGGAGATCAAGGAATTCCTCGAGAACCCGAAGAAGTTCCAG
>DASYJK010000112.1:0-22477 GCA_035996525.1 Solirubrobacterales bacterium
GGGTGTTGAGCTTGCTTTCCTCGATCCCGCATTCGGCCATGATCGGGATCACCTGGGCCGCGAAGGCCTCGTTGAGCTCGACCGCGTTGACGTCCTCGATCGTCATCCCGGCCCGGTCGAGGGCCTTCTTGATCGCGCCGATCGGGGCCACGCCCATGTACTCGGGCTCGTTGCCCCAGGTGGCGGTGGTGACGATGCGGGCGCGCGGGGTCAGGCCCAGCTCCTTGGCCTTGGTGTCGCTCATCACCAGCACCGCGGCGGCACCGTCGTTGAGCGGGCAGGAGTTGCCGGCGGTGACGCCGCCGCCGCCGAACGCCTCCGGCAGTTCGGAGAGCTTCTCCAGGGTCGAGGAGGCGCGGGGGCCGTCGTCTTTGCTGACCACGGTGCCGTCGGGCAGCGTCACCGGCACGATCTCGCGGTCGAAGAAGCCGTCTTCCTGGGACTTGACCGCCAGTTCCTGCGAGCGCTGGGCGAACTTGTCCATGTCCTCGCGGCTGACGTCGTAGTGGTTGGCGACGTTGACGGCGGTGATGCCCATGTCGATGTAGGCATTGGGCTGGCCGTTCTCACCGATCAGGTTCGAGTTGCGGTCGTCCACCCGGACCGGCTCAGCCGCTTCGTTGAAGCGGCTCACCCACTCGACCCCGGCGGCGATGTAGACGTCGCCCTCGCCGGCCTTGATCGCGTTGCCGGCGTGGCGCAGCGCATCGAGGCTGGAGGCGCAGTAGCGGGAGACGGTGACGCCGTTGACGGTCTGCGGCAGCTTCTCGGAGAGCAGCGAGACGATGCGGCCGATGTTGAAGGCCTCGAGGCCCTGCGGCATCCCGCAGCCGCAGATCACGTCCTCGACCAGGGCCGGGTCGACGCCGGGGTTGCGCTCGAGCAGCTGGTCGACGACGAAGGCGCCCATCTCCTCCGGGCGCAGCTGGGCCAACGAGCCCTTGAAGGCACGGCCGATCGGCGTGCGGATGGTGTCGACGATGACTGCTTCGGGCATGCGGTTTCTCCTTCGAGGCGCGTGGTCAGTACTGAAGTGCGGGCCGGAGGGTAGTTGACCGGACTCGCCGCCGTTTTGTGCGAAAACGCACGATAGGCATGCGTCATGTCCCCGACCTACGTTACATTCGCCTCAATCCACCTCGCGTGCAACGCGAGCCCTGCCGCCGAGCGGCAGCGAAAGGAGGGCGCGTTATGCCCGAGGGTTACTGCGTCAAAGAGCGGAAGAAGGTCGAGATCAAAGACGCCAAACAGGTGACCATGAAAAATGGCCGCCCGGCGATCCAGGGTTTCTGCCCCGATTGCGGGACCAAAATCTTCAAGATCGGGAAACTCGAGGGATAGAGCTTGAACCCGGGCTGCGTCCGTCCCGTACATGGAGGCGGATGCAGTCCGGGGCACTAAGACAAGAGCGGGACGTGCGTGAGGCCTACGCCGCCCATTCGGGCGAGCTGTACGGGTTCGCGATGCGCTCACTCGGCGACTCCGGCCTCGCCGAAGAGGCGGTGCAGGAGACCTTCGTCCGCGCCTGGCGCGCCGGCGAGCGCTTCGACCCCGAGGTCGGCTCGCTGCGCACCTGGCTGTTCGCGATCCTGCGCAACGTGGTGATCGATCTCAGCCGGGCCCGCGCCGCCCGCCCCCGTGTCGCCGAGGGCGGCGTCGAGCCCTCGGTCGAGCCGCTCGAGCAGGCGCTGCTGGCCTGGCAGGTCGAGGAGGCGCTGCGGCGGATCGGCGAGGACCACCGCCGGGTGCTGCTGGAGACCCACTTCCGCGGCCGCCCCTACAACGAGGTCGCGGCGGAGCTGGGCGTCCCGGAGGGGACCGTGAAGAGCCGCGTCTACTACGGCCTCAAGGCGATGCGGGTCGCGCTGGAGGAGATGGGCTATGAAGACTGACGAGTGCCGCGAATGGCGCCACTCCCTCGGCGCCTACGTGCTCGGCGACCTCCCGGCCGACGAGCGCGCCGGGCTCCAGGCGCACCTGGAGGGCTGCGCCGAGTGCCGCGCCGAGGCGGAGTCGCTGAAATCCGTGGCGGTGCTGCTGCCGCTGGCCGATCCCGACCGGGTGATACGGCCGGCGCCCCAGCCCTCCCCGGAACTGGGGGAGCGGATCGAGGCGACGATCGGCGGCGAGCGCAAGCGCGGCCGGCAGCGCCGGCAGCGGCGCCGCTTCGGCTTCGCCCTCGGGGGCGTGGCGACGGCAGCGGTGGCGGCGCTGCTGGCGCTCACCATCCTGCCCAGTGGCG
The DNA here is from genome assembly GCA_035996525.1 of Solirubrobacterales bacterium. GTDB lineage: Bacteria > Actinomycetota > Thermoleophilia > Solirubrobacterales > 70-9 > VAYN01. The sequence continues at coordinate 2,243 of DASYJK010000112.1, forward strand.
GCAGCGGCGAGCCCGAGCAGCACGTCGAGTTCGGTTCGCTTCCGGGCGGCGTGAAGATCTACGCGACGCTCGAGCCGCACGCCTACGGCACCGAGATCCACATGTACGTCAAGGGCGTTCGCTCCGGCACGCTCTGCCGGGTCTACCTGCGCGGGCCGCACGGCGAACGCGTCCCCGCCGGCACCTTCACCTACCGCTGGGGGGACGACTCCGACGCGGTGCTGAGCTCGGCGCTCGACCTCTCCCGCACCCGTGCGATCGGCGTCCATGCCGGCAACCGAACTTTTGTCGCCCCGGTCGATGCCGGCGGGGCGACGGCATCAGCTCACTCAAACCAGGAGGACGTGACGTGACCCGAACCAGGAACATCTTCGCGCTGGGAGCACTGGCGCTCGTCGCGGTGCTGGCGATCGCCGGCTGCGGCAGCAGTAGCGACAGCACCAGTGGCGGCGCCTACGGCGGCGGTGGCGAAACGACCACGACCACGGCGAAATCACCGCCGGGAGCCGAAAGCGGGGTCGCCGTCCTCACCGTCGCCAGCGCTCCCAAGGTCGGCCCGATCCTGGTCGATGCCAAGGGCTTCACCGTCTACGACTTCCACAAGGACAAGGGCACCACCTCGTCCTGTTATGGCGGCTGCGCCGGCGTCTGGCCCCCGGTCCTGACCGAAGGCGCGCCGACCGCCGGCGAAGGCGCGAGCGCCGGCAAGCTCGGCACGACCAAGCGCAAGGACGGGACCGTCCAGGTCACCTACGCCGGCCACCCCCTCTACACCTACGTCGCCGACAAGAAGCCCGGCGAAGCCAACGGCAACGACTTCTCCTCCTTCGGTGCCCAGTGGTACGCCCTCAAGGGCAACGGCGAGGAGGCCGGCGACTAGGCGCACCCACCCCACCCCTCCGCGGTTCCAAATCCACGTGTGTGGCGGATAAGGAACCGCGGAACGGGTTGGAGGGGAGAGTTTCAGTTGCGCGGTTCCTTACCCGCGCATGTCGTCGAAAGGGAACCGCGGAGGCGAGCAGAAGGGGCGGGATCGGGCTCTCGCCGAGCTTGCCGGCTCCCAAGATGGGGTTACGAGCCTCAAGCAGCTGCGCGGTATCGGCTTGACTCAGCGGGCAGCGGAGTATCGGGCCAGGGAAGGAAGGCTCCACCGCCTTCATCGGGGCGTGTACGCGGTCGGCCATCTCTCCATCAGTCGGCTCGGCGCCCTTCGGGCGGCGGCGCTCGCCTGCGGAGACGGAGCCGTCATCTCGCACGGAACCGCGGCCGCCTTCTATGACCTGCAGGACCGCTGGCCGGCACTGATCGACATCACCGGGGGTCGCCAGGCGGGACGGAAGCTCGATGGCATTCGTTGCCGGCGGTGCCGCTACCCAGTTCCGGAGGAGATCGTCGTCCACGACGGCATCCCCTTCAGCTCACCCGCCCGGGTGCTGGTGGACTCAGCGGGGATGCTGGGAATTCCCTCCCTGCGGCGGATGGTCGAGCGGGCGGCGGTTCGTCGTTTACTGGACATCGACGCGGTGGACCGGGCCATGGAGCAGGCACGGCGCAGGCGCGGCATCGGGGCGCTGCGGATGATCATCGAAGACTGGCGCACCGACGATGGCCTGTTGCCTGACGTGCGCAGCGAGTTCGAGGCCCTCGTACTGCCGCGGCTGATCGCGATGGGACTGCCGCGCCCAATCTGCAACAAGGCGCTCGTAATCGGCGGCGAGCGCCTCATCCCCGACTTCCTCTGGGAGAGGCAGCGAGTCGTGGTCGAAACGGACGGCGAGGAGACGCACGGCACCCCGGTCGCCTTTCAGCGCGATCGGCGCCGCGATCAGATCCTCGTCGCGGCCGGATACCGAGTGGCCCGAGCAACCTGGGACCAGATGCACGACGAACTCGACGCAGTCGTACAACGGATCGCCCGTACGCTGCTGCGGGCCGGGGCGTAGCTACCTCGTGCGCGGCTGCGCGGTTCGTTTTCCCCGGATTTCGTGGATGTGGAACCGCGGAATGGAACTCCAAGGACATTCCGACCTGCGCGGTTCGCTACCCGCTCATTTGGTGGAAAAGGAACCGCGGAACGTCGGGACGGACCGTGGAACGCTGGGCCGGGGCAGCGGCGAGCAGCGGTCGCGGGGGACGCGTCTACTTGCGCTTGCGGTAGGAGATCGTCGGCGAAACTTTGGCGCGGATCTCGGCCAGGAGCCTGGCCGAGAGCTCGGCGGGGTCCTCGTCGGGGCGGGGCTGGCCGCCGGCCGGGTCGAAGAAGGTGACGCGGAGCTTGGGGCGGCGCGGAAAGCCGGTGAGGTCGGAGGTACCCTCGATCGCGACCAGGGTGACGTGCGCCTCTGGCACCTCGAGCGCAAGCCGGCCGACGCCGCTGCGGGCGCGCAGAACCTCGCCGCGGGAGCGGGTGCCTTCGGGGAAGACGCCGATGCAGACGCCCGCCCGCAGGGCCTCGATCGCCCGCGCCAGGGCCTGCTTGTCGCCCTTGCCGCGCTCGATCGGGATCTGCCCCATGCCGTTGAGGATCGGCGCCAGGCCGCGCACCTTCCAGAGATCCGATTTCGCCAGCGCCCGGATCTGACGGCGCTTGCGGGCGGCGATCCCGACCATGATCGGGTCCCAGTGGCTGTCGTGGTTGCCGAGGATCAGCAGCGGGCCGCTCTCGGGAATCGCCTCGAGGCCCTCGACCTTCAGGCCACCCCAGGCCGCGACCGGCCGGTTCAGGGTCATCGCCACGCCGTAGGTGCGGGTTCGCTCGCGCATCGGCCGTGAGTTCTACGCGGTCGGGGCACTCAGAGGTCGGCTGACCGGCGCGCCGCAGCCGTCCGGCTAGCTCGAACCAGGTCCGCCGGCGCGGCTGAGGATCCTGGTCAGGGAGCGCTGGTCCGCCTCCGAGAGACCCTCGACCCAGGCCGGCGGCTTCTCGATCGCGCGAGTGAGCCGGGTCCGTACCCGGCGCCCCTCGGCGGTGAGGGCGATCAGCTTCACGCGCCGATCCGCCGGCGCCGGCTCGCGCCTCGCCAGGCCCTTCTCTTCCAGCACGTCGACGATCCCGGTGACGTTGGAGTTGTCGCAGTGGAGAACGGTGGCGATCTCGCTCATCGTCCGCGGTCGGTCGAGCGCGCGCAGGGCCCCCATCGAGGCCGGGCGCAGGCCGAGCTCGCGGGCGATACCGAGAAACGGCGGCGGGTAGACGAGCCCGACCAGCAGGCCCCAGGCCTCACGCGCCGGGCTCGGCTCCTTCGCCCTGGCCCGTTTCGGCTTGCTCTCGCGACCACTCACGGAATGCATTGTAACCCTAACCTTTGCTAACCTCAAATATTGAGTTTGACCGCTACTTGAAAGGGACGATGGCAGCAGAGACGGCGGACCGCACCGGGATCGAGGTCGAAGGCCTGGTACGCGAGTTCAAGAACGGGCCGCGGGCGGTCGACGGCATCGACCTCCAGGTCGCCCCCGGCGAGATCTACGGCTTCCTCGGCCCCAACGGCGCCGGCAAGTCGACCACGGTGCTGATCCTGACCACGCTGCTCCCGCCGACCGCGGGTACGGCACGCGTCGCCGGCTTCGACATCGTCAGCGAAGGCCCGCTGGTGCGCACGGCGATCGGCGCCGCCCTGCAGGAAGCGGCACTGGACCCGCTGCTGACCGGTCGCGAGCACATGCGTCTGCAGACCGCCCTGCACGGGATCGCCAAGGCCGAGCGCGAAGAGCGCGGCGCCGAGCTGCTGGAACGGGTCGGGCTCTCGCAAGCCGCCGATCGCCGGGTCGGCGGCTACTCCGGTGGGATGAAGCGCCGCCTCGACCTGGCGCTGGCGCTCGCCCATCGCCCCCGCATCCTCTTTCTCGACGAGCCCACCACCGGCCTCGACATCCAGAGCCGGACCGCGCTCTGGGAGGAGGTCGCGCGCCTGGCCAGCGACGACGGGGTTACCGTATTCCTCACCACCCAGTACCTCGAGGAGGCCGACGCGCTGGCCAACCGGGTCGGGATCATCGACCACGGCAAGATCGTCGCCGAGGGTACGCCGGCGGCGCTGAAGGCCGAAATCGGCCGGCCCACGGTGGAAGCGGTGCCGCGCGACCCGACCGAGCACGAGCGCATGGTCGCCACCCTCGCCCGCTTCGGCGAGCCCGCCGGAGCCTCGCCCAAAGGTGCCGCGGTGCGGCTCGACGGCGGCGAGTCGGAGCTGGCCGAGGTGGTGCGCGCACTCGACGCCGAGGGGGTCGCGATCGAGCGGCTGCAGCTGCACGCGCCCTCGCTCGACGACGTCTTCCTGACCAAGACCGGCCGCTCGCTGGAGGGTGCTGAGGAGGCCGAGGAGGAGGCGGAGGACGCCGCCACCGAGGCGGTCGGCCCGGCGTGAGCGGAGGCCTCCGCACCCAGGTCGGGCAGCTGGCCCGCCGCTCGATCCTGCGCACCCTGCGCCAGCCCGCCCAGATCGTGCCGGCCCTGATCTTCCCGATGTTCCTGTTGGCGGTGAACTCGGGTGGGCTCAAAGACGCGACCAACCTGCCCGGCTTCCCGACCGACTCCTACCTCACCTTCGCCCTCGCCGTCCCCTTCATGCAGGGGGCGCTGTTCTCGGTGATGAACTCCGGCACCGACCTCGCCCGCGACATCGAGACCGGCTTCCTCAACCGCCTCGCCCTGACCCCGCTGCGCGGCGTCGCCCTGCTCAGCGGCCTGCTCGCCGGCGCCGTCGTCCTCGGCCTGCTGCAGGCGGTCACCTACTTGATCGTCGGCCTCACCGCCGGCGCCGACCTCGCCGCCGGAGCCGGTGGGGCGCTGGTGATCGTCGTCCTCTCGGTCACGATCACCGTCGCCTTCGGGACCGTCGGCCTCTTCGCCGCCCTGCGCACCGGCTCCGGCGAGGCGGTCCAGAGCCTCTTCCCGGTCTTCTTCGTCTTCCTCTTCCTCTCCTCGATGGCGCTGCCGCTGGACCTGATCCAGACCGACTGGTTCCACGCGATCGCCAGCGCCAACCCGGTCTCCTACCTGCTGCAGGCCTTCCGCTCACTGCTGATCGAAGGCTGGAACCTGGGTGAGCTGGCGCTCGGCTTCGGGATCGCGGCGACGATCCTGGTCCTCGGCATGTACGCCGCCCGCGCCGCCCTGACGACGAGGCTGGTGCGCACGTGACCCCCGCCCCCCGCCCCGCCGGCTTCACCACGGTCGCGCGCGCGGTCGCCTGGCGCAGCATTCACAACTTCCTCCACAACCCGGCCTTCCTGGTCCCGGCGATCGTCTTCCCGCTCTTCTTCTTCGTCTCCTTCGCCGGTGGGCTCTCGGCGGTCGCCAACATCCCCGGCTTCGACTACCCGACCGGCTACACCGCCTTCCAGTTCGTCTTCGTGCTGCTGCAGTCGGCCGCCTTCGGCGGCGTCTTCACCGGCTTCGCGATCGCCCGCGATTTCGAGATCGGCTTCGCCAACCGCTACCTGCTGGCCGCCGGCAACCGCAACGGGATCGTCGCCGGCTACGCCCTGGCGGCGCTCGCCCGGGCGGCGCTGACCTGGACCGTGCTGACCACGATCGCCCTGATCGCGGGGATGAACGTCGACGGTAGCGGCCTCGAACTGGTCGCCATGTACGGCCTCGCCGTCCTGGTCAACCTGACGGCGACGCTGTGGGCGGCCGGGGTGGCGACGCGGGTGCGCTCGATCCAGGGCGGGCCGCTGATGCAGTTCCCGGTCTTCCTGATCCTCTTCCTCGCGCCGGTCTACGTCCCCCTCAGCCTGCTCAGCGGCTGGATCCATGCCGTCGCCTCGGTCAACCCGGTCACCGCCCTGGTCGAGGCCGGGCGCGGCTTCATCGCCGGCGATCCCACGGTCGTCGCCCTCGCCTTCGCCATCGCCGTGGTCCTGCCGGTCGTCTTCGCGCTCTGGGCCCGCGGCGGCCTGCGTCGGGCCGAAGCCGCCGGCTGAGGGCGCACGTAACTCCTGCCCGGGTGTGACCGATTCCCACCTGGTGTGATGAAAATCACGCTGCCGGGTACGGCTGGTCGAGAGGCTGCCCACTTCGGACTTCCGGCTTTCTGCAGGGCAATCCCGGCCAATGCCTAGCTCTATTCAAACTACGAACTAAAGTGTCATTTGTGACGCAGAGGCCCCTCGAGCTGATTCTTGCCCGCAACCTGATGTCGGCGCTCTCGACCCCTGCCTTCCTGGTCGACGAGGGCGGCATCCTCGCCTTCTACAACGAGGCCGCCGGGATGATGCTCGGCAAACGCTTCGAGGAGCTGGGCACGGTCGGCGCCGAGGAGTGGGGCTCGCTGTTCGGGCCCTTCGACGAGAGCGGCGCGCCGATCCCCTACGACGAGCTACCGCTGGTCACCGCGGTCCGCAGTGGCCGCCCCGCCCACGCCGAGTACGTGATCCACTCCAGCGACGGCGCCAGCCACGCGGTCGAGGTCTCGGCCTTCCCAATCCTCACCGCGCACGGCTCCCAGGGCGGCATCGCGATCTTCTGGCCGGCCGGCACAAACGGCGACGGGGCGCGGCCGGCATGAAGGTCAAGCTCTGGGGAACGCGCGGCTCGATCCCCTCCCCGGGGCCGGAGACGATCCGCTACGGCGGTAACACCTCCTGCGTCGGCGTCACCCTCTCCGACGGCTCGCTGCTGGCGCTCGACGCCGGCAGCGGCATCCGCAGCCTCGGCCTCGCACTCGGACCCGAGCCGACACGCCTGCACATCCTCCTCACCCACCTCCACCTCGACCACATCCTCGGGCTCGCCTTCTTCGCCCCCGCCTTCCGGCCGCAGACCGAGATCGTGATCTGGGGCCCGGCCTCGCCCGACGCCTCGCTGCGCGACCGCATCGCCCGCTACATCTCCGCCCCGCTCTCGCCGGTCGAGGTGCGCGAGCTGCCCTGCGACGTCTCCTTCCGCCACGCCCCCGACAGCGAGTGGGAGATCGGCCCGGCCCGGATCCGCGCCGCCTCGGTCTCCCACCGCGGGCCGACGCTCGGCTACCGGATCGACGACGGCGACTCCTCGCTCACCTACATCCCCGACCACGAGCCCGGCCTCGGCGCCGACCTCGACCGGCTCGAGGACGACTGGATCTCCGGCTTCTCCCTGGCCCAGGACACCTCGATGCTGATCCACGACGGCCAGTACACCGACGCCGAGTACCCCGACCACCTCGGCTGGGGCCACTCGTCGCTGCGCGACGCGCTGGCCTTCGCCCGCCGCACCGAGGCCGAACGCACCGTCCTCTTCCACCACGACCCGCTGCACTCCGACGAGTTCCTCGACCGCTTCGGGGCGGAAGCGCGGGAGCGCTGGGCGGAGCAGGGCGGCGACCCGGCGGCGATCGAGCTCGGCGTCGAGCGAGCCGAGTACGAGCTGCCGGCGCGGGCGGCGAAGCCGGTCGTCAAGGCCGCCACCGTCTGAGCGTTACCCTGGGCCCAGTGCTGTCGACCACCAGGATCGATGCCGTTGCCGAGCGCTCGCCCCGGGTCCGCGAGGCAATGGAGGTGGCCACTTCCGCCCACGCCGGTCAGATCCGCAACGGCAGCGGCGGCAGGCCCTACATCGAGCATCCGCTGGCGGTTGCCGAGCTGCTCGCCGAGCACGACTTCCCCGAGCCGGTGCTGGCCGCTGCCCTCCTGCACGACGTGGTCGAGGAGAGCCCGATCGAGGTCGAGGAGATCGGCCGGCGCTTCGGCCCCGAGGTCGGCGAGCTGGTGGCGGCGCTGACCGACGCCGAAGAGATCGAGCACTACGGCCACCGCAAGACGGTCCACCGGGCCGAGGTCGCGGCGGCGGGGGAAGAGGCGCTGGCGATCTACGCCGCCGACAAGCTCTCCAACATCCGCGCCCTGCGCCGCGTCTACGCCCGGCAGGGCGAGGACGTGGGCGCCGGGCTGAAGGCGCCGCTGGACGCCAAGGTCGAGGTCTGGGAAGCCGACGTCGAGATCCTGCGCGAGCGGGCGCCGCAGCTGCCGTTCCTGGCCGAGCTCGAAGCCGAGCTCAGTCTTCTCGTGGCGGCTCGAGCAGCGGCAGGCCCTCGTCGCGATATTTGAGCCGCCGCTTCAGCGGCAGCAGCGCCCAGAGCACGCCGAACATGGTCAGCGCCAGCGCCACCGTGATCACCGTCGCCACGGTGCCGAAGAGGACGTCGGTGATCAGCATGATCGCGCAGGTCATCGCCAGCGCCAGGGCGGCGAGGCCGGCGATCGCGAGCCGGTTGGCGATGAAGACGAGGCGGTGCTTCTGCTGGTAGCGGAAGGTGATGCGGTGGTAGGCGGAGGGGGCGATCAGCAGCGCCGCCGAGAGCGCCGTCAGCAGCAGAGTCGCGAAGTAGACGTCCTTCTGGAAGCTGGTGATCTTGGTGAAGTTCTGCTGAAAGGGGACCGCCAGCAGGAAGGCAAAGAGGACCTGGACGCCGGGCAGGGCGACCCGCAGCTCCTGCAGGAGCTCACCGAGGTTGCGGTCGAGGCGCTGGTCCTCGGTCTCGTCCCTTCCTGACGGCCGGTCAACCATGTCCGCCACCATAGGCGAAGTGAAGACCGCCGTCGTCCTCTTCAACCGCGACCTGCGCGTCCACGACAACCCGGCGCTGGCGGCCGCCGCGCGGGCCGAGCGCACGGTGCCGCTCTTCGTCTTCGACGAGAAGCTGCTCGGCTCGCGCTTCGCGGCGCCGAACCGGATCGCCTTCATGCGCGAGGCGCTGCTCGACCTCGACCAGGCCCTGAAGCGGGCGGGCGGGCGGCTCTTCCTGCGTCGCGGCGATCCGGTCGCGGAGGCGCTGGGGGTGGCCCGTGAGTGCGGCGCCGACGAGCTCCACGCCAGCGCCGATCACAGCGCCTACGCGACCGGGCGCGAGCGCCGGCTCGCCGCCGCCTGCGCCGAGGAGCGGATCGACTTCCACGCCCACCCTGGGACGACGATCGTGCCGCCCGGGGCGGTCACCCCCGGCGGCGGCGATCACTTCAAGGTCTTCACCCCCTACCACCGCGCCTGGAGCCAGCTGCCATTGCGGCGACGGGTCGGGCCGCCGCGCCAGCTCGCGGTGCCGAGCGGACTCAACGCCGGACGAATCCCGGCCCTGGAGAAGCTGACGAGCGGCCCGACCTCGCCCAAGCGGGCGGGCGGCGGCGAGCAAGAGGGCCGCCGGTTGGCCCGTGCCTTCCTCCGCGACGGCCTCGGCGTATACGACGAGCGCCACGACGACCTCCCCGGCGACGGCACCTCGCGGCTCAGCCCCCACCTGCGCTTCGGCTGCGTCTCGCCGCTGGCGCTGATGGAGGAAGCGCGCGAGCGCAAAGGCGGTGAGCCCTTCGTGCGCCAGCTCTGCTGGCGCGACTTCCACCACCAGGTCCTGGCCGCCAACCCGTCCCTCCCCCACCGCGACTACCGCCCCCGCGGCGATCGCTGGTCGCGTTCGCGGCGAGCGCTGGAGGCCTGGCAAGAGGGCCGCACCGGTTACCCGGTCATCGACGCGGCGATGCGCCAGCTCGCCGCCGAGGGCTTCATGCACAACCGGGCGCGGATGGCCGTCGCCTCCTTCCTGACCAAGGACCTCTACATCGACTGGCGGGCCGGCGCCCGGCACTTCTGGGACCTGCTCAGCGACGGCGAGATCGCCAACAACGCCGGCAACTGGCAGTGGGTGGCCGGAACCGGCAACGACACCCGGCCCAACCGCGTGCTCAGCCCCGTGCGCCAGGCCGAACGCTTCGACCCCGACGGCATCTACGTGCGCCGCTACCTGCCCGAACTGGAGTCGGTGCGCGGCAAGGCGATCTTCCGCCCCTGGCTGATGGAAGGCTTCTCCAAGCTCGACTATCCGGAGCCAATCGTCGATCACGACGAGGCCGCGGCGGCCTTCAGAGCCCACCGCGAATGAGCGCGGCGGTCCTTTGGGTCGCTATACGGACCAAAGGACTGCCGCGCTCTAGGATCGGAAGATGGGACGGCTGGCGGTGATCCTCGGCAGCAACGCGCTCGGACCCGGTGGCGAGAAGATCGCGGCGGCGGCGGCCGAGCACGGGGCGGCGATCGTGCAGCGCCACGGGGCCGCCGGCGCTCCCTACGTCCTCCCCCACGAGATCGACCACGCCGCCAACCTGCGGCCGCTGGCCGAGCAGGGCTGCGACCGCGTGCTCGCGATCGGCTCGGTCGGCTCGCTCAGCGCCGCGCTGCCGGTCGGCAGCCTGGTCTGCCCCGACGACTTCATCGCCCTCCACCTCGGCCCCTCGATCTTCGCCGACGCCCGCGCCCATTCCGCCCCGGGCTTCGACCCGCGCTGGCGGGCCGAAGTGCTCGAGGCCTGGGAGGCCGGCGGCCAGGCGCCGCGCGATGGCGGTGTCTACTGGCAGACGCTCGGGCCGCGCTTCGAGACCCCGGCCGAGATCCGCCTGATCGCCCCGCACGCCGACGTGGTCGGGATGACGATCGCCTCCGAGTGCGTCGTCGCCAGCGAGCTCGGCCTCGCCTACGCGGCGCTCTGCGTCGTCGACAACCTCGCCAACGGGATCGACGGCGGCGAGCTCGACGTCGCCGGGCTCGAGGACGACCGCATCGCCAACGCGACCCGCCTGCGCGACGGCCTGGCGGCGGTGCTGCCACAGCTGGGGGCGGTCGGACGGTGACGGCAGCTGGAGCAGAGTGGCGCTGACGCTGACCGGGGCGATGCTCGACGGCGAGACCGTCGGCGTCCGCTGTGAGGACGGCCTGATCGCCGAGCTCGGGCCGAACGCCTCAGCGCAGCCTGGCGACGAGACGATCGACGCCGCCGGCGCCCTGCTGGTCGCGCCCCTGGTCAACGGCCACACCCACGCGGCGATGACGCTGTTCCGCGGCAGCGGCGGCGACCTGCCGCTGATGCCATGGCTGCAGGAGCGGATCTGGCCGGTCGAGGCGAAGCTCGACGAGGAAGACGTCTACTGGGGCGCGCGCCTCGCCTGCGCCGAGATGACCCGGACCGGGACCACCCGCTTCTGGGACATGTACTGGCACCCGGAGGCGACCGCCCAGGCGGTCGCCGATGCCGGCCTCACCGCCACCGTCGGGGCGCCGTTGTTCGACGCCGACGGCGACGCCGGCGGGATGCGGAAGACGGCACTGAGCAGCCTCGAGCGCCTGGCCGAGCTGGGGCCGGCGGTCTCCCCGGCGCTTGCCCCGCACTCGATCTACACGGTCAGCGAGAAGTCGCTGCGCTGGATCGCCGAGCTCGGGGCCGAGCGGGAGCTGCCGGTCCAGATTCACCTGGCCGAGACCGAGCACGAGGTCGAGCAGTGCCTCGCCGCCCACGGCCTGCGCCCGGCCGCCTACCTCGACCGCCTCGGGATGCTGAGCGAGCGCACCGTGCTCTCGCACGGGGTCTGGCTCGATCGCGAGGAGCTGGAGCTGGTCGCCGCCCGCGGCTGCACCGTCGTCGCCAACCCGGTCGCCAACATGAAGCTCGCGGTCGGCGGCGTCTTCCCCTACCCGGTGGCGCGGGCGGCCGGGGTCGCGATCGGGCTCGGCAGCGACGGCGCCGGCTCCAACGACTCGCTCGACCTGCTCGCCGACCTCAAGCTCTTCGCCCTCTCCCAGAAGCACGCCGCCGCCGACCCGGCCGCGATCGCGGCCGGCGACGCCTGGGCGATCGCCACCGGCGCCCGGGCGCCGCTGCTCGGTGCCGGCGAGCCGCTCACGGTCGGCAGCGCTGCCGACTTCCTCCTGCTCGACCCGGGCTCGCCCGAGCTGGCGATCGGCGAGCTCGCCTCCAACCTCGTCTACGCCGCCTCCGGCGCGGTCGTCGATACCACCGTCGTCGGCGGGCGGGCGCTGATGCGGGGCGGCGTGGTGCCGGAGCTCGCGGAGATCGTTGCCCGTGCCCGCGAACGCGCCAATCGCCTCGGCCTGGCTGCGTGAAACCGGCGTCCGCTGGGTATAGGCTCGCCTCCAGTGTCCGAGGCCCAGGCCACTAGCGAGTCCCAGCCCCAGCCCGGAGCCTCCTCCGTCAGCTACGAGGGCGCCAGCAAACGCTATGGCGACTCCGAGGCGCTGGCGGTCGACCACCTCACCCTGGAAGTCCCGGCCGGGGAGATCTGCGTCCTGGTCGGCCCCTCCGGCTGCGGCAAGACGACGGCGATGCGGATGGTCAACCGCACGGTCGAGATGAGCGAGGGCGACATCCGCGTCGGCGGCGAATCGGTGCGCGACAAGGACCCGGCGCGGCTGCGGCGGGAGATCGGCTACGTGATCCAGCAGATCGGTCTCTTCCCCCACCGCACGATCGCCGAGAACATCGGCGCCGTGCCGCAGCTGCTGGGCTGGAAGAAGGAGCGCACGCGGGCGCGCACGAGCGAGCTGCTGGAGCTGATCGGGCTCGACCCCGAGCTCGGCGAGCGCTACCCGGCCCAGCTCTCCGGCGGCCAGCAGCAGCGCGTCGGCGTCGCCCGCGCCCTCGCTGCCGACCCCCTGGTGATGCTGATGGACGAGCCGTTCGGGGCGATCGATCCGATCGCCCGCGAGCGCCTGCAGAACGAGTTCCTGCGGCTGCAGGCACAGGTCCGCAAGACCGTCCTCTTCGTCACCCACGACATCGACGAGGCGATCAAGATGGGCGACCGGATCGCGATCATGAAGGAGGGCGGCAAGGTCGAGCAGTACGCGACCCCGGCCGAGGTCCTGATGGCGCCGGCGACCGAGTTCGTCGAGGATTTCGTCGGCGCCGACCGGGCCCTGAAGCGGCTGGCGCTGATGCGGGTCTCCGACATCGACCTCTGGGAGGCGCCGCTCGCCCACGTCGGCCAGGCGACGGCCGAGGTGCGGGCGAAGCTGGCCGAGCCCGACGTCGAGGTCCCCTACCCGTTGCTGGTCGACAGCGGGCGCCGGCCGCTCGGCTGGCTCTCCGAGCGCGACCTCCGCGCCGAGACGGTCCCGGCCCGGCCGGACTCTCCGCTCGGCCCGCTGCTCGATCGCGACGACATCATGCGCGACGCCCTCGCCGACCTGCTCCAAGGCGAGGCCCAGTACGCGGCCGTAGTCGACCACGAAGGCCGGATCGACGGCGTGCTCTCGGTCGAGATCATCTCCGAGTTCCTCAAATCGCCCGCGGCGAAGACGGAGGAGCACAGCGCCGTGGAGCGGCCACATGGCTAGCTTTGCGGCACTGCCACTGGCGGCCGCGGGGCAGGTCGGCGAAGGCTTCTTCCACGAACGGACGCCCGGGAACCGCCCCTGCCAGGCAAACCCCAGCCACCTCTTCTGCTGGGACTGGGCGCGGGAAAACATCGACCGCTACGGGACGCCGGCGCTGCAGCAGCTCGAACTCGTCCTGATCTCGGTCGTGCTCGGCTTTCTCGTCGCCTTCGCCCTCGCCCTGCTCGCCCATCGCCGCCGCTGGCTGCGGCCGCCGCTCCTGGCCGGGACCGGGATCCTCTACGCGATCCCCAGCATCTCCTTCTTCCTGCTGCTGCTGCCGATCACCGGGCGCAGCCGCGAGACGGCGATCATCGCCCTCAGCGCCTACACGCTGCAGATCATCTTCCGCAACGTAACCGTCGGCCTCGAGAACGTGCCCGAGTCCGCCAGGGACTCCGCCCGCGGCATGGGGATGACCGAACGCCAGATCCTCTGGCAGGTTGAGATACCACTGGCGACGCCGGAGATCATCGGCGGCCTGCGGATTGCGACGGTCAGCACGATCGCGATCGCGACCCTGGCGGTCTTCGTTCACGCGGGCGGCCTCGGCACCCAGATCTACGGCGCGGCCAACCTCCACTTCCCGACTTCGATTCTGATCAGCATCGTGATCGTGATGGTGATGGCCTTCTTCTTCGATGCCATCTTGCTCACGATCCAGTACTTCGCGACGCCCTGGCGTCGGGCGAGGGCATCGTGACTATCGCGACGCCGCTCTTCGCCTCCTTCGGCGGGGCGATCGAATTCATCTTCACCCCTCAGACCTCGAACGTCACCGGGGGCAAGGGCGTGGGTGGCCTCGACCAGGTGATCGAACTGACCCTGGCCCAGCTCGAAGTCACGGTGCTGGCACTGGCACTCGCGATTCTGATCGCTCTCCCTGCCGGTCTCTTCCTCGGCCATCGGGGCAAGGGGGAACTGGTCGCCGTCGGCCTCGGCAATGCCGGACGGGCAATCCCGGAGCTCGGCCTGATCGCGCTGATGGCGGCGGTTATCGGCGTCGGGCTCTTCAACCTCACCATCGCCCTGGCGATCCTCGGCATCCCGCCGATCCTGGTCAACACCTTCGTCGGCATCCGCGAGGTCGATCGCTCGACGGTGGAGGCGGCGCGGGGCATGGGCATGACCGAGCTCGAGATCGTCCGCAGGATCGAGGCGCCGATAGCGGTGACCAGCATCTTTACCGGCATCCGAACGTCGACGATCGCGATCGTCGCAACGTCGACGATCGCGCCCCTGGCGGGGGTGGCGACGCTCGGCGAATTCATCCTCGGCGAAAACGTCTACGGCTCCAACGGCGTCCTCGCCGGCGCAATTCTGGTAGCACTTCTCGCCCTCGCCCTCGAGTTCTCGCTCGCTGGGCTACAGCGCCTACTCACTTCCAAGGGCCTTAAGTTGAGGCCCGCGTGACCCGTCCGAAAACACACAAGGAGGCACCACAGTGAGGTTCGACAAAACGAGGCTTGGCATGGTGTTCGCGATGCTGGCCGTGCTCGCGCTGGCGATCGGCGTCAGCGCCTGCGGCAGCAGCAGTGACAGCAGTGACTCCACCGCGAGCGAATCGGGCGGCGAAGGGGCCGCGATCGTCTCCAACCCGGACAACGCCAAGGTGAGCCTGACGATCGGCTCGAAGAACTTCCCCGAACAGGAAATCCTCGGCGAAATCTACACCCAGGCCCTGGCCGCGGCGGGATACAAGGCCAAGAGCGATCTCAGCCTCGGTTCCGAAACCGTCGCCCACAAAGCGGTCCAGTCGGGCGCCATCTCCGGCTACCCGGAGTACGCCAGCACCGCCCTCACCTCCTTCTTCGGCCTCGAACCGGAAGAAGTTCCCTCCGGCGGCACCGAAGCGTGGGAAAAAGCGAACGAAGAATTCGAAAAGGAAGGGTTGGTCGCCTTTGAACCGACCCCGTTCGCCAGCGCCAACGCGGTCGGCACCCTGAAGAAGACGGCCGAAAAGTACGGCCTCAAGGACGTCTCCGACCTCGAAGGAGTGTCGGAAAAACTGTCGCTGTACGGCTCCCCCGAGTGCCGCCAGCGGATCGACTGCCTGGCCGGGCTGGAAGAACTGTACGGGCTCAAATTCAAGTCCTTCCATCCGGTTGACATCAGCCTCCGCTACACGGTGCTGGAAAAGGGCCAGGCGGATCTCTCGATCCTCTTCACCACCGACCCGCAGCTGTCGGCCGAAAAGGACAAGTTCGTGATCCTCGAAGACGACAAGCACGTCTTCCCATCCGGAAACGTGATCTTCGTGACCACGCCCAAGGTCGTGTCGAAGGCGGGGCCGGACTACGAAAAGACCATCGTCGAGGTCCAGAAGGGCCTGACGCTGCCGGTCATGCAGGAGCTCGACGCCCGGGTCGAACTCGAAAAACAGACGCCTAAAGAAGCCGCTGCGGCGTACCTGAAGTCAGCTGGATACACCGACTAGCAATCACCGGAGGCCGGCGAGAGGGACTCGCCGGACGAACAGTGGGGAGTGTCCGGCGAGTCCCTCTCGCCAGACACTCCCCACTGGGCTAAACAATGAGTTCGGCGGTGCTCGGGTTCGCCTTGCGGCTGCGAATTCGAGCGAAGGAGACGTGGGCGGCCCAGGCGGCGGAGAGGCCGGTGATGCCGGCCAGGAGCAGGGCCACGCGGGGGTCGTAGGTTTCGGCCAGCCAGCCGGTCAGGGGGCCGCCGATCGGGGTCGAGCCGAGGAAGACGACCGAGTAGAGCGCCATCACCCGGCCCCGCATCTTCGGCGCCACCGCCAGCTGCAGGGTCGAGTTGATCGTCGCCGCGAAGGTGACGGCGGCGGCCCCGAGCAGGGCCAGCATCGGGATCTCGAAGGCCAGCGAGGGCATCACCGCCGCCAGCAGGCCCGAGGCTCCGAAGGCGAGCGCGCCACCGGCGATCAGGCGCGGGCCGGTCTGGCCGTGGGCGCCGTTGACGAGGGCGCCGGCGATCGAGCCGACCGCCATCGCCGAGACCATCACCGCGTAGGTGCCGGCGCCGCCGCCGAAGCTGAATTTGGCCAGCAGCGGCAGCACCACCTGGAAGTTGAAGCCGAGCGTCCCGACCAGCGCCATCAATGCCAGCGGCACCGCCAGCTCAGGGGTGCGGAGGACGTAGCGCAGCCCGGCCCGGATCGCCCCCGGCTCCCGCGGCGCCACCGGCTCGGTGTGCAGGCCCGCCGGGTCCATCCCCCAGAGGGCGACGATCATCGCCACGAAGGTGAGCGCGTTGAGGGCGAAGCAGGGGACGACGCCGAAGCCGGCGATCAGCAGCCCGGCCAGGGCCGGGCCGACGATCCGCGCCATCTGCACGATCACGCTGTTGAGGCTGACCGCGTTGACGACCCGGCCGGGGCCGACCATCTCCATCACGAAGCTCTGTCGGGCCGGGTTGTCGATCGCGTTGACGCTGCCCATCGCGAACACCGCGAGGAAGACCATCCAGGGCTCGACGACCCCGGTCGCGGCGACCGCGAAGAGGCCGACGGCGGGGATCGCCATCAGCGCCTGGGTCGTGATCAGCAGCTTCCGTTTCGGGAAGCGGTCGGCCAGCAGCCCACCCCAGGCGCCGATCAGCAGCATCGGCAGGAACTGCAGCGCCGTGGTCAGGCCGACCGCGATGCCGCTGTCGGTCAGGGTCAGGATCAGCCAGATCGCCGCCACCGTCTGCATCCAGGTGCCGGAGAGCGAGATCAGCTGGCCGGCGAAGTAGCGCCGGTAGTTGGGAACCTCGAGCGAGTTGAAAGAGCGACGTAAAGCGGCGCTCACGAGCGGCCGCGCCGGGCCGGCGCGTCTTCACTCTCCAGCATGCCCTCGAGGATCGCCGCCGCCCGCTCCAGCACCTCGACATCAGCCGCGGGCATGTCGCGCATGCGCCGGGCCAGGTAGGCGTTCTTGCGCCCGCGCAGACGCCGCAGGCGCTCGCGCCCGGCGCCGTTGACGCTGACCAGGGAGCTGCGGCCGTCGGCGGGGTCCGGCGTGCGCTCGATCAGACCCTCCCGTTCGAGGCAGCCGAGGGTGCGGGTCACGGTCGGCCGGCGCACCCGCTCTAGCTTCGCCAGCTCGCTGGGCGTGAGCGGCCCGTGGCGCTCGATCGTGGCCAGGGCCGAGGTCGAGGTCGGGGTCAAGCCGGTCGCCTCCGCCGCCGCCTCTTGGCGCAGCCGCCGCGCCGTCCGCACGATTCCGAGCCGCAGCTGCGTCGCGGCATCGGTGAGTGAGGTGTCGGCAGCCTTTGGATTCATTAGTTAGCGTTGGTAATTAGTTTAGCAAACTAAATTTCGTCTCTCAAGCGATTTCCGTCCGCGACTCTTGGATAGCGTGAGCGCCGTGAGCGAGGTGGCGATCAGCGTCAGCGGGCTGCGCAAGTCCTACGGCGAGAACGAAGCGGTCCGCGGCCTCGACTTCGAGGTCGCCGCCGGCGAGGTCTTCGGCTTCCTCGGCCCCAACGGCGCCGGCAAGACGACCACGATCGAGATCCTCGAGGGCTACCGCGAGCGCAGCGCCGGCGAGGTCGCGGTCCTCGGCGTCGACCCGGCCGCCCCGACCCGTGCCTGGCGCGACCGCGTCGGCCTCGTCCTGCAGGAGTGCGAGCTCGACCCGCTCTGGACGGTGCGAGAGGCGATCGCCCTCTTCGCCCGCTTCTACGCGGCGCCGCGGCCGGTCGAGGAGACGATCGAGCTGGTCGGGCTCGGCGACAAGCGCGACGCCCGCATCGGCACCCTCTCCGGCGGCCAGAAACGCCGCGCCGACGTCGCGATCGGGATCGTCGGCGACCCTGACCTGATCTTCCTCGACGAGCCCACCACCGGCTTCGACCCGACCGCCCGCCGCGACGCCTGGAACATGATCGAGGGCTTGAAGGCGCTCGGCAAGACCGTCTTCCTTACCACCCACTACATGGACGAGGCCCAGCACCTGGCCGACCACGTGGCGATCCTCCGCGACGGCCGTATCGTCGCCCAGGGCCGAACCGAGGAGCTCGGCGAGAGCCTCGGTCGCCGCACGGTGATCGGCTTCACGCTCAACGGCGGCCTCAGCGTCGAGGAGATCCGCGGCCGTGCCTCTGCCCCGGTCCAGGTCTCGGGCAACCGGGTCGAGATCGAGACCGAGCAGCCCCAGCGCGACCTCTACGCGCTGCTCGGACTGGCCGAGGAGCGCGGCCTGGCCCTCGACGAGCTCGAGGTCCGCCGCCCCAACCTCGAGGACATCTTCCTCGAGCTGACCCGGGAGGAGCCACGGTGAGGGACCGCGGCATCGTCCTCGCCCAGGCCCGGATGGCGATCCTGGTCGCCCTGCGGACGCCGCGGGCGATCATCTTCACCGTCGCCTTCCCGCTGATCCTGCTGGTCCTCTTCAACTCGATCTTCATCAAGGGCGGCGACAACGGGACGACCCTGCCGAATGACGTCCGGATCAGCGCCCAGGCCTACTTCACGGCCGGGATCGTCGCCTACGCGGTGGCGCTCTCGACCTTCACCACCCTCGCGGTCTCGCTCACCACCCAGCGCGAGAACGGTCAGCTGAAGCGCTACCGCGGCACGCCGATGCCGCCCTGGACCTTCATCGTCGCCCAGATCACCCGCGCCACTGTCCAGGCTCTGTTCATGACCGCCGTCCTGCTCGCGGTCGGGGCGCTCGCCTACGGCGTCCCGATCCCGACCTCGACCTTCCCCGCCTTCGTCCTCTACGTGATCCTCGGCACCGCCACCTGCTGCTCGCTGGGGATCGCCCTCACTGCCGTCACCACCACCCCCGACTCGGCCTCGACGATCGCCCCCTTCACCGTCGTCATCCTCGCCTTCTTCTCCGGCATCTGGATCCCGGTCGACCAGCTGCCGCAGTGGCTGGAAGCGGTCGGCAAGATCTTCCCGCTCTACCACCTCGCCCTTGGGCTACAGACGACCCTCTCCCCCAACGCGACGGGCAGCGGCCTCGACGCCGGCAACATCGCCGTGCTCGCGATCTGGGCCCTCGCCGGCGCCCGCATCGCCGGCAAGCGCTTCCGCTGGGAGCCCCAAGCCGCGCGGGCATAAGTGTCAAAAGAGTGCGCCAACTGTGTGACGCCCCTTTCCAGGGCTCAATTCGCCGCCTAGCATCGCCGGCAGGAGGGTGATGGGGTCAGGGTGCTCCGGGTAGTTGATACCTACCACGTCCAGCAACCACTGGATCCGGTTCGAGTCCGGCGCCCTCCGCAGTCGAATTCGCTGGAGAGGTCGAAATCTGGAGTAGGCCGCCGTGTAAGCTACGAGCGGGTATCAGCTACTCGCGGGGTGGTTCCCCGCTTCACCAGACTCGACCCGCTCCGGCGGGTCTTGTCGTTTCTGGAGTTCCGCGTCCGAGCCCGAAGCGCAGGCCGCGAAACGTCTGGCAGGGCGCTTGTGGCCTTGGCGCCCTCGACCGCGTAGTCCTTTCGGCGACACCCTGGTGACGCTGTTAGCTGGCCGGTTTCGAAGCGGGGAGAGCGGCCCCCGTGCCCTGTTGGACTATTAGCTGGCGGAGAAGCGCGACCACGTCTGGTGAAAGGTCGGCACTATGCTCGCCGTCAAAGCTGACGCCTTCCTGGCCGGGAAAGAACCGAAGGGCCAGCGCGGCAAGCGTCTCTTCACGGCGCTCAGAGCTTAGGAGTCCCAGGAATGGATTGGCGGTCTTGATCTGGAGTTCGATGTGGCGGAGTCGCCAGGCCTCTCGACGATGGGTGCTTGCGAGACTGTTGAGGTAGGTTGCGAATAGGGCGAAAGGGATCCCCAGCGCGGCGCGCGCGATGTAAACCTTGATTTCCGAGGTGTGTTGGGCGGTGTAGATACCTGCACCTGCCACGCCGATCGAGAAGAAGTACGTGGAAAGTGATGCCCAGGTGTAGCGCGTCGCTTGGTGTTCGGTCCTTCTCGCGACGTCGGCGTACGCGTTGGCAAGGTTCTCTGCCGCAATCGCACTCGTCGTCACGCCCAGTTCCTTGGCTTGCCTCTCGGTTGCCTCTCTTTGGATGTCGACAGCCGCAACAGCCTCTCTAATGGAGGCGGCTGCCTGCTCTTTCTGAAGGTCAATTTCAGTTCCCGCGGAACTGATCTGAGCTTCGACTTTGCCTTTCGTGTT
>DASYJK010000113.1:0-10424 GCA_035996525.1 Solirubrobacterales bacterium
AGGGCCAGCGCCTGCTTCTCGTCGACCTGCTGCTCGGCTTTCTCGATCAGGCTGAGGACGTCGCCCATGCCGAGGATCCGCTGGGCCATGCGATCAGGGTGGAACTTGGCGAAGTTCTCCAGCTTCTCGCCGGTCGAGGCGAAGAGGATCGGCTTGCCGGTGACGGCGTTGACCGAGAGCGCGGCGCCGCCGCGGGCGTCGCCGTCGAGCTTGGTCATGACGACGCCGTCGAACTCGGCCGCCTCGGCGAAGGACTCGGCGACGCCGACGGCGTCCTGGCCGGTCATCGCGTCGACCACGAGGAGGACGTCGTGCGGCTGCGTCTTCTTGCGGATCTTCGCCAGCTCGGCCATCAGGTCCTGGTCGATGTGGAGACGGCCGGCGGTGTCGACGATGAGCACGTCGCGGCGCTCGGTGCGAGCCTGCTGCAGCGCCCACTCGGCGATCTCGACCGGGTCGCGGTCGGTCCCCTGCTGGTAGACGTGGGCGCCGGCGCGCTCGCCGACCGTGACCAGCTGCTCGACCGCGGCGGGCCGGTAGACGTCGCAGGCGGCGATCGCCACGTCCTTGCCGTCCTTCTTCAGGTACATCGCCAGCTTGGCGCAGGCGGTGGTCTTGCCGGAGCCCTGCAGGCCCGCCATCAGGATCACGGTCGGGCCGCTGTTGGCCATCGCCAGCTCGCGTCCGGTCCCCCCCATCAGCGTCGCCAGCTCCTCGTTGACGATCTTGACCACGTGCTGGCCGGGATCGAGGCTCTTCATCACCTCGTCGCCGAGGCAGCGCTCCTTGACCGTCTTCGTAAAGGTTTTGACGACTTTGAAGTTGACGTCCGCCTCGAGCAGCGCCAGGCGGATATCCCGCATCGCCGCATCGATATCGGACTCGCTCAGCTTGCCGCGCGAGCGGACGTCGGAGAGGGTCGACTGCAGGCGGTCTGAGAGCTGGTCAAACACGGTGGCTCAGCTTAGAGGGCGCCTCCAAGGAGAGGGCGCTAGGGCGTGGCAAGGCGGGGGGTCCGTGATCCCTCGGGCGAATTGGGTCGCGTCCGCTTCGCGGACTTGCTCCGGATGTTGGCGTCCGCCTATGGCGGACAGATGACAGATTGCATTTCGCGTGCTTCGCACACATTCGCCCGAGGGACCACCGAACCCCCCTGTCGAACCCGCAGTGACTCTTCTCAAGCAAGGCGACTCCGGCCTCTCCCCGGAGATTCCGCACCCTGAGCGGAGACTCGGCGGCGGTTTCGTTGGAGGGAGGCGGTACCCCTCCCACCAACCCGGCCCGAAGAACCCGCCTACTCGGCCAGCAACGCCGCGGCGTACTCAGCGGGGTCAAACGGGCGCAAGTCCTCGAGCGTCTCCCCCACCCCGATCAATTTGACCGGGATCTCCAAGTCAGAAGCAATGGCGAGCGCGATCCCACCCTTGGCGGTGCCGTCGAGCTTGGTCAGGACGACGCCGTCGACCGCGACCGCTTCGGAGAAGACCTTGGCCTGGCGCAGGCCGTTCTGGCCGGTGGTGGCGTCGATCGAGATCAGGGTCTCGTGCGGGGCGCCGGGCATCTGCTTGTCGATCACCCGGCGCACCTTGGTCAGCTCGTCCATCAGGTTGTCCTGGGTGTGGAGGCGGCCGGCGGTGTCGACGATGACGACGTCGGCGCCGCGGGCGCGGGCGGCGGCGATCGCGTCGAAGGCGACCGAGCCGGGGTCCGACCCTTCCTCGCCGCGGACCAGTTCGGCGCCGGCCCGCCGCGCCCACTCGGCCAGCTGCTCGGCGGCGGCGGCCCGGTAGGTGTCGCCGGCGGCGAGGATCACCGAGAGGCCCATCTCCTTGCTTAGGTGCCAGGCGATCTTGCCGATCGTCGTCGTCTTGCCGGTGCCGTTGACGCCGACCATCATCAACACCGCCGGCTCGGCGCTGAGGTCGATCGGGGCGCGGCCGGTAGCGGCGACCTCGGCGAGGATCTCGATCAGGCGGTCGCGGATCGCGACGCCGTCGGCCGGGACCGTCCCCGCCTCGACCTCGTGCTCGAGCTTCTCGACCACGGCGGCGGTGGTCGGGGCACCGGCGTCGGCGAGGATCAGCGCCTCCTCCAGCAGCTCCCAGGTCTCGTCGTCGATGCGGTCGAAGAGACTGGCCGAGATCTCCTCGGTCAGTGCCTGGCGGCTTTTGGAGAGGCTCTCGCGCAGGCGCTTGAAGACGCCGCGGCGCTCGGGCTCGGCCTCAGCCGCCGCCGAGGCGTTCGCGCTCACGCGCGAACCGAGGTCGATCATCTCCTGCCAGCTCGTCGCCATCGGCAGGGGAGGCTACTTGCGCGGCCGCCGCGCGGAGCTCCTCGACCGCCGCGGCGAGGTGACCGGTGATCCGCTCGGCCTCCGGGACCGCCTCGGGATCGGCGAGCAGGCCGAAGCCGACGCCGCCGTTGTAGCTGAGGATCGCGATCGCCAGCGCGTGGTTCTTGGCGAGGAAGCCGATCGGGTACACGTCGCTCAGCTTGCGACCGAGCACGTAGAACGGCATCTGCGGGCCGGGGAAATTGGTCACCAGCAGGTTGAAGAGGCGGGTCGAGAAGTTGATCGCCGCGGTCGGCCGCAGCAGGACCGGCGGCGCGAAGTCGCGGAACCAGTCGTTGATCGCCCAGATCGCCTCGGCCCCGAGCGGCTGCTTGGAGACCTTGAGCGCGTCCATCGCGACGGAGACGGCGCGCAGGCGCTCGACCGGGTCGGCGATCCCGACCGGCAGCGGCCCCCGCATCGCGGTCAGTTTGTTGCCGAGCTCACCGTGCTCGTTTTCGGTCCTGATCGAGACCGGCACCAGCGCCTTCAGCTCGAGCCCGTCGACGGCGACGCCCTGCTCGGCCAGCCAGCGGCGCAGGGCGCCGGCGACGACGGCCAGGGTGACGTCGTTGACGGTGCCCCCGAGCGCGTTCTTGACCTGCTTGAACTCGGCCAGGTCGTAGCTGGCCCAGCACATGCTGCGACGGGGGCTGATCGCGGTGTTGAAGGGAACCTTCGGGGCGGGACGAGCGAGGTTCCAGGTCACCTCCCAGAGGCCGATGAGGCCGTCGGCGGCACGGCGGCGAGCGCGGGCGGGCTCGCGCAGAGCGCGCCGCAGCCAGCGACCGAGGCGGCGCAGCGTGGTCCCGATCCCGGAGCCGGCGTGGCCGACCAGGGCCGCGCGCGAGGGCGAGCGCGCGGGCGTCCAGGGGGCTTCTTCGCGGGCGGGCTCGGCCTTCGGCTCGACGTCGAAGAGGAGCATGCCGATGTCGACCGCGGAGATGCCGTCGGCCATCGCGTGGTGGGTCTTGTAGACGATCCCGAAGCGGTCTTCCTCGAAGCCCTCGACCAGGATCAGCTCCCAGAGCGGCTTCGAGCGGTCCAGCGGCGGCGCCAGCAGGTCGCCAACCAGGGCCTGGAACTGGGCCTCGGTGCCGGGGGCGGGCAGGGTGACGCGGCGCAGGTGCTGGTGGATGTCGAAGTCCGGGTAGTCGACCCAGAACGGCGTGCCGAGGCCGAGCGGCGGGTAGAGCAGGCGCTGGCGCAGGCGCGGCAGATGGTGCACCCGGCTGCGGATGTGGACGAGGAAGTCCTCCTCGCTGGGGACGCTGCCCTCGCACATCAGCAGGGCACCGATCGCCATGTGCCCGTTCGCTTTCTCGTTCGCCAGGAACGACGTGTCGAACGAGGTCAACCTGTCCATGTGGCGTTGTGCCATCTGCTCCTCCCTATCCCAGAAGAGAGCGTAGTGCCTACACGGAGGCTCCCAGGCCCGATCCGTGTTGAGAGTTGGCTAAGTGAGGCTAGGCGACGGCGGAGAGGGTGCCGCCGTTGGCTCCCTCGTCGTCCTCGCCCTCACCGTCGTCGCCGTCCTCGGCGATGTCGCGTGGGAGCCGACGGGAGACGACCTTGGTGATGCCGTCGCCGCCCATCGTCACCCCGTAGAGGACGTCGGCGGCGTCCATCGTCCGTTTCTGGTGGGTGACGATGACGAACTGGGCGCGGTCGGCGAAGCGCCGGATCAGCTGCAGGAAGCGGTCGATGTTGGCGTCGTCGAGGGCGGCCTCGACCTCGTCGAGGATGTAGAAGGGACAGGGGCGGGCGAGGAAGACCGCGAAGACGAAGGCCAGCGCCACCAGCGACTTCTCGCCGCCGGAGAGCAGCGAGAGCTTGCGGGTTGACTTGCCGGCCGGGGTGACCTCGATCTCGACCCCGAGCTCCTCGCGCGCCTCTTCCTCCTCCTCGGGCTCCGGCTCACCGTCGGCCTCGTCGCTCGGCGCCTCCTGCTCGCCGCTGGGCCGTTCCTCGTCGCGGATCGGCCGCAGGGCGACGCGGCGGAGGACGCCACGGCCACCGGGGAAGAGGTGCTCGACCATCTCCTCGAAGTTCTTGGCGGTGGCGTCGAAGGTCTCCTCGAAGGCGCGCTCGATCTCGGCGTCGATCTCGCGGATCAGGGTCTCCAGCTCCCGCATCGCCCGCTCGGTGTCCTCGCGCTGGGACTGCAGGGCCTCGACGTGCTCGCGGGCCTCGTCGTACTCGCGCTCGGCCAGGGGATTGACCGGGCCGATCTGGGCGCGGCGGCGCTCCAGGCGCTCGAGCCGGCGGTCGATCTCGGCGCGCTCCTCTTCGCTCATCGCCTGCTCGGCCGGGGCCACCTCCTCCCCCAGCTTGGCGACGATCGCCGCCAGCTCGCGCTCGGCCTCGGCGCGGCGATCGCCGAGGTGGGCGGCCTCGACCTCGACCTTGGTCAGCTCGTCGGCGACGGCCTTCATCTCGGTCTGCAGCTCGAACTCCTGCCGCGAGCAAGCACGCAGCTCCTCGGCGATCTCGTCGCCGTCGTCCTGGCCGCCGACGACCTTGCCCTCGGTGCGCTCGACCCGGGCCCGGATCGCGGCGCCGACCGCCTCGATGGCGGCCATCGCGGCGCGGGCGTCGTCGAGCAGCCCCTCGCCGTCGGCGACGCGCTTGCGCATCGCCTCGCGGTGGCGCTCGCCGAGCAGGCCCTCGGCACGGCGGGCATGGCGGGAGGCGCGCTCGGCGCCGCTGTGAACGTCGCCGAGGGCGGCCTCGCGGGCCGACTCGGCGGCGGCGTCGGAGCGGGCGACGGCGAGGCCGGCGACGGCCGAGTCGAGCCCGGCGCCGATCTCCCCCAGCTCCTCCTCGAGCTTGCGGGCGCGCTCGCCGGGGCTGCTGCCGGGGCCGACGTCGAGCGTCAGCGGGCCCAGCTCGGAGCGCAGCGACTCCAGCCACGCCTCCAGCTCGGTGACGCGACCGGAGAAGCCGGCGGCGCGGACCGCCACCCGCTCCTGCTCACCGCGCAGCTTGGTGACCAGGCCCCAGGCCTGGGTGCGCTCACGGTCGCGGGCGGCGAAGCGCTCCTCGGCCTCGCGGCGGCGCTTGCCGACCGCGGTCAGGCGCTCGTCGAGCTTGGCCCGGGTGGCACGGGCCTTCGTCGCGGCCTTCTCGGCGGCCGCCGAGCGATCGGCGCCGAAGCGCAGCTCCTCGGAGACGATCTGGCCGCGCAGGCCGAGCTCCTCGCGTTCGATCCGGGCGCCGATCTCGGCCGCCTGCGCCTGGCGCTTCAGTGGCCGCAGACGGGCCCGGGCCTCGCGCTCGACGTCGAGGGCGCGGTCGAGGTTGTCACGGGCGGCGCGCAGCTTCAGCTCGGCCCGCCGGCGGCGCTTGCGGTGCTTGCCGAGACCGGCGGCCTCCTCGACCAGAAGTCGGCGCTCGCGCGGTTTCGAGTGGACGATCGTCTCGACCCGGCCCTGGGAGATGACCGAGTGCATCTCGCGGCCGAGGTTGGTGTCGGAGAGGACGTCGGTGACGTCGGCGAGACGGCAGCGGGCGCCGTTGAGGCGGTAGACGCCGTCGCCGGACCGGTCGAGCCGGCGCTGCACGGCGATTTCGGAGAACTCGGTGGCGGCGCGCCCGTCGGAGTTGTCGATCACGACCTCGACCTCGGCGGCGCGGCGCTGGCTGACGCCTTTGCCGCCGGCGGAGATCACGTCCTGCATCGAGGCGCCGCGGATCGCCCCCGGGCTCTGCTCGCCCAGGGCCCAGAGGACGGCGTCGGTGATGTTGCTCTTGCCGGAGCCGTTGGGACCGACGATCACGCTGACGCCGGGCGAGAACTCCAGGCTCACCCGCTCGGGGAACGACTTGAACCCCTTCATCGAGATCGATTTCAGATACATGAATCCCTCACTTTCGCAGCGCCAAGGCTTGCGATCGAGTCGGACGCGACGCGAAGCCCCATTAACCCCCCAATTTGAGGAGAGCCTGCTCGGCGGCGACCTGCTCGGCGGCCTTCTTGCTGCGCCCTGTGCCGACCCCGATCGACTCCGAATCGACCACCGCCTCGACCTCGAATGTGCGCCGGTGCGGCGGCCCGGTGGCGTCGATCACCTCGTAGCTCACCCGGGCTCCGCGGCGGGCGAGCAGCTCCTGCAGGGCGGACTTGAAGTCGATCCGGTTCTCGGAGGCATGCTCGATCCGGGCTTCGAAGGCGGCCACGACCGCGGCCGCCGTGCGCTCGAAGCCGAAGGCCAGGTAGCAGGCGCCGATCAGGGCCTCGGTCGCCTCCGGCACCGGGCGCTCGCCGTCGAGCAGGATCGCGGCCGGGATCGCCCCGGTCATCTCCTCGGGCTCGTTCTCGAGCAGCATCTCGGGGACGCCGAGCCGGCGACCGACCTCGGCGCAGGAGACGCCGCTGACCGCCTGGTTGTGGATCTTCGTCAGGCCCCCGGCGACGGTCTCGGCGAAACGCTCGAAGACCTCGGTGGCGACGGAGAGGCCGAGCACGCTGTCGCCGAGGAAGGCGAGGCGCTCGAAGGAGTCGATCCGGCGCTCGGTCCAGGAGGAGTGGGTCAGGGCCTGGCGGCGCAGCTCGGCGGGGAGCTCGTCGACCAGGGCCGCAAGCTCGGCGACGGCTGGCTCCTCGGGTCGCGCCGCCAACGCTCAGGCCGGCGCGTGCTCGACCACGAAGCCGACCGCGTCGCCGACGGTCTCGATCCGCGACGCCTGCTGCTCGGAGACCGCGACGCCGTAGCGGTCCTCGAGCTCCATCACCAGCTCGTAGAGGTCGAGCGAGTCGGCGTCGAGGTCCTCCTTGAAGCGGGTCCCCTCGTCGATCTTCTCGATGTCCACCTCGAGCTCCTCGGCGAGGTGCTCGCGGACGAGGGTAAGGACTTCGTCGCGCTTCATCCCACCCTTCCTATCACGCGCTCTCGCCGGCCGCGAGCGCGCCGCGCCCGGCGCCGCCTTCGCGCAGCAGCGCCGCGGTGCGGCCGACCGCGTCGACCTCGGCGCAGCGAGCCGCCAGGCGGACCGCATTGGCGATGCCGTCGGCGCCGGAGCTACCGTGGCCGACGACGGCGATCCCGCGCAGGCCGAGCAGGATCGCGCCGCCGGTGGTGTCGGGGTGCAGCTCCTTGCGCAGGCCGCCGAGCGAGGGCTTGAGCAGCAGCCCGCCGACCATCGAGACCGGGTTGGAGCGGGCGGCGTCGCCGACCGCGGCGGCGACCGTCTTCGCCGTTCCCTCCATCAGCTTCAGGGCGACGTTGCCGGTGAAGCCGTCGGTGACGACGACGTCGACCGTCCCGGCCGGCAGGTCGCGGCCCTCGACGTTGCCGGCGAACTCGATGCCGGGCGCCGTGGCGAGGATGCGGTTGGCCTCGACCACCTCCTCGCGTCCCTTGCCGGCCTCCTCGCCGACCGTGAGCAGACCGACGGTCGGTTTGTCGACCTCGAGCACGGCGGCGCTGAAGGCGGCACCGAGGAAGGCGAACTGGACCAGGTGCTGGGCGCGGACCTCGACGTTGGCGCCGACGTCGAGGAAGAGCACCGGTTTGCCGGGAATCGGGACCCGGACCGCGAGCGCCGGCCGCTGCACGCCCTTGAGCCGGCGCAGGCCGAAGGTCGCCGCCGCCATCGTCGCCCCGGTCGAGCCGCAGCTGACCATCGCGTCGGCGGCGTCGTCGGCGACCTCGCGGGCGGCCAGCACGACCGAGGCCTCCTCCTTGGCGCGGACCGCCGGCACCGGGTCCTCGTCGTTGCCGATCCACGCCGTGGTCGCGATCACCTCGACTCCGTCCACCCCGTCGAGACCGAGCTCGGCCGGGGGGCCGAAGACGCGGACGCCGATCCCGTCGGCGGCGGCAAGCCGCGCGCCCTCGGCGAGGACCTCGAAACCCTGCTCAGCGCCGTACCCGTCGAGGGCCACGGTGACGCCGCCCCGGGGCGCCATGGCTACTCGGAGTCGGAAGCGGTCGCCGGGGCCTCGGCGACTTTGTGCGAGATGACCTCACGCCCGGCGTAGGTGCCGCAGGTGGGGCAGACGCGATGGGGCAGCCTCGGGCTGTGGCAACGCGGGCAGCTGTTCAGGCGTGCCTTGCCGGCCTTGTGGTTGGCGCGGCGCTTGTCGCGTCGCGCGCTGGAGGTTCTCTTCTTCGGGACGGCCATCGGAGGCGAGATGGTAGCGACCGAAAGGGCAAAGGGTGCGGAGGGGTCGGGAGGCCCTGCCAAAAACGCGCTTCGCGCTGAGTGTTTTGGCAGGGCTCCCGACCCCTCAGTACGAAGCTCGGACTACGGCCAAGTCACCTTGCTGCCAGGTGACTTCCCCTTCGCTCCAGCTGACCAGGTTCTCGAGCTGGCTGCCGACGAAGACGTCGCCGATCACCAGCGAGCGGGCCTGGCGCTTGACCTGGCGGCAGAGGTTCTTGCGCTGGTCATCGTCGAGCTGGTTGACCGAGAGCACCGAGACGACCAGGTCCCAGGGCCCGTCGGGTAGCGGGTCCTCCATCCGCGCGAGCTGGACGTCGTCGTAGCTCTTGCGGGCGCGGAAGACCATGTCGGGACTGGCATCGAGCCCAATCACCCAGGCCGCGGGGTGGGCCTCGATCAGGCGCCGGGTCGTCTCCCCCGTGCCCATCCCCAGCTCCAGGACCCGCTCGGGCGCGAAGGGGACAGCGGCCACAGCCTGCTCTTGGAGATCGTCGTAGCCGGGGATCTCGGCACGGATCCGCTCCAGGTAAACCTCGGGTGTCCAGTCGAATTGACCCATCTCGTAATCTCGCTAGGAGGGCATTATCGTAAGGGCCTACTCAGCGGAGGTTCGCTCATGTCACAGACGCGCACCACGACCATCGACCTCTCGCGGCTCTCGCTCGCCCACGGCGAGGGCCGGCGGATCGAGGTTCCGGTCGGGCTGGAGCCGTTCGAGCTCGGCGGCCAGACCTACGTCGCCGATCCGGCGGCGCCGACCGTGCGGCTGGAGATCTCCCGCCCCAGCGGCGGCTTCGCCTTCCGCCTCCAGTTCCCGGTCCACGTCGAAGGGCCCTGCATGCGCTGCCTCGAGACCGGCGTCCTCGACCTCGAGATCGAGTCCCGCGAGATCGACGCGGCCCTGACCGAGGACGAAGAGCTGCGCAGCCCCTACGTCTCCGAAGACGAGCTCGACATCGGCCGCTGGGCCCACGACGCCACCCTGCTCGCCCTCCCCACCCGCTTCCTCTGCCGCCCCGACTGCGCGGGCCTCTGCCCCACCTGCGGCGTCTCCCTCAACGACGCCGCCCCGGCCGACCACGAACACGAGTCGGCCGCGGACCCCCGCTGGGCAGCCCTGAAGGACCTGAAGCTCGACTGACCAGGGTTCCGTGGTGCCGTTTCCACCAAGTCCGTGGATAACGAACCGCGCAACCGTCCCGCCGCGTTCCGCGGTTCCGTTCCCACGGGATACGTGGATTTGGAACCGCGGAACGGTTCAACCGAGCGCCGCGGCATTCCACGATTCCGTTCCTGCCAAATGCGTGGATTTGGAACTGCGCAACGCGAAGCAGCCCAGCGCACCGGCCCGAACCCTCGGGCAGTTCACCTACAGCATGCGCACGTGAGCGGGGGCCGGGTGCCCCTCCGAACGTTTTGCGCTTCTCGCCCGAACAGAATCTCGGACGGCCGGAGCACAACCCAGCGAGCAAGCGAGTGAGGAGGGGCGCCCGGACCCCGCCCTCTGAGCCCTAAGGCTGCTCGAGCTCGGCAGCCGGCTCCTCATCACGACCGGCGAGGCGGTCACGGCCGCGCTGCACGGCGGCGAGGAACTTCTGAAGGTTGACTTCGAGGGTGTTGAGGATCTCGTCGGCGTAGTCCTCGGCGCCGAGGCGGATTTCGCGCTCGCGGGTGCGGGCGTCCTCGACGATCTCGTCGGCGGCACGCTCGGCCTGCTTGGTGACCTCCTCGTCGGAGATCAGGCGGGCCTGCTGCTCGCGAGCCTCGCGGACGATGCGCTCGGCCTCGCGTTTGGCCTCCGCCAGCATCTCCTGGCGCTCCTTGACGATCCAGCGCGCCTGCTTGATCTCCTCGGGGATCGTCGCGCGCATCTGGTCGAGGAGGTCGTAGATCTCCTCGCGGTCCACACGCACCTGATCCGTCA
>DASYJK010000114.1:0-13442 GCA_035996525.1 Solirubrobacterales bacterium
CAGGACGTAGCTGCGGATCTGCGAGCCCCAGGCGACGTCTTTGACCTCGCCCCGCGCCTTCGCCATCACTTCCGCCCGTTTGCGCTCCTCCAGCTCGATCAGCTTCGAGCGCAGGAACTGCATCGCCACCGCCTTGTTCTGCGTCTGCGAGCGCTCGTTCTGGCACTGGGTGACGACCCCGGTCGGGATGTGGGTGATCCGCACCGCCGAGTCGGTCTTGTTGACGTGCTGGCCGCCGGCGCCGGAGGCGCGGTAGGTGTCGATGCGAAGGTCGGCATCGTCGATCTCGAGCTCGGGACCGGCGTCGACCAGCGGCCCGACGTCGACTTGGGCGAAGCTGGTGTGACGGCGCGAAGAGGAGTCGAAGGGGGAGATCCGGACCAGGCGGTGGACCCCGCGCTCGGCGGCGAAGAGACCGTAGGCGTTCTCGCCCTTGGCGATGAAGGTCGCCGACTTCAGCCCCGCCTCCTCCCCCGGTGAGGCCTCCTTCATCTCCACCTCGAAGCCGCGCCGTTCGGACCAGCGCAGGTACATCCGCAGGAGGATCTCGGCCCAGTCCTGGGAGTCGGTTCCTCCCGCCCCGGCGTGGACGGTGACGACGGCATCGCCGGCGTCGTACTCGCCGCTGAACAGCCGCGCCTCCTCGAGCTCGGCCAGACGGCGCTCGACCGAGCCGAGCTGGGCGCCGAGCTCGGCCGCCATCTCCTCGTCCTCGGCCGCCATCTCGGCCAGGTCACCGAGGTCGGCGACGTCGGACTCGAGCCCGCGGAAGAGCTCCAGCCGTTTCTGGGCGCGGGCGTGGGCGGCCGAAGTCTTGGCCGCCGTCTCCTGCTCGTCCCAGAAGCCCGGCTGACCCATTTCGGCCTCCAGGCGCTCTGCCTCTAGCTCCAGCGCAGCGGGGTCAAAGGTAGTCCGAGAGCAGGGACAGCTGCTCGCGGACGGCAGCCAGGCGCGGCGCAATCGATTCGGTGGGCGCGGCGTCAGCCATGGACTGCAGCTTAGAACCTGCCGGCGCGGAGGGCCTCGGCCCGATCCTCGTACGGGCGCCAGCTGAGTATGTGCCGGCCCCGCAGCGCGAAGAGCCACGCCATCTCGTCGGCGCCGGCCGCGGAACCGTCCTCATCCCAGTGCCACTCGCGGGTGATCAGCGCCACCGCCCGATCGGGCTCCTCGTAGAGCTCGTCGAGCACGATCGTCTGCTGCACCCCACCGGGCTCACGCGTCGCCCACAGTCGTGCCGCGCCTATACCCTTCCGCAGGCCCCGGCCGGAGTGAAGTTCAATGTCGGGATGCAGGGTCTCGACGAAAGCATCGAGATCCCGCTCGTTGAAAGCTCGAATGAACTCGCGAACGGCATCGTGACTCATGGGAAGTCCCTCGAATTACGCACGGCCCCGAAACCAAGCAGGTCGTGGGACGCAGGGAGCGAGGTGAGGGGAGCGCACTCCGTGCGTGACCCGATCCGAGCGACCGAGGACCGCGAGATGCGCCGGTTTGCAGGGGCCGCCTTCAGGCTCCGTGACAGCGCTTGTACTTCTTGCCGGAGCCGCACCAGCAGGGGTCGTTGCGGCCGACTTTGTCGTGCTCGTCTTTGACCACGGTCTCGACCACGTCGCCGCCGACCGACTGCGAGGCGGCCGTGTCGACGGCGGCGGCGCCACCGCCTGCGATCGCGACCTGTTCGAGCGCCGAGGGCTGGGCCGCCGCGGTGCCACCCGAGTAGTCGAGCGCGGTCGGCGGATTCGCCCCGTTGGCGCCGTTGCCCTGGGCCGGGTTGACTTCGATTTCAGCCCGGTAGACGAGTTTGCTGAACTCGTCCCAGATCGAGTGCATCAGCTCCGAGAACATGTTGAAGCCCTCGTTTTTGTAAGCGACGAGCGGGTCGATCTGGGCGAAGCCACGGAGGTGGATCCCCTCGCGCAGGTAGTCCATGTCGAAGAGGTGTTCGCGCCAGCGGTTGTCGATCACCTGCAGCAGGATCGAGCGCTCCAGGTGGCGCATCAGCTCCTCGCCCAGTGCCTGCTCGCGGTCGTCGTAGGCGCTCATCGCGTCGTCGTCGAGGGCGTCCTTGAGCTTCTCGCGGTCGACCGTCTCGGGGGCCAGGGTGGCGACGTCGATGCCGACCGGCCAGATCAGCCGCAGCTGCGTCTCCAGCTCCCCGAGGTCCCATTCCTCGAGCAGCTCGCCGGAGGTGTACTCGTCGACCAGCCGCTCGATCACGCCCTCGGTCTCGTCGCGCGCGGTCTCTGAGATGTCGCGCCCTTCGAGGATCTCGCGGCGGTATTTGTAGACGACGCGGCGCTGCTCGTTCATCACGTCGTCGTACTCGAGCACCCGTTTGCGGATCAGGAAGTTCTGCTCCTCGACCTTCTTCTGGGCGTTCTCGACGGTCTTGGTCAGCATCTTCGCCTCGAGTGGCATTTCGGTGCCATCGTCGTCGACGGGCCCGAGGCGGTCGAGGATTTTGTAGATGCGGTCGCCGGCGAAGAGACGGATCACGTCGTCTTCGGCGGAGAGGTAGAAGCGCGACTCGCCGGGGTCGCCCTGGCGGCCGGAGCGGCCGCGTAGCTGGTTGTCGATCCGCCGCGACTCGTGGCGCTCGGTGCCGCAGATGAAGAGCCCGCCGAGCTCGCGCACTTCCTCGGCCTCGGCCTTGCAGGCGGGCGCCATCTCGGTGGTCTTCGCCTCCAGCGCCTCGTGGTAGCCCTCGCTCTCGTAGGTGATCCCCTGCTTTTTGAGCTCATGGATGGCGAGGTGTTCGGGGTCGCCGCCGAGCTTGATGTCGACGCCGCGGCCGGCCATGTTGGTCGCGATCATGACCTCGCCCTTGCGCCCGGCCTGGGCGATCAGCTCGCCCTCTCGTTCGGCGTGCTCGGGCTTGGCGTTCAGCACCGCGTGTTTGATCCCGTCGCGCTTGAGCGCCTCGGAGATCATCTCCGAGACCTCGACGGAGACGGTCCCGACCAGGATCGGCTGGCCCTTCTGATGACGGGCGACGATCTCGTCGAGGACGGCTTTCCACTTGCCGTCTTTGGTTTTGAAGATCTGGTCGTTCTGGTCCATCCGCACCATCGGCTGGTTGGTCGGGACCTCGACCACCGGGATTTTGTAGATCTTCATGAACTCGGTCGCCTCGGTCAGGGCGGTACCGGTCATCCCGGAAAGCTTGTCGTAGAGGCGGAAGTAGTTCTGCAGGGTGATCGTCGCCAGGGTCTGGTTCTCCTCGCGGATCGCCGCCCCCTCCTTTGCCTCGACCGCCTGGTGCAGGCCCTCCGACCAGCGCCGGCCCTCGAGGATGCGGCCGGTGAACTCGTCGATGATCATCACCTCGCCGTCGATCACGGCGTAGTCCTTGTCCTTCTTGTAGAGCGACTCCGCCTTCAGCGCCTGGCTGAGGTGGTTGACGAGGCCGCCGTGCTCGCCCAGGTAGAGGTTGTCGACGCCGATGAACTGCTCGGTGTTCTTCACTCCCCGCTCGGTCGGAGCGACGGTCTTGTGCTTCTCGTCGAACTCGTAGTCGTAGTCGACTTCGGAGGTGTCCTTGTTCTCGCCGAGCGATTTCAGTTTCTCTTTGGCCTGTACGCCGACCAGCTGTTTGGCCAGGCGGGCGAAGGTGTAATAGGTCTGGGCCGCCTGTTCGGGCTGGCCGGAGATGATCAGCGGCGTCCGCGCCTCGTCGATGAGGATGTTGTCGACCTCGTCCACGATCGCGAAGTGGTGACCGCGCTGGACGCACTGCTCGAGCGAGGGCGACATGTTGTCGCGCAGGTAGTCGAAGCCGAACTCGGAGTTGGTCCCGTAAACGACGTCGCCGGCGTATTTGCGCTGCCGGCTCTCGTGGTCGTCGGAGTCCTGGACGGCGGAGACGCCGACCCCGAGCGTGTCGTAGATCGGTTTCATCCATTCCGAGTCGCGGCGGGCGAGGTAGTCGTTGACGGTGACGACGTGGACGCTGCCCCCGGCGAGGGTGTTGAGGAAGACCGGCAGGGTCGCGGTCAGGGTCTTGCCCTCGCCGGTGCGCATCTCGGCGATGGCGCCGTCGTGCAGGACCATGCCACCGATCAGCTGCACGTCGTAGTGGCGCTGGCCGGTGCTGCGCCGCGACGCCTCCCGGGTCAGCGCGAAGGCCTCCGGCAACAGGTCGTCGAGTGACTCGCCGTTGCGGGCGCGCTCACGCAGTGAGTCGGCCTCCTCGCGAATCTCCTCGTCGGAAAGCGCTTCCATCTCCGGCTCGTAGCGATTGATCGCCTCGGCGCGCTTCTGGTAGGCCTTGAATTTGCGGCCCTCCCCGGCGCGCAGGGCCTTGGTTACGAGGTCCATCGCTGGCATTGCTCAAGGGTAGCGGTGCGGAGTCGCCAAGCGTCCGTTGCCTCTTGCTCTGAGCGGGTAGTGGGCGTACAGTCGTAGCGAAACCACAAGGAGGCACTCATGCGGATAGAGATTCGGGGCCGGAACGTCGAGATGACGGATGACCTGCGTGAGATGGTGCGGAAACGATTCCAGCGCCTCGGCCGGCAGGTCTCGGCTCTGGCGACGCTCGAGGTCGTCCTCTCCGAAGAGCGCAACCCCTCGATCGCCGAGAAGCACGTCGCCGAGGCGACCTTCTACCTCAAGGGCGTGACCCTGCATGCGCGCGAGGCGTCGCCGGAGATGACGCACACCGTGCGCGAACTGGCCGAGGACGTGCGGCGCCAGGTCAAGAAGCACCGCGACCTGCGGCGCAAGCGCAGCAAGACGCGGCACTTGGTCGACCAGATGCGGGGGCGGCCGGCTGAGCTGCACCCATAGGGAGCGCCAGATCGGGGAACCAGAGACTGAGACGGCGAAAACCAAGCATGGCCAGGACGCAGGGAGCGCCGTGTGCTCTGCACACAAGCGACCGAGGACACCGCCAGGCGCCGGTTTGCAGCCGTCTCAGAGGCGGCGCGCGAAGGTGATGGCTACTACGCGAGCTGCCCCCGCCGCGCGGAGAGCCTGCGCGCAGGCGGTCAGCGTCGCCCCGGTGGTGAGCACGTCGTCGACCAGGAGGACGCTGCGGGGCGCGGTGCCGGTGGCGTGGATCCGCGGCGGCTGACCGATCCGCTCGGCCCGGCGGCGACCGACCTGGCGCCGCCCTCCGCGCCGCACCAAGCAGCTCTCCAGCGGCGCCTCGAGGCGTTCGGCAAGCGCCGCCGCCAGCTCCCCGGCCGGATCGAAGCCGCGCCGCCGCAGCCGCGAGGGCGCCGGCGGCACCGGCACGATCGCCCCGCTCAGCATGTGCGCCGGCGCCAGCCACTGAATCCGGTCAGCCATCAGCTCGGCGACCGGCAGCAGGTGCCGGAACTTCAACGCCGCGACGAGATTGCGCGCAACCCCCTCGTGCGGAGCCGACGACCAGGCCCGATCCAGCCCCGGCGGCCCCTTCCCCAACAACGGCTCCGCCGCCGCCAGCCGCCTCCCACAGCGAGTACAGACAATCGCCTCCGGCCTGCAGCTCCGACCACACGCGGCACACAACGGCGGCGCAATCCCAGCAGCGACAGCATGCAAAATCTCCATCGGCCGATCCTCACCCGCCGGGACGCACCCATGGCGCGCACAGAGTGACTTCTCCGAACACGAACGCGCCCAACCCTCGTGCGAGAGCGGGCGTCTCGATGGGAGGGTGCGGATATCCCTCCCCGGGAATGTGTGCGAAGCACGCGGAAATGCAATCCGATACCTGCGCGACCTTTAGGTCGCGCACCAACATCCGGAGCGACGCATCCATAGGGCGCGGAGCGACTAATTCACGGGGAGGGGTATCCGCACCCTCCTACTGAGCTCCCCCAGGTCAGCGGCGATGCCCGACAACCGCGCCGATCAGCACGGAGTCAGCCGGAATCTTCGCCCCCGGCAAGGCAATCACTTCGCGCAGCCTGCTGTTGCCACCGATCGTGACCCCGTCGCCGATCACCGACGGCCCGTCGATGCGGACGTTCTCGCCGATCTCGCAGTCGGCCCCGAGCAGGACCGGCCCGACCAGGGCGCCCTCGTCTCCGGCAACCGAGCCACTACGGAAGCCGTCGACGATCTCGCCCTCGCGCTCGACCTCGACCTTGCCGCTGAGCGCGTCCAGGGTGCTTTCGCGCAGCTCCTCGAGGTTGCCGATGTCGTTCCAGTAGGCCTCGATCTCGTGCGAGTAGAAGGGCACGTCGCCGTCGAGCAGGCGCGGGAAGACGTCCATCGCCCAGTCGGCGAAGCCGGTCGGATCATCCGGTCCGGCGGCCTTGCTGGTGCCGGGCTCGGGGAAGAAGTCGAAGATCTCGGAGCGGAACATGTAGATGCCGCAGTTGGCCAGGTCGGAGAGCGCCTCGGCCGGGTCGGGCTTCTCCTGGAAGCCCTGGATGCGGCCGCCGGCATCGGTGATCGCGACCCCGAACTGGCTGGTGTCGGCGACCCGCTTGGTCGCCAGGGTCGCGACGCCGTCGTGGGACTCGTGGAACTCGCGCATCGCGGTCAGGTCGATGTCGGTGAGGGCGTCGCCGGAGATGATCAGGAAGGAGTCGCCGAGGAAGCCGGCGGCATTGCGGACGCCGCCCGAGGTGCCGAGCAGCTGCTGCTCCGGGCTGTAGCTGAGCTCGACGCCGAGCCGACTGCCGTCGCCGAAGTGGGATTCGATCAGCTCCGGGAACCAGTGCAGGTTGGCGATCGTCTCGGTGAAGCCGTGGCGGGCGAGCAGGCGCAGGATGTGCTCCATCACCGGCCGGTTCAGGACCGGCACCATCGGCTTCGGCATCTCGTAGGTGATCGGCCGCAGGCGGGTGCCGAGGCCGGCGGCGAGAACCATCGCTCTCATACCGGCCCCATCGCCTGCTTGAAGCGCTCAATCGCCTCGACCGGCAGCGGGTCCACACCGCGCGCCTTGGCCAGCTCGAGCGAGACCAGATCACCCAGCATCGTCGCCCAGAGCAGGCGGGCGACGCGGGTCTCACCGGCGGTCTCGATCGTGATCGTGGCGGCGCCGTCGTCGGCGACGGCAGCGGCGGTCAGCTCGAAGCGGCGGCGGATCCGCGGGTGCTGGTCGGCGTCGGTGAGGAAGACCGCGGCGAGGCCGGAGCCGGGCGCGTCCCAGCCGCAGAGCTCGTTGTGGTCGGCCTCGGGCAGCTCGGAGAAGAAGGCGGGGAGCTTGGCGTTCTCGTTGACCTGGCACTTCCAGCGGCGCGCCACCGGCGTCGTCAGGTCGGCCCCGTAGACGACCGGCCGGGCGCCGTCGAGCTGGGCGGCGATCTCGGCGGCGCGCGCCTGCAGCGCCTCGGCCTCGCGCTCGAGGAAGGCGGCGGCGGCGTCGATCTCGGTGTGGACGCGGGGCGAGGCGGCGGCCAGCGCCGCCACCTCGGCGACGATCGTGAACATGTAGGCGACGGCGGCGCGGGGCTGGAAGATCCCCGGCAGGCCGATCACCGGCAGCCCCGCCTCGCGGGCCCGGTCGACCAGGGTGCCGCCGGTGCTGGCGACGATGCGGCGGGCGCCGAGCGCCTCGGCGGCGTCGAAGCAGGCCAGGGTCTCCTCGGTGTTGCCCGAGTAGCTGGAGCAGAGCACCGTCCACTCCGGCGTCGCCCAGCTCGGCAGGCCATAGCCGCGGACTGCCAGCAGCGGCCGGGTGAGGCGGTCGCCGAGGGCGGCGGCGGCGAGGTCGGCGCCGATCGCCGAGCCCCCCATCCCGCAGACGATCACGCCGGCGGCCTCGGCGGGCTCGAGCCGCGCCGACTCAATCCGCCAGAGGGCGTCGCGCAGCTGGTCGGGTATGCCGAGGACGTCGTCGATCATGTGGCTAGGCCGGGACTCTTTCATCGCGGCCGACGATCGCGCCGTCGACCTCCGCCCCGGCCTCAACCGTAACGCCCGGGGCGAGCACAGAGCCGCTGACCCTGGCCCCCGCGCCGACCACGCAGCCGTCGAGCAGGACCGAGTCGCGCACCTCGGCGCCGGCGGCGACGCGCCCGCCGGGCGAGATCACCGCCCGTGGGCCGACCCTGGCGCCCGGGTCGACCTCGGCGCCGGCGCCGACCAGCAGGCCGGGTGCCGTGGGTGTCACCCGGGTCTCGACCCGGCCCTCGAGGATGTCCCAGCTCGCCTGCAGGTAACGCTCCGGGGTGCCGATGTCCATCCAGTAGCCGTCGAGCCGCAGGGCGCCGAGCCCGTCGCCGACCAGGAGCGGGAAGACCTCGCGCTCGATCGAGACCTCGCGGTGGGGCGGGATCAGGTCGAGCACCGAGCGCTCGAGGAGGTAGGCGCCGGCATTGATCTCACCCGGCACCGCCTCACCGGTCTTCTCGACGAACTCGGTCACCGCTCCGTCGCCGTCGACGCCAACCAGGCCGTAGGCGGCCGAGTCCTCGACCGGGTAGAGGGCGATCGTCGCCCGCGCCCCCCGCTCGCGGTGGGCGCTCATCAGCGCGGTCAGGTCGAGGTCGGTGAGGATGTCGCCGTTGAGCGCCAGGAAGCGCTCGTCGAGATCGTCGCCGAGGGCGTCGGCGGCGAAGCGGATCGCCCCCGCCGTGCCGCGGCGGTCGGGCTCGGTCACGTAGGTGAGGCGGACGCCGGCGTGCTCGCCGTCGCCCAGCGTCTCGCGCAGCACGTCGGGCAGGAAGCCGCAGGCGAGCACCACCTCGGTCACCCCGTGAGCCCCCAGCCACTCGACCATGTAGGCGAGGAAGGGGCGGTCGACCAGGGTCAGGGCGGGCTTGGGGACGTCGTTGGTCAGCGGCCGCAGCCGCGTCCCTTCGCCGCCCACAAGGACGATCGCCTGCACTACTCGGTGGCCGCCGCGGCGGCCGCGACCTGTGGCTTGCCGATGCCCTCGTACTCGAAGCCGGCCGCGACCAGCGCCTTCGGGTCGAGGAAGTTGCGACCGTCGACGATCAGCGGCCGCGCCATGCGCTTTGCCACTTCGGCCCAGTCGAGCTCGGCGAACTCGCGCCACTCGGTGACCAGGACCGCGGCATCGGCACCGTCGAGCGCCTCCAGTGCCGAGCCGGTCAGCGTCACCGAGTCCAGCAGCTGCCCGGCGCGCTCGCTGGCGACCGGGTCATAGGCGACCACCTCGGCCCCCTCTCCCTGCAGCCGCGCCGCCAGCACCAGGCTCGAAGCCTCGCGCATGTCGTCGGTGTCGGGCTTGAAGGCGAGGCCGAGCAGCGCCACGCGCTTGCCCAGCAACGAGCCGAGGTGCTTTTCGAGCTTGCCGACCACGCGCCGCTTCTGCAGCTCGTTGACCTCGATCACCGCGTTCAGCAGCTGGAAGTGGTAGCCGGTGTTGCCGGCCAGCATCTTCAGCGCGGTCACGTCCTTAGGGAAGCAGGAGCCGCCGTAGCCGATGCCGGCGCGCAGGAAGGAGGAGCCGATGCGCTCGTCCAGCCCCATCCCGCGAGCGACCTCGCCGACGTCGGCGCCGACCTCCTCGCAGACGTTGGCGATCTCGTTGATGAAGGAGATCTTGGTAGCCAGGAAGGCGTTGGAGGCGAGCTTGATCATCTCGGCGCTGGAGACGTCGGTGTGGAGGACCTCGCCGAGCGGCTCGTAGAGGGAGGCGACAGCCGCGGCGGCGTCCTCGTCGCCGGCGTCGGCCCCGACCACGACCCGATCGGGGTGCATGAAGTCGGCCACCGCCGTGCCCTCCTTGAGGAACTCGGGGCAGGAGACGTAGGCCAGCCCGGGCAGGTCGCGGCGGATCGCTTCGCCGGTCCCGGCCGGGACCGTGCTCTTCATGATCAGCACGTGGTCGCTGCCCGCGGGCAGCTCCTCGACCACGGCGCGGACGCGGGAGAGGTCGGCGTCGCCGGAGTAGGTCGGCGGCGTGTCGACGCAGACGAAGAGCAGCCGGGCCGCACCAAGCAGCTCCGCCATGTCGGTGGTGAAGGTGAGGCGCTCGGCATTGCGGCGGACCAGGTCGGCGAGGTCGGGCTCGTGGATCGTCACCTCGCCACGCGAGAGCGAGTCGACCTTCTCCTGGAGGATGTCGCGGGCGATCACCGGGTGGCCGAGCTCGGCGAAGCAGGCGGCGGTCACCAGCCCCACCCAGCCGACTCCAATCACCCCTACCGGCTCGCGCTGCTCGCTCATCGCTTCTTCCCTCCCTGCTTTGGCTTTTTGTTGGGCACGAGCACGTCGGCCGACCGGGCGATCCCGACCATCTGGTCGTTGGTCAGGGTCTGCAGCAGGTCGTTGGAGACCCAGTAGCTGTTGTTGCCACGGTGCCAGGCGATCATTTTGACCCGATCGCCGTCGACGTAGATGTCGTATTCGCGGCCGTGAATGGTCTTGGTCAGGCTCGGATTGCTGAGGATCGGCGGGTCCGGCCAGCCCTGGATCCCCTGGATCCCAAAGTAATGGGTGCCGTCGGAGAGTTCGAGCACCCCGACCATCCGGTAGGCCGCGTGCCGTTCATCGTCGGTGTCTTTGAGGTGGTAGACGCGCGGGTCCTGGATGTGTTCGTAGCTGTTGCTTTCGACGTAGTAGGCGCCGGACGGCAGCCGGCTCGGGTAGAAGACCGGGAAGCCGGAACCGAGCTTGCGCGCGGCCGCCTTGGCCTCGGCTTCGCCCGCTTCGCGCGCCGGCACCAGGCCGTCGCTGCCCGGTGGCTTGGGCTTGTCGATGTGCGGCTTTTCCGGCTTGACCTTCTGCTTCTTGCCCTTGCCGCCCTTCTGCTTCTTGCCGGCGTCGCCCACTTCACTGTCTTCGAGCGAGCCGCGCGAACCGCCGCTGGCTTCCAGCCCGAGGAACATGTTGACGGCTTCGTTGACCGCTTCCGGCGTCGTGTAGACGAAGCTGGGACCGAGTTCGGCCGGGAAATGGACCTCGTTGATGGTGGCGTTGCGCGAGGCGAGGAAGAGTTTCAGCACCTGCAGCATCGTTTCCTTGTCGTTGACGTCGGAGGTCGTGTATTTGGTGAAGATGTCGATCAGGCCGCTCTGGTCGAGGACCAGGTCCTGGATCGAGATCCGCTGACGGGCGGCGCTGATGAAGTCCTGCTGGCGCGAGGAGCGGACGAGGTCGGTGTCGGTGTGGCGGTAGCGCACATACTGCAGCGCTTTTTTGCCGCAGAGCAGCTGATAGCCGGGCTCGACGTTGATTTCCGAATACTGTTCGGCGGCCGGCAGGCCGGCATTGGAGTGGAAGTAGCGGCGGTCGACATCGACGTAGACGCAGCCGATCGCGTCGACGGCGCGGACGAAGCCGAGGAAGTCGACGTTGACGACGTGGTTGATCGGCAGCCCGGTCAGCTGCTTGACCGTCTGCAGGGTCAG
The DNA here is from genome assembly GCA_035996525.1 of Solirubrobacterales bacterium. Taxonomy (GTDB): domain Bacteria; phylum Actinomycetota; class Thermoleophilia; order Solirubrobacterales; family 70-9; genus VAYN01. The sequence goes on from DASYJK010000114.1 coordinate 11,265, forward strand.
CTTTGGGCCGCCGTAGGCATAGGCTTCGTTGAACTTGCCGGTGCCGTAGCCGGGGATTTCCGTCTTCAGGTCGCGCGGGATCGACATCACCGCGATCGCGTTGCGGTCGGGGTCGAGGCGCAGCAGCATCGTCGTGTCCGAGCGGCCCGAGTCTTCCTGCACGCCGGCCCGTTTGTCGGAGCCGAGGATGAGGATGTTCTCCGGCTCACCGCCGTTGACCAAGCTGAGGTATTTGTGCAGCTTGCTGCTGTAGACGTTGTTGTGCGAGAGCGCGTGGGCGATCGAGTCGAGGTAGAGGAGGATGCTGGTCGCCGTCGCCGCGGCGGAGACGGCGACGATCAGGACCGAGGCGAGGGTGAAGCGCAGCCAGAAGCGCTTCGGCTTCGGCGGCGGCTCGGGGTCGCCCGAGGGGGGCGGTTTCTTGCCGGTCCAGGCCGGTCCCCGCAGCGGCTCAGTCATCGCTCAGCCGGTCCGGGATCGCTCGCAGGAAGGAGTCCAGCGCCTGCCGGTAGGTCTCCAGCGAGGAGATCGAGACCCACTCCCCGGGCCCGTGATGGCCAGCGCCGACCGGGCCGAACTCGACCGCCGGCACCCCCACCCGCAGGAACGAGACCGCGTCGGAGGCGCCGTCGCGGCCGACGCTCATCGGCTCGCCGCTGTGGTGCGCCGCCGCCGACTTGCGCAGCCCGAGCACGAAGGGCGAGTCGCGGTCGACCGTCGCCGGCGGCCGTGTGAACAGCGGGCTCGCCTCGATCGCCGGCAGAGCGCGCACTTCCGCCAACACGGCGGCGGGGTCCTGATCGGGTAGGTAGCGGATGTCGACGTCGATCACGCATCGGTCGGGCACCTTGTTCAGCGCGTCCCCGCCCCAGATCCGGCCCAGGTTTATCGAGGGGCGGTCGAAGAGCTCCGAACTGTGCCGGGCAAACGGTAGCGACTCGATACTGCGGAAAACGTCGATCGCGTTGAGGACGGCGTTGTCGCCGAGCCAGGGCGTGGCGCCGTGGGCGGCCGTACCCCCCACCTCCAGGCGCAGCGCCAGCACCCCCTTGGCCTCGATCCCGATGTGCAGATCGGTCGGCTCGCCGGTGATCGCGAAGTCCCCGATGAAGCCGCTGTCGACGAGGTGGTCGGAGCCGCGCTCGGCCTCCTCCTCGGACTCCTCGTCGCCGACGATCCCGAGCCGGACCCGGACCCCGTCCTGGTCGCGCATCGCGGCGGCGACGACCAGCATCGCCGCCAGCGCCCCCTTCATGTCGTAAGCGCCGCGCCCGTAGAGCCGGTCCCCCTCGATCCGCGGCTCGAACTGCCCCGGCAGTCCGGGGACGACATCGAGGTGGCCGTGCAGCACCACCGTCGGCGCCTCCGCGGGTCCCACTTCAGCCTTGACCACGGGCAGCCCCCGCACCTCGTCGCGCTCGACCGCGATCCCCCGCGCCTCCAACCATCCCCGCACAAACCCGGCCGCCTCCGAAATCGACTCCGGATCGACCGTCTCGAACCCGATCAGCTGCTCAGCGAGCGCTACGAGCTCGTCACTCATCGGATCCTCGCCACGCGGAGAAGTCCGAGCTCCCCGCTCATCCCTCGGCAATCGCGAGAAACGCCTCCGCCCGGTCGCGATCCTTCTCGGCGCGGAGGAAGTCGGCGCTCCCCTCCTCGTGCTCGGAAAGCCGCTGCTCGGCATCGGAGAGCTGCTCTTTCAGCGCCCCCGGGTCGAGATCCTCCGGCGCGATCGCCTCCTCGACCAGGAGCCGGGCGCGGTTGCCGAACATCTGCAGCCAGCCGTGGGCCTGGGCATAGCGCTTGGTCTCGGAGTCGGAGACGTGCAGGCGCAGCTCGGTCGGCTGCAGCGCCGCCAGCAGCGGCGCGTGGTTGGCGAGGATGCCGATTTCGCCGACCTCGGTCCGGGTCGAGACCTGCTGCACTTCGCCCTCGAAGACCTCCCCCTCCGGGGTCAGGACCTCGACGTCGAGCTTGTGGTCGGCGGCCATCGCTGGGTCCTAGGCGGCCGCTGCCGACTTGGCGTTCTCGGTTACCTGGTCGATCGAGCCCTGCATGTAGAAGGCGCCCTCGGAGAGCTCGTCGTGCTCGCCGTCGAGGATCTCGCGGAAGCCGCGCACGGTCTCGGCGACCGGCACGTACTCGCCGGTGCGGCCGGTGAACTGTTCGGCGACG
>DASYJK010000115.1:0-4710 GCA_035996525.1 Solirubrobacterales bacterium
GGGGTTGTGCTGGGGCGACATCCCCTCGTTGCGGAAGAACTTGCCGAACTCGTAGACGTCCTCGAAGCCGCCGACGATCGCCCGCTTCAGGTAGAGCTCGGTCGCGGTGCGCAGGAAGAGGTCGCGGTCGAGCGCGTTGTGATGCGTGACGAAGGGGCGCGCCGCGGCGCCGCCGGTCAACCGCTGCAGGACCGGCGTTTCCAGCTCGACCCAGCCGCGCTCGTGCATGTGGCCGCGGATCGCGTAGGTCAGGTCGGAGCGCTTCTTGAAGATCTCCCGCGACTCGGCATTGGCCATCAGGTCGAGTTCGCGCTGGCGGTAGCGCAGCTCCGGGTCGGAGATGCCGTGGAAGAGGTCGGGCGGGTCGAGCAGCGCCTTCGCCAGCAGCGCGCACTCGCGCACGCTGATCGCCAGCTCGCCCCGTTTGGTCACGTAGACCGGCCCCTCGATCCCGACCAGGTCGCCGATGTCGAGCTCTTCGATCCGCTCGAAGACCTCCTCGCCGAGCGCGTCGCGTCGCGCGTAGCCCTGGACCTGGCCGGTGATGTCGCGGACGTCGAGGAAGACGACCTTGCCGTGACCGCGCTTGCCGGTGACCCGGCCCATCACCCGGTAGCTGAACTGGTCGTGCTCCCCCTCCCCCAGCTCGGCGGGATCGTGGGCGGCGAGAATCTCCTCGGCGTGCGTCCTGCCTTCGAAGGAGTGGGGGTAGGGATCGATCCCGGCCGCGCGCAGCCGGTCCACCTTGCCCCGGCGCTGCGCCTCGCTGGCGGCGCCGGAGCGGTCGCCGGCGTCGGGAACCGTCTCCCCCGCCTGCGGCGGAGCCTCACTCATCGCTTGTCGCCGGCCTCACGGGGCGAAGCCGACGGTGACCCGCTCGTCCCCTTCATAGTCCTGAAGGGTAGTCGCGTCGCGCAGCATCTCGCGCATCGTCGAGCCGTGATGGGTGTCGTGCTCCATCGCCAGCTTCCAACCCGAGGGCGTTTCCGCGATCAGGCCGCGGATCACCCCGAGGCCGTCCTCGCCGCAATCCCCGGTGACCGCGATCCGCGGCTCCTTCTGGATCTCCGGCGAGCGCTCGAAGATGGTCGAGTCGGTGACGTAGGGAAGGTTGGCGATGACCAGGTCGACGCCCTCAAGGCCCTCGGGGATGCCGGTGGCGACGCTGACCTCGAGCGGGATGGCGAGCCGCTCGGCGTTCTCGCGCGCCGCTTCCGCCGCTTCCGGCGAGAGGTCCGAGGCGGTGACCTTGAGGTCGGGACGCTCAGCCAGCAGGGCCAGGGCGATCGCCCCGGAGCCGGTGCCGACCTCGTGGACGCGGGCGCCCTCGGGCAGGTCGACGGCGACCTCGACCAGCAGCTCGGTCTCGCGGCGCGGCCAGAGCACGCGCTCGTCGACGGCGACTTCGAGCGTGCGGAAGGGAGCGCGGCCGAGGATGTAGGCCATCGGCTCGCGGTCGACGCGGCGCGCCACCCGCTCCTCGATCGCCGCGGCGACGTCGGCGGGGATCTCGCCGGCGCTTTCGACCGAAAGCTCCTCCGGCTTCACGCCCATCGCGTCGGCGACGAGAACTTCGGCGTCAGCGCGCGCGTTTTCCACTCCCGCCGCGGACAAACGCTCCGCGGCCGCGTCGAGCACGGCACTGAGCGTGCGCGCCGACGGGCCCTCCTGGTTCTGTATCTCCACGGCCGCCATTTACCCGCCAAGCCTCCCTAGATTGAATGCTCCAAAGTTCTTGCGCAAGATTAACATCGTTAGCCCCACCCCGCCTATATAGCGACTTGCGCCGTTTCGGCGGTGCCAGGCCGTGAAATGCCGCCGTGGCGACGAACGACCACGGCGATCCAGATCGCACCGGCGATCATCATGCCAAGGCTCTCCAGCTGGGCCGAGGTGAGGCCCAGCGCGACAGCTTCGTTGCGGCGCAGGAACTCGACCAGGAAGCGCTCGGTGCCGGCGTAGACGAGGTAGAGCGCGAAGAGGACCCCGGTCCGGACCCGGTCGCGCAGCTGCCAGAGGATCCAGGCGCCGAGGCCCATTGCCAGCGTCTCGTAGATCGGCGTCGGGTGGACCGTCTGCTCGGTCGGCACGGTGCCGTCGGGATAGGACATCGCCCAGGGCCCGTTCCAGGCCTTGCCGTAGTCGCCGTCGCCGGAGAGCTGGCAGCCACAGCGGCCGATCGCGTAGCCCAGCGCCAGCGCCGGCGCCGCCAGGTCGAGCAGGGTGAGCCCGAGGAAGTCCCGGTACCAGGCCCAGGCGAGGACGGCGAGGGCGCCGCCGATCGCGCCGCCGTACCAGACCAATCCGGCCCCGGAGAAGAGATTGCCGAGCAGGTCGTCCTTGACCTCGCTGTAGTTCTGGACGAGGAAGTAGACGCGGGAGCCGACGATGCCGCCGAGCAGCGCCGCGAAGCCCATCTCATACGCCCAGTCGACCGGCTTGCCGATCTCCCCCAGCCGCCTCCATATAAGGGCGCCGGCGGCGAGGAAGGCGAAGGCGAACATCAGGCCGAAGGTCTGCAGCGTCACCGGCCCGATTTCGATGCGTGGATACATGGCTCCGGGCGCCCCGCCTACTCGGCGAGCAGCGCCTCCAGCAGCGCCTTCTGCGCATGCAGACGGTTCTCCGCCTGATCCCAGACCGCCGAGCGTTCCCCGTAGAGGACGTCGGCGGTGATCTCCTCGCCCGGGTGGGCGGGCAGGCAATGGAGGACGACCGCGCTGTCCTTGGCCGCCGCCAGCAGATCGCCGTCGAGCCGGAACGGAGCGAGGTCGGCGCGGCGACGGTCGGCCTCGGCCTCGTCGCCCATGCTGATCCAGACATCCGTATAGAGAGCGTCGGCGCCGTCGGCGGCGGCGCGCGGGTCGCCGGTCAACTTCACCCCGTGCCCCTGCTCCAGCTGGTACCCGGCCGGTGCCGCGACGACAACCTCGAGCCCGGCCAGCTCACCGGCGATCGCCAGCGAGCGGGCGACGTTGTTGCCGTCGCCGACGTAGGCGAGGCGCTGCCCGTCGAGGTCGCCGAAGCGCTCGCGCAGGGTCATCAGGTCGGCGAGCGCCTGGCAGGGGTGGTGCAGCGGCGTCAGCGCGTTGATCACCGGCACCTCGGCCGCGCCAGCCAGCTCGACCACCTCCTCGTGGGAGCCGGAGCGGATCACGATCGCATCGACGAAGCGGGAGAGCACCCGGGCCGTGTCGCCGATCGACTCGCCGCGGGAGAACTGCATCTCGTCGGCGCGGAGGACGATCGGGTTCGCCCCCAGCTCGGCGACCCCGACCTCGAAGGAGATCCGGGTCCGGGTCGAGGGCCGCTGGAAGATCAGGGCGACGCTGCGCCCGGCCAGCGAATCGGCACCGACGCGCTCACGCCGGCCGGCTTTCAGCTCCAGCGCCCGGTCGAGCAGCTTGCCGAGCTCGAACGCGCCCAGCTCTTGGCCAGTGAGGAAGTCTCGCTTCAAGCGGCGGATACTACGGGCCGTGGAGTTCACAGCAATCGCCTGGAACCTCTTCCACGGGCGGGACTTCCCGCCCGACGCCGCGCTGCGCAGCTGGCGCTCGCGGCTGCTGCGGATCGACGAGCGCAACGAGACCCATGTCCAGGTCAACCGCGACCTCACCACCGAGTTCGCGACCCTTCTCGCCGCCAGCGCCTGGGATGTCGCCCTGCTGCAGGAGAGCCCACCCCGCTTCGCCGAGCCGCTGGCCCGCGCCTGCTCGGCCGAGTGGCAGCGGGCGCTGACCTCGCGCAACAGCCTCGGCCCGCTGCGCGGCCTGCTCGCCCGCCAGAACCCGGACCTGATGGCCTCCGGCGAGGGCGGCTCCAACCTGACCCTGGTCCGCGTCCCCGGCCGGCTCGGCGGGATCGCCGAGCGCCGCGAGCTGGCAATCCACGACGGCCCGCCGGAGCGACGCTCGATGGCGCTGACCCGGACCGCCTCCGGCGTCTGCGTCGCCAATCTGCACGCGACCAACGACCAGCCCAACCTGGCGATCGAGGACGTGCTGCGCGCCGCCCGCGCCGCCACCGAGTTCGCCGGCGCCGCGCCGCTGATCTTCGGCGGCGACCTCAACCTGCGCCCGGCCGAGCAGCCCGCCGTCTTCGAGCGCCTGCGCGTGGACTTCGGCCTAGCGGCGCCGACCGCGCCAAAGGCGATCGACCACCTGCTGACCCGCGGCCTCGAGGTGATCGAGCCACCGGCCCAGTGGCCGCCGGAGCGGCGGGAGCTGCCACTCGACGGACGCGCCCTGCGGCTCTCCGATCATGCCCCGGTGCAGGCACGATTCGCCGCCGCGGAGCCGGCGATGCTGCGGAATTGACATAGTCGAACCCGCACCCGCGCCCAACTTCACCCCCTGGAGGCACGTCGAGATGGCCGAGAAAAAAGCAGCTGCCAAACCCAGCAAAAAAGTCAAGGCCGCGAAACCGAAGGCAAAAGCGAAAAAAGCTCCGGCCCGCGCGGCGAGCAAAGCGAAAGCCGCGACGAAAAAAGCGGCTCCGAAAAAAGCCTCTGCCAAAAAAACCGGCAGCAAAAAAACTTCGGCGAAAAAAGCGGCTCCCAAACGCGCCTCGAGCAAAGCGACCAGCGGCCTCGACAAGAGCGTCGCCCAGTTCCGCGAGAGCCTCGAGCAGAGCGTCACGCTCAGCCGCGACCGCCTGCAGGAGGTCGTCGACGACGCCGTCAAGCGCGGCCGCATGACCCGCGGCGACGCC
>DASYJK010000116.1:0-5033 GCA_035996525.1 Solirubrobacterales bacterium
CTCTTCGACTTCGACGTCTACGCGCTGGCCGGCGACGGCTGCCTGATGGAGGGCGTCTCGCACGAGTCGGCCTCGCTGGCCGGGCACCTCAAGCTCGACAACCTCTGCTGGATGTACGACAACAACCACATCACGATCGACGGCGCCACCGACCTCGCCTACGGCGACGACGTGCTCTCCCGCTTCGAGGGCTACGGCTGGAACGTGCTGCGGGTGGGGGATGCCAACGACGCCGGGCTGCTCTCCCGTGCCTTCGACGCCTTCAAGGCCGAGACCGGGCGCCCGACCCTAATCGTGATCGACAGCCACATCGGCTGGGGCTCGCCGAACAAGCAGGACACCGAGTCCGCCCACGGCGAACCGCTCGGCGAGGAGGAGGTCAAGCTCACCAAGAAGGCCTACGGCTGGCCCGAGGACGCCCAGTTCTTGGTCCCCGACGGCGTCCGCGAGCGCTTCGACGAGAAGATCGGGGCGCGCGGGGCTGAGCTCAGCGCCGCCTGGAAGCAGAAGCTCGACGGCTCCGCCCACAAGGCCGAGATCGAGATGATGCAGCACCGCCAGCTGCCCGACGGCTGGGACGCCGCGATCCCCTCCTTCGACGCCGACGAAGACAAGGGCCTGGCCACCCGCAAGGCCTCGAACAAGATCCAGAACGCGATCGCCGAGCAGGTGCCGTGGATGCTCTCCGGCTCCGCCGGCCTGACCGACTCGACCTCGGTCCGGCTCAGCTTTGACGGCGCCGTCAACTTCGAGCCGGGCAGCTTCAACGGCCGCCAGATCCACTTCGGGATCCGCGAACACGCCGCCGCCACCGCCTGCAACGGCCTCTCGCTCTGCAAGATCAAGCCGCTCTGGTCGACCTACCTCACCTTCTCCGACTACGGTCGCCCCGGGATCCGGCTTTCGGCCCTGATGGAGCTGCCGGTGATCCACCTCTTCACCCACGATTCGATCGGGCTCGGCGAGGACGGCCCGACCCACCAGCCGATCGAGCAGCTGGCCTCGCTGCGGGCGATGCCGCACCTCGACGTGATGCGCCCCGCCGACGCCAACGAGACCGCCGAGGCCTGGCGGATCGCGGTCGAGCGCACCCACAACCCGATCGCGATGGTGCTGACCCGACAGACCGTGCCGATCTTCGACCGCTCCAAGTACGCCTCCGCCGCGGGAGTCCGCAAAGGCGGCTACGTGCTCGCCGACGCCGACGGCGGCGACCCGGACGTGATCCTGATCGCCACTGGCAGCGAGGTGCAGCTGGCGCTGGGAGCGCACGAGACCCTGACCGGCGAGGGGATCCGCTCGCGCGTGGTCAGCCTGCCCTGCTGGGAGATCTTCGATCGCCAGGACGCCGAGTACCGCGACAGCGTGCTGCCGCCGGGCGTCAGTGCCCGGGTCGCGATCGAGGAGGCTTCGCCCCAAGGCTGGGAGCGCTACGTCGGCCCCGCCGGCGAGATCATCGGCATGACCACCTTCGGCCAGTCGGCGCCGTTCGCCGACGTCGAGGCCGAGTTCGGCTTCACCGCCGACAAGGTCGCCGAGGTGGTGCGCGAGGTCGCGACTCGCGCGGCCGGTAACTCAACGACCTGAGGAGGTCGCCGTGAAGGCAACCGCACGACTGAACCAGCTGGGCCAGAGCCTCTGGCTCGACAACATCACCCGCAAGATGCTGGGTGACGGGACGCTCAGGGGCTACATCGACGAGCTCTCGGTCACCGGGCTGACCTCGAACCCGACGATCTTCGACAAGGCGATCTCCGGCGGCGACTCCTATGACGCCCAGATCGCCGAGCTCGACTCCTCCGCCGGCCTCGGCGAGGGCCCCGGCGCCAACGCCGACGAGGACGTCTTCTTCGAGCTCGCGCTGGCCGACCTGCGCGACGCCACCGATCTCTTCGCCCCGATCCACCAGCGCACCGACGGCGTCGACGGCTTCTGCTCGCTGGAGGTCTCGCCGCTGCTGGCCGACGACGCCGCGGCGACGATTGAGCAGGCGAAAGCGCTCCACGCCAAGGGCGAGCGCGAGAACCTCTACATCAAGATCCCCGGTACCGAGGCCGGCCGCACCGCGATCGAGGAGGCGATCTTCGCCGGGATCCCGATCAACGTCACCCTGCTCTTCGACGACCGCCAGTACCTCGGCGCCGCCGAGGCCTACATGCGCGGGATCGAGCGCCGGATCGAGGCCGGGCTCGACCCCGCCGTCGCCTCCGTCGCCTCGATCTTCATGAGCCGCTGGGACGTCGCCGTCGCCAACGAGGTCTCCGACGAGCTGCATAACCGGCTGGGGATCGCGGTTGGCGGTCAGGCCTACGTCGCCTACCGCGAGCTGCTCGAGTCCGACCGCTGGCTGCGGCTGATGAACGAGGGCGCGCGGCCGCAGCGGCTGCTCTGGGCCAGCACCGGGACCAAGGACCCCGACGCCTCCGACACCCTCTACATCGAGGCCTTCGCCTCGCCCTTCACGGTCAACACGATGCCGGAGCCGACTCTGCTCGCCTTCGCCGACCACGGCGAGGTCGGCGACCTGATGGCGGCCGACGGCGGCAACTCCGAGCAGGTTTTGAAGGAGTTCGAGGGCGCCGGGATCGACGTCGCCGCGCTCGCCGACCGCCTCCAGGTTGAGGGCAAAGAGAGCTTCAACAAGTCCTGGGAAGAGCTGCTGAAGTCGATCTCCTCCCAGCGCGGGGGCGGCGAGTGACCGAGCAGCCGGCGCCGACGCTGCGCGACGCGCCCGCCTGGGGCGAGCTCCAGGCCCACTACGCGAAGGTCGAGGGAGTCCACCTGCGCGACCTCTTCGCCGCCGACCCCGAGCGCGGCGAGCGGCTCGTCGCCGACGGCGCCGGCCTCCACCTCGACTTCTCGAAGAACCGGATCAGCGACGAGACGCTGCTGCTGCTCGGCGAGCTGGCCCGCGAGCGCGGCGTCGCCGAGCGCCGCGAAGCGATGTTCGCGGGCGAGCACATCAACGTCTCCGAGGACCGCGCCGTGCTGCACGTGGCGCTGCGGATGCCGCGCAACCGCTCGCTGATCGTCGACGGCGTCGACGTCGTCAAGGAGGTGCATGAGACGCTCGACCGCATGGGCGAGTTCTGCGAGCGCGTCCGCTCCGGCGAGTGGAAGGGGCACACCGGCAAGCCAATCCGCAACGTCGTCAACGTCGGCATCGGCGGCTCCGACCTCGGCCCGGTGATGGCCTATGAGGCGCTGCGCCACTACTCGCGGCGGGAGCTGACCTTCCGCTTCGTCTCCAACATCGACGGCACCGACTTCGTCGAGTCGACCCGCGACCTCGACCCCGAGCAGACGCTCTTCATCATCTCCTCGAAGACCTTCACGACGCTGGAGACGATGACCAACGCGCGCTCGGCCCGCGAGTGGTCGCTGGCCGGGCTCGGCGGCGACGAGGCGGCGGTGGCCAAGCACTTCGTCGCCGTCTCCACCAATGCCGACGGGGTCTCGGAGTTCGGCATCGACACCGACAACATGTTCGGCTTCTGGGACTGGGTCGGCGGCCGCTACTCGATGGATTCGGCGATCGGGCTCTCGACGATGCTGGCGATCGGGCCGGCCCGCTTCGCGGAGATGCTGGCCGGCTTCCACGCGATGGACGAGCACTTCCGCCAGACCCCGACCGGGGAAAACCTGCCGATGCTGATGGGGCTGCTCTCGGTCTGGTATTCGGACTTCTTCGGCGCCCAGACCTCCGGCGTCTTCCCCTACGACCAATACCTGCACCGCTTCCCCGCCTACCTGCAGCAGCTGACGATGGAGTCCAACGGCAAGCACGTCACCGTCGACGGCGCCCACGTCGACTACGAGACCGGGGCGATCTACTGGGGGGAGCCGGGGACCAACGGCCAGCACTCCTTCTACCAGCTGATCCACCAGGGCACGCGGCTGATCCCCTGCGACTTCATCGGCTTCTTCGAGTCGCTGAACCCACTCGGCGAGCACCACGACTTCCTCATGTCCAACGTCTTCGCCCAGGGCGAGGCGCTGGCTTTCGGCAAAACCGCCGAGCAGGTGCGGGCGGAGGGGACGGACGAGGCGGTCGTGCCGCACCGGGTGATGGAGGGCAACCGGCCCTCGAACACGATCCTCGCCGAGCGCCTCGACCCCGAGACGCTGGGCGCGCTGGTCGCCCTCTACGAGCACAGCGTCTTCACCCAGGGGGCGATCTGGGGGATCGACTCCTTCGACCAGTGGGGGGTCGAGCTGGGCAAGGTCCTGGCCCAGAAGATCATCCCCGAGCTGCAGGCCGAGGCGGAGCCGAAGCTGCGCCACGACAGCTCCACCAACGCCCTGATCCGCCGCTACCGCAACGCCCGCCGCGGGGAATAGGCTCGGCCGATGCTCTCGCCCGACGCGCTCCCACTGGCCGCGTCGGCATCCAACCTGCTCGCCGCCCGCGAGCAGATGGCGTTCACGCTCGGCTTCCACATCGTCCTCTCCTGCCTCGGGGTGGCGCTGCCGGCGACGATCCTGATCGCCAACTACATCGGCCTCAAAAAGGGCGACAAAGACGCGCTGGAGCTGGCCCGGCGCTGGTCGAAGGCGATGGCGGTGACCTTCGCCGTTGGCGCCGTCACCGGCACCGTGCTCAGCTTCGAGTTCGGGCTGCTCTGGCCCCATTTCATGGACCGCTTCGGCGCCGCCTTCGGGATCGCCTTCGCGATCGAGGGGATCTTCTTCTTCCTCGAGGCGATCTTCCTGGCGATCTACATCTACGGCTGGAAGCGGCTCTCCGGCTGGGCCCACTTCTGGTCCGGGGTGCCGATGTTCGTGACCGGGATCGGTGGCGCCTTCGCCGTCGTCGCCGCCAACTCATGGATGAACCAGCCGCAGGGGTTCACGCTCGACGCCGCCGGCAAAGTGGTCGACACCGAGCCGCTGAAGATCCTCTTCAACAACGCGACCGGCTACGAGGTTCCGCACATGCTGCTCGCGGCGTACATGGTCACCGGCTTCCTGGTCGCCTCGATCTACGCGGTCGGGATGCTGAAAGGGCGGCGCGACCGCCTGCACCGGCTGGG